>DMPQ01000191.1 GCA_003455945.1 Planctomycetaceae bacterium
TGCATCTTCGGATCGTCGCGCAGCAACTCCGAGAAGGCACGGATCGAAGTCAGCGGGGTCCGCAGTTCGTGCGTCACGCTGTCCAGGAACTCGTCGCGCATCTTTTCGGCGAGCTTCTGCTGCGTGACGTCACGGACGATCCAGATCGTTCCGCGAAGCTCTCGCGTCGACGGATTCCATCGAGGATGTCGCGCGACACGCAGGATGCGATTGCCGATCGAGCGCTCCCCTTCCAGGATCGTCACGGTCGGCTTGCGTACGATCAGCGAGCCGTCATCGTGCAGACCGGCGAGTGCCCGCGTCGGATCCGCGGCGGTCGAAGTCTCCATGACGACGGTGGCCGAACCGATCTCCTCGTTCGGTCCCTGGGATCCCCCCATCGCGTTCGCCGTTCGGGATCGATCGGCGGAACCGGCGGGCATGCGCTCGCGCGTTCGTTCGTCGAGCAGTGCCTGAAGGTTGTCGTTCAGATAGGCAATATGGCCGGTCTCGTCGAAGACGGCGATGCCGTCAGGGAGATCGTCGAGAATCTCGCACGGATCGGAGAGTGATCGTTCCGCCGGAATCGCCGCATCGCTTCGTTCGTCCGCCTCGGCGATCAGCGAGTCGATTCGGTCGAGGAGCAGATTCCAGCCATAGCCTTCCGGGCCTTCGGTGCGAACCCGTTCGAGCACCTGCAGTTCCCGTTGACGATTGCGGGCCCAGCCGGCCAGTTGCCGCCGGATCGCCTCGCTCCGCTTCAGTCGCCGTCGCGTTCTCCACCAGGCGATCGTCGTCGCGGCGGCGATGGCGATTCCCAGCGAGACGAGCAGGATCGTCAGCAGACTCCCTTCGCTTGCCGTCGCCAGCTCGGCGCCGACGTCGTCGACCAACGCATTCGCGAACGCAGCGGCGTCGGGCGGTTCGGCGGGGGAGGTGGGCTCGCTCGGGACGCCAGCCGTCACCGGAGTCTCGTCACCGCACGCGGTCGATCCCCTGTCGCAACTCAGGGCGAAGAGCGCAAGACCGATCGATGACCCGAGTCCGTCGGAGCGGAATGAAGGAGCGAGCGGCGAATGCGACAGACGACTCACGACAGGATCCCCGTGGGCGATGCGTTGCGTCGGCGATCGCCGACCTCACGAGCAGGCGCTCAGGCACTCTTCGACCTTCTGCAGTACGGCAGAAGGACTGAAGGGCTTGGGGAAGATCGCGGCCACGCCGAGCTCGGCTCGGAGCGTTTCGAGATTCAGTTCCAGCCCCTTGGCCGTGACGAGGATCACCGGGGTCGAGGCATGATGAGGCATCGATCGCATGCGCCGGCAGATTTCGGAGCCGTCGACCAACGGCATCTGTTGATCGGTGACCAGCAGATCGAACGGAGCGGCTTCCAGATGCTCGAGCGCCGATCGGCCTTCGCTGACCAGCGTGACCCGAAATCCGGCTCGCTGAAGATTGAACTTCAGGACGTTGCCGAGCGCAGCGTTGTCTTCGGCGATCAGGATGTGTGCCTGGCGAGTCATGAGGCGGTTCTCTCGGTGCGAGACACGCGACGGACGAGAAAGCAATCCACGCCAGAACATAGGTCGCGGTTCGATGCCGGCTCCCGATGCGAGCCGTGCCGGAGGTCGTCGCTTGCCGTGTCGGAGGTCGTGGCGCGGTGATGAGGAGCAGATCCGACCGGGACAGACGTTCGTCTCTCTCCGCGGCGGTCTGCCGTTCGATGAACCTGCCGGCGAGGCGATTCAGTCGAGCGGTCCGGAAACGACGAACGCCGCCTCGGAAGAGGCGGCGTCGTGGCGGTGAGGTCGCGATCGTTCGGGGCGCTCGTCGGGTTCAGAGCTCGTCGTACTTCTTGGTCGGGTCGATCTGGGTGTTTCCCTGGAAGTTGATGATGAACTTCCCGGTCAGGCGGTTGTACTTCCAGCCGCCGGTCCCGCTCGCTCCGTCGATCTCCGATCCGGACGGCGCTTCGATGACGACCGTATCGGAGGGAGCGACCGTGCCGACGGTGCACTTCGGAAAATCGCCGCGCACGTAGGTCGAAAGCGCCGTCTTGAAGGTCGTTTCGTTGGCACCGGAGCCGGCAGCGGGGAGCGCACCGAACTCGGCGACATACATGTCGATCGCGTTGCGGATCACCTGAAGGGTCTGGATCAGGCTCTGGTCGGCAGCGCGTCGTGAGGTGCCGAGGAAGTTCGGAGCGGCGATCGCCGCCAGAATTCCCAGGATCATGATCACGACGACCAGTTCGACGAGCGAGAAACCACGAAGACGACGGTTCGGCATGGTGATGGCCTCGATCCGATTCTCTTGACCTGCGGCGACCGCTTCCGACCCCCGAAAGCTTGCGGCCGCCGTTAGCCTAGGTCGCGATCCGGCGCGGTCCACGAAGGAATCGCCAGGACGATTTCTCGAGGGTCAATCGCTCCTCGTTCGAAATCCGAGCGAATCCGGATTGCCGTCCGGAGGCGTCGAGCCGGCGGCGATCCGATCGGCGCCGTCGGCATCTCCCTCCTGCTTCGCACCCCATTCGACCGCACTTCGACGCTCGATTGCGCCGACGGTCCTGGCGGGGTGTCCTACGGTTGACGAACCGCGTGGCCGGAGGGGATCGATCTCCGTCGCCTTGCACCGGTGCTCTGCCATCTCGGACGGAACTTCGCGACGTGACCCGCACACCGACCGACAAACCGCAACTTCGTCGGGCGACTGCCGAGCAGGACTCGATCGTCGACTCGTTGATGTCGAGTCCGTTCGTGACGATGTGGCTGATCGAAACGGACGACCACGGGGAAATCACCGGCGGGCATCGCTGGAACGGAGAGCTCGGAGAATTCGAGCCGATGGCGGTCGCCGATGCCCTCGAGAACTGGGGTGGGCGAATCCGTCCGCTCGAGAACGGCGAGTTCGATCGCTTGGCCGATCCGGAACAGAAGGTCGAGCGTCTGCTGATCGGCGGTAAGGATGCGCATGGCCCGCTGCATCTGGGGCTGATCTGTCCTGCCTGTTCGGCCAACCTGATCGTCTCGCTGATCCGGCAGGTTTCGGTCAGTTCCGCGATCGAACGTCGGTTCGGGACCGCCGAACGCCAGCTCGACGAACTGATGCGGGCCAACGACTCGCTCGTCGTCCAGGTGACCGAAGACTTCGAGGAACTGACCTTTCTGCGTTCGATCTCGGAGTACCTGGAGTGCTCCGACGAGTCGATCGGCTATCTGCAGATGGCCGAGACGATGATCGAACCGCTGGCTCGGGGCGTCCGGGCCGCTCAGCTGTCGATCGTCACGATTGATGCCGAGGGGGCCTATCGAGTCGAACTGACCTGCGGCTGCCCGATCCTGTCGGAAGCGGCAACCGAGTCGCTGCTTGCGACCTTGGGACGTGAGATCGGCGGCCGACCCTACGTGCAGAACCACTTCGATCGAGGTCCCCTGGCCGCACGCTATCCGAACGTCGAGCGGCTGATGGTCGTCAAGATGGCGAGCACGCGAAGGACGCTCGGCTATCTGGTTGCCGTCAATCGGGCCTCGCTCGGACTCGAAGATATCGAAGCACGTCTGAACGATCAGAGTCATCAGGAGTTCGGTACCTCCGAGGCGGCACTGCTCGGCTCGGCCGGCTCGATTCTCGCCTCGCATGCCCACAATGTCGCGCTGCTGAAGCAGAAGGAAGACCTGCTCACCAGCGTCATTCGTGCGATGGTCTCGGCGATCGAAGCCAAGGATCAGTACACTCGCGGTCACAGCGATCGAGTCGCGCTGTTCGGTCAGGTTCTGGCCAAGGAACTCGGTCTCTCCGATGCCTATGCCGAGAAGATCTTCCTGTCGGGGCTGTTGCATGACGTCGGCAAGATCGGCGTCAGCGACGCGACGTTGCGGAAGCCGGGGAAGCTGACCGACGAGGAGTACGAGGAGATCAAGCGTCATCCGGACGAGGGTTGGGCGATCCTGCAGGATATCGAGCAGCTCCGCGACATCCTGCCGGGAGTTCTCTATCACCACGAGCGGATCGACGGGCGAGGGTACCCCGACGGACTGCGCGATCAGGCGATTCCTCTGGACGGCCGCATTCTGGCCGTCGCCGACGCCTGGGACGCGATGACCAGCGATCGACCGTATCGCCGCGGCATGCCGCCGGAGAAGGCCGAGTCGATCCTGCGCGAAGGGGCGGGGACGCAATGGGATTCGCGCATCGTCGACGCGTTCTTCCGTGCTCGCGGCGAGATCGAGCGTGTGATGAAGGAGTATGACCTTCCGGTCAAGCCTCCGCGCGTCACCGGTGATGGGCATGGAAGTCGACTCGGCGAACCGTCGCCGACCTCGACTCAGCTGTAGTTCGGGAGAGCCGTCGATGGCCGACCGAACCCGTTGCTTGCGCCCTCGAAGCGCTCTCGCCAAGAGCGACCGTCATCGCGGCGGTTATTCGTACCTGGAAATGCTCGTCGTGCTGCTGATGCTCGGCACGCTCGCCGCGATCGCCGTTCCGGACTTGGCCGAGGGGGTGCGTCGCCATCGACTGCGGGAAGCGGCCGAGCGGGTGCGCAGCGCGATCCTCGAGGGGACCGAGCTGGCTCGAACGTCGGGGCTCGATCAGGAGATCATCGCGCCGGTCGGAGCGGCGCGGATCTACCTCCCCGGTGCGACCGATCCCGCGACTCGGGCGACTCCCTGGACGATCGAACTGGGCGGAGGCGAATCGGGTTGCCGAATCGAGTCGTCCCGTTTCGGAGCCGCGGCGCTCGAGCATCTGTCGATCGATGAAGGGGGGCGACTGCGTGATGAAGGGAGCCTTCGTCTGACGTCGGGAGGACGTTCGATCGACGTGACGGTCACCGGACAGGAAGTCGTGATCGGAGAAGTCCGATGAGCGATCGAGCCGACGCCGTTTACCGTCGTTCGAGATCGCGTCGCGTCGCGTCAGGTCGAGGTCGCCGGCCCGGCTTTTCGTTTCTCGAGGTGGTGATCGCGGCTGCCTCGGGAACGATCCTGATGATCGGACTCGGCAGTACGCTCTTCCTGCTGACTCGTTCGGCCAGTGGCACCGCCGCCGGTGAGCAGCGCTTTCGCCTTCGTAGTCGCCTGTCGCAGATGGAACGAGAGATCGTCGAGGCGCGCTCGATCCGAATGCCGAACGAGTCGGAACTCCGACTCGAAATGCCGTCGTTCGGCCGCGAACTCCCCGATGTGATCTCCTACCGATGGGACGACGACCTCGCGTCGCTGGTCAGGCGTCAGGGAGAGAGCGAGCGCCGCTGGATCGAAGGGTTGTCGGATTTCGAGTTCACCCCGACGACGGTCGCGGGACCCGCTGACGATCTTCCCTGCACGACCGTTCGTCCCGCCGCAACGACGATCGACCTCTCGGGTTCCCAGTCGACACTCAACGTCTCCTTCGGGCAGATCATCTCCCAACCGCTTGCGCTTCCGACCGCGCCGGAGCAGTCCGGAGCGATTCTGACCGGTCACCTGATCGACCTGATCCGCATTCGTCTCAGCAATCGATCGCATGACGGAACGATCGAATTGCGGATCGTCCGCGCCGATGCGGCCGGGAACCCGGCAGAGGATCCGATCTATCGGACGACGATCGCCGAATCGAGTCTGACGGGGAACGAGATCGAGATTCGTCCCGAGCATGCCGTACTCCTGCACGCCGGTTCGAACTGGCTGTTGCAGCTTCGGCCGCTCGACGAGGACGGCGACTTCAAGCTTCACCAGCTGATCGGATCCCCACTCGCGTCGTCCATCGATCAGACGACCCGAGTCGCGACGCCGCTGACGCGCGCGATTCGTCTGACGTTGAGCACTCGATCGCTCGAACGCCGGCCGCTCGACGGAGTCGCTCCGCAGCTCCTGACCTCGATCGGCTATGAACTCTCGACCGACGGACCGCTTTCCGATTCGCTCGGCGGACAGGTCGCCATCGTTTCGCGTCAGCCTCGCCGTGATTCGACTTGGCGTTTCAGTGGGAACGACGCGACGGCTCCGATCGACGACGTCGATGCGGACCTGCAGAACTGGGAACTGTCGGGAACGCTGGCCGATCCGATCGACGGAACACGTCGACTGACCGGCAAGCTGAGCACCGCACCGAACTCGGCTGCCTCGGGGCCGCTGCGAGCACGTGTCCGCTTCGGGGCGACGAGCGGTTCGGGAGACGTCGATTGTCGGATCGGGATCGGTGACCCGAGCGACGACGGATTCGAACTCCAGGCGCTCTGGGTTCGACCGATCAGCGGCGACGCCGAGCTTCGCTTTGCGCTGGTCAAGGGGCTCGCATCGATTCCGCTCTCGCGACGGTCGCTCGTGGCGGGGCAGGGGATCGACTTCGGCCTGACGGCCGTGCCCATCGAAGGGCGGATCGAACTCTCGATCGACGATGTTCCGGTGGCGAGCTACGACGTCGACGAGTGCGGTATCCGTGCGAATCAGGCGATCGGCGAGCCGACGTGCGGTCTGAGCATCGATACCGGTTCCGCCACGATTCCGATCGATCTGCTGGTTCTCGAACAGGGAGCCGGCGAGTGAGACCAGCGACGTCGCGACATCGAAGGGGGCCTCGTCGCCGAGGCTACTCGCAACTCGAGGTGGTGGCGGCGACGCTGCTCGTCGGCATCGTGATGACGGCGTCGCTCGAGACCTATGGCGCATCGCTACGCATGAATGCGAGAACGATGCAGCTGGATGCGGGGATGAGATCGGCTCGCGAACTGATGAGCGAGATCCTCGGTCGGCGATTCGAAGAGACGACCGGAGCCGTAACGCTCGGACCCGATTCGGGCGAGTCGCAGGAGTCGGTCGAGACGCTCGATGATGTCGACGACTTCGACGGTTGGAGCGAGACGATCGAGGCGGATCGGTTCGGTGACCGAGATCGAACCTCGGCCGACGGACTCACTTGGTCTCGAACGGTGGAGGTGCGCCATGTGCGAGTCGACTCGCCCGGCGTCGTCGTCTCATCGCGAACCGGGCTGAAGCGGGTCGTCGTGATGGTGCGTCGCGGAGGGAATCCGGTCGCGCAGCTTGTCGCGTTCGCCGGTGGCATGCTCGACGAGGACCTGCGCCGTGCTGCCATCGGTCGCGGACGCGAAGACGACGATACGAATCGATCGCCGATGGCGCGCGCCGAGGCGAATCCGCGGATCGGAGTCGGCGTCGCGTCGGTCACGCTCGACGGCACGGCCAGTTTCGATCCCGACGGCGATCTCTTGACGTTCCGCTGGAGATCCGAAGGGAGCACGATCGCGACGACGGCCGTAGCGACCGTCGCCGTCAACAACGCCTCGACTGTCGTCAAGGTGCAGGAGTTCGAGCTCGAGGTGAGCGACGTGCACGGCAATCGTACCCGCGACGTCGTGCGAGTCGTCATCGAACCGCCGGGAACCGTCGAGATGACCGGAGGGGGGCCGACTCCATGAGCGAGCGCAATCGCTTCCGTGCTGCGGACGAAGGCCAGGCACCGTGCCCCATGAAGCCGCTTCGACTGCTGCGACGACGTCGACCGTTCGAGACGCTCGGACTTCGCAAGGGGCGACGCGGATCGCTCTATGTTCCGGTGCTGGGGACCTGCGTCGTCGCCGGTCTGTTGGCGACGACGCTGATGATGGTCGAGCGGACTCGGAGCTCCGAGTCGATGCGTCGTTCGCTCGAGGAGCAGGCGCGACTGATGGCGCTCGGCGGATTGTCGACCCAGCGACAGGCGATCGCCGATTCCCCCTCCTGGCGCTCGGCGGCGGTCGATGGTCGGATCGCGACATCGATCGATTTCGGCAACGGTCGCTGCGAGCTCGAGATCTTCGACCCGAATGACGGTGATCTGATCGACTCGGTCGATGATCCGTACGTCATCGTCGCGACCGGGGTCGCCGGGCAGGCTCGGCATTCCATCCGCTGTGGCTTCGCGGATCGTGGGGAGTTGCCTGAGGCGTGCGTGGCGACTGTCGCCACGGCCGGTACGCTTTCGCTCTCATCGGCCGATGTCCGAGGGGATGCGGAGCTTTACGCGAGCGGAGCGATCGCCGCTTCCGGCGGGACGATCCTAAGTCGAGTCGCGGCGACAGGGGGGACGGTCGGTACGTTTGCGGATCGCGCACTCTCCGGAGTCGCGAGCCGTTCGTTTCCTTCTCCCTCGGCCGTCGACGCGACGCTCAGGACCTCGGCGACCGAGATCTCCGTCGCCGCGATTCCGACGGAAGGGGCAAACCTGATCGCCAATGGAGCCTTCGAGACCGCCTCGACCCCATGGACCGGTCTCAACGAACTCGGTCAGGACTGCGTCGTGGAACGTTCGACCCAGTCGCCGCGGACCGGAGTCGGATGTCTGAAGGTGAAGGACCGGAGTATCTTCACCGAAGGACCGGTCCTCTCGATCCTGCCGCAGCTCGAAAGCGGCAAGAGCTATCGAGTGCGCGTCTGGGTTCGCTGTCCGGGCGCCACTCGGACCTTTCAATTGGTCGTCGGCTATCGGACGACCGGAGCCGTCCTTTCGACCTACGCGCTCTCGTCGCTCGAGTCGGTCGGACCGACCTGGAAGCTGCTGACTTTGGACTTCACGCCGACTTGGTCCGGAACTCTCGGGAGTGCCGTTCTGCGGGTCCAGGGAGCGCTGCTTCAGGGGAATCCCGAGTTCTTCATCGACGACGTCGAACTGGTCGAGACGTGGGAAGAGATCCGGCTGGAACGCGTGCTCCTGTCGTCGGCATCGAATCCGTTCGGAGCGACGAATGCCGACGGCATCTATCGACTGGACTGCAACGGCAAGCGACTCGTCGTGCGACAGAGTCGACTGGTCGCGACGCTGCTGGTCGAGGATCCGGGAGCGGGCTCGCGCATCGGGGACGAGATCGCTTGGAGTCCGGCTCGCGATGATCTGCCGGCATTGGTCGTCGTGCGGACCGCAGCGACCTCCGGCCGGACGCTGAAACTGGAGCCGAACGGGTCGGTGCTCCACGAACCGGCGACGACGACGAACTTCAATCCGGTCGGTACACCGGCTCCGGACGGCAGCGTCGATTCGACAACCGACGACACGTACGAGACGCGGTTCTCGGGGATGCTGCTGATCGACGGACCGGTCGCCTGGAACGGCCATGCGATCCTCAACGCACCGTTGATCGCCACCGGATCGGTGACCATCAGCGGCTCGATGTCGCTGGAGCCGAATCGGCTGCTCGAGCGACTCCGCCCCGCCTGGCTTTCGACTCGCCGTGTCACCGCCGTGGTCGGTGAAGGGTTGGAAGCGACCGGTCGCTGATCGTTCGATCGACGGCGTTCGTCGAGGCCCGAGTCGCCGAGTCGGTGGGCGCCGGACGGCTCCTCGAGTTGTCCGCCTGACCTTGACCGAGCCCGATCCGATCCTGCCGAGCGGAGCAAGGCGGCTTGGCAGCGAATGTCGGTCGGTTAGGCTCACAGGGTCATCGGACGGAGCGGTTGCCGAGTCGCCGACGCGCGGGCTCGAAAGTCCGCCTCTCCGCCTCTCGCCACGAATCGATCAACACGATCGACACTCGTCGATCGATCAGGGAGTCACGATCATGGTCAAGACCGCCAGCACGATGCTCCGTCTGGGAACCGTCGCTCCGGACTTTTCGCTCCCCGCGACCGACGGCCGGATCGTTGCGCGAAGCGATTTTTCCGGGCGCCCGCTGCTGGTCATCTTCCTCTGCAATCACTGTCCGTTCGTGAAGCACTTGGCCGACCACCTGGCGGTCGCGACGAGCGGCTGGATCGATCGCGGGCTGGCGGTCGTCGGCATCTCGTCCAACGACGCCGAGAAGTACCCTCAGGACGGTCCGGAAGCGATGGCCGACGAGGCGAACTCGCGCGGCTATCGATTCCCTTACCTGTTCGACGGCGACCAGCAGATCGCCATCGCGTATCAGGCTGCCTGTACGCCCGACTTCTTCCTGTTCGACCGCGACCACCGACTGGTCTACCGTGGCCAGTACGACGACAGTCGGCCGAGCAACGGCGTGTCGATCAGCGGCGCCGACCTGACTGCCGCCGTCGATGCGGTCCTGTCCGGCCGCGACGTCCCGGAACTTCAGAAGCCGAGCATCGGCTGCAACATCAAGTGGAAGCCGGGGGCCGAACCGCAGTACTTCGACCCGAAGGGAACCGGCTGAGACGGAGCCGGACCGTTCGGCGACGACGGCAACGTCAGATCGCTCTCGGTCATCGGCGAGTGATCACGGCGTCAACGGCTCGTGCCGTTCCGGGATCGCGCGGTCGAAACGCCCGGGGTCCGCGTCGTTCGCCCTTCGACGTCACTACGGGCGACGAGACGATGGTGCATGGCTGGCGCCGAGTTCCGCAAGACGTGGGCTTGGTCTTGCGGAACTCGCGACCGATGCGCGAGGTCATCGATTCGGTTGCTGGCCTTGCAACCGAGTCTTCAACGCTTCGAGATTCAGCCGCAATCGACTGTCCGCGAGCGGAATCAACTCGTCGATCAATTGACGAGCCGATTCGGTATCTCCCGTCGAGAGGAGCTCCTGGATGCGAGAGAACTCGACATAGGCTCGCTTGATCCCCGCGAAGCGTTCCGCAAACGCCGCGCGGTCCCAAGTGCCGTCGAGGATTTGCGGCAGGATGCTCTCGATTTCCTCGCTCGCTCCGATCCACTCGACCTCTCCCGTTCGGCCGATGATGAAGGCGGTAGGAATCGCTCGCATCCCCGTCGCGACCATGTAGGCCCGAAAGGTCTCGCCGTCTCGGTCGACGCCGATGCCGATCGTCTTCGACGTTTCGGTCAGCTGCTCCCCGGGACTCGGTCCGTTACCGCCGTTGACGCCGCGAGCCAGAAAGGCTTCGACCGCCTCCCACGGCTCGTTCGAGATCGCGACGAAGCGTACCTGGTCCGACCCCAGTTCCCGCTGAAGTTCGGCGAGCTTCGGCATCTGCACCAGGCAGGGGCCACACCAGGTGGCCCAGAAGTCCAGGACAAGAACCTGGCCATCTTCCGAATCCGACGAGCGTTCGAGATCCGTTACCCAGCGCTCGGCCACGATCGGCGGAGCCTTCATGCCGATCTGCAGTTCCTCAGGCGCAACCCATCGAGCGACATCGGATTCCTTGACGAGCCTTACGGTATTGCCCTGAACGCCGACCACCGTCGTGAACTCGAGAACCCGTTCCTCGACGACTTCGAGCCGAATCGTCTCGCCCCCCTGGCTGACCTTGAACTCGAGGCGATTCCCCTCCTGCTCGACGAGTTCCCAATCCATCCCCTTCGGAAAATGATCGGTGACGATGGTCATCGTGCCGTCGTCGAGGATGTAACGCAGGTTCCTCATGCGGTTCACGCTCATCTGCAGGCGCTCGTCCGCGATGCCCGCCTGTCGAACCTTTCGTGAGTAGTCCTCCAGATCGACTCGCCAGGTACCGCGAAAGCTCGGCGTGTCCTGAGCGAGGAGGTGGCCGCCGAAAGAGCTCAACGCCAAGAGGGCAACCAGCGCCCGGAGGGCCTTGTTCATGCGTGATCTCGCCGATAAGTGAGTGACGACGATGCAGCGGCCGACGTGGCCGAAAGAAAAGCGAACGGAGAGCGAGTCGATCCGATTCGTTCCGAAGCCCCGCCGCCACCCGGCTCGGCTCGCAGCGTCGATTCGGATCGGGTGATCGTCCGAGGGGAGCCCGTCGCGCAGTGCGAATCGCGACGGACTTGGTTCCTCCGGCCGCTCGAAAGCGGTGTCGATAGGCCGGCGGCTCCCTTCATCGGGCGATAGTCTACCGAGGGTATCACCGGGGGGCACGCGGAATCCGGGCCGAAGTTGCCCCCACCTGACGACCGTCTGTTTCAAGCCCCGAACGTGTTCGCTCGGTAGGGCGCCGACGCAGGGGGGCGAGACCTGACCGAGTGTCCGGGGCGACTCGAACTACCGGTCATTCGTCGGGCAGGCCACCGATCGACCGGATGATGATTCGAGCGAGGCCACTCTTCGGCGGGCGGTTTTCGTCGGATCGCTCTCGAACCTTGCCGATCGGGGCGATCGCAGCGGTCGACCCTGCCCGAGATCCTGCCGATTCCGAAATCGGACTCACGTTCGATTTGTCCGTGACCGGGGGCCTCCGTTAGCATGAGACGAATCGATGGGAGGGCCGGCAACGAACCTTCGGCCTCCCGGTCGAGTCGTGGGTCGCTCTTCGTCGGGACTCGGGACGAGAGGCGGAAGGCTGATGGACGAACGCCCTCAGGATGGCTTCGACGCGACGCCGTCGTCGATCGGTGATGCCGATCGAGAGACGGGATCGCGTCCCGGAGCGGCTCGGACCGAAACCGAGTCCCCCGTTCAGCCGCGCCGGATCGTCCGCAAATCGCAGTGGCAACTCCGCTTCGACGCCCCGGTCCCTCCGCGCCGTCCGCTGGTCGAGCCGATCGAGGAGGCGAGTTCAGAACGCCCCCGCAGCGAACGAACGGAACGTTTCGCGCCGATCGAACGAGCCGCCCCCGTGAGCCCCGCGGCCAACGACGGCCCGACCCGATTGGCTTGGTGGACCGCGACCTTGGCGGTGCTTCTGGCCGGTTGGCTGATCGGGCCGGTGCTGATCGAGCGGTATTCCTACGCTCGGATCAAGGGGGAGATGCTCGCGCAGTACGACGTCGCCAAGACGGCGCTCGTCGGCGATCCCGCGGCCACGCTGTCGATGTCCGGACAGTGGGTCTCCCAAAAGGTGCGACCGAGTGTCGTGCACATTCGGACCTACGGACCCGATCCGACCGTTCCGAGCGAATCGCGCGGTTTCGGTCTGAGCGAAGGGCAAGGCTCGGGAGTCGTCGTCGATGCGGACGGTTACTTACTGACCAATCAGCATGTCGTCGCCGCGGCGACCGAGATTCGCGTGACGCTCAGCGATCGTCGCGAGTATCGCGCGACGCTCGTCGGCGAGGATGCGGAAACCGATCTCGCGGTCCTGAAGATCGACGAGACGGGACTGATTCCGATCGAGTGGAGCGACGAGGACGAGATCGAAGTCGGCGCGCTCGTCTGGGCGATCGGCAGCCCGTTCGGCCTGGAACAGAGCACGACTCAGGGAATCATCAGCGCCAAGCATCGACGCAAGGGGAGCGGCGGGAGCGTGTCGCGCCACCAGGATCTGATCCAGAGCGACGTCGCGATCAACCCGGGGAACAGCGGCGGTCCGCTCGTCGATTCGCGCGGTCGCCTGATCGGCATCAACACGTCGATCGTCGGCGAAGCGTATTGCGGAATCAGTTTCGCCGTCCCGAGCGTCGTCGCACGAGAGGTCTATCGCCGCATCCGCGAATCGGGCCGTGTCGCCCGCGGGTTTCTGGGAGTCGAACCGCTGGTCGTTCCCGGCCATCTGGTCAAACGCTTCGGGATCGCCGAAGGGCGCGGAGCCTATGTCGATCGCGTCCTGCCGNNGCCGGAATCCGCCAAGGGGACGTGATCCTGACCTGGAACGGCCGGCCGGTCGAGAACGACATCATTCTCTTCCGAATGGTCGGCCTCACTCCGGTCGATCAGATCGTGCGAGTCGGCTTGCTGCGCGACGGGCAACCGCTAGAACTCGACGTCATGATCGATCCTCGCGACAACGGACTGCGGATCGACGACCGTCGCCCGGTGTTCGACGTCGAGTAGATCGCTCTGCCGGAAGGTCGAGCGACGCGAGTCGATCGCGGGCGGCTCTTGCATGGGGGCAGTCGCCAAGCGGTTCGTGCGAGCGGGCCGCGGAGCGCTGCAGGGCGGATGCGATCCCCATCAGGCGCTTCCGAGAGTCGTCGGGGGGACGGGCGACGTCGTCCCCGCCGAACTTCAGTGGGTCGTCAGCGGCTGATTCGCGATGCCGACGGTGATGAAGACGACCGCGAACCCGAGCATCAGTCCGATCTGCATGAGCAACATGGCGAAGGTCCTCCGACCTGAGACGGGACTCGGCCCGCCGGGGAAGACATCCTGTCGATCGATGCGGTGGTTGGCGTTCGGGCCTTCTCGGCTGCCGTTCGTTCTTCCGCACGGGCTCGTTCCTCGAGCCATCATCCGTACACCGATTCCAGCGGCATCGCCGCCAGGATCGGGACGTCGATTCGGAAAGTTTCCGACGGCGAACGAAAATTCCTCAAGCGGTTCAATCTCGCCGAAGAATCGGCAAACGGCGCAAGACGGGAGTCCGGCGTGAACTCTGACGAATCCGACGATCCGATCCATGTCCGTCACAAGCCGCCGACCGTACTCGAACGCCCCCGCGAACTCGTGCTCGCCTGTCCTCCCTTCCGGAGCGCCGTCAACCTTTCGCGAATCGTCCGAGCCGCGGGCTGTTGCGGCATCGGTCGGATCATCGTCGAAGGCCCGATCCGCCTGGACAAGAAGATCGCGCGGGACGGCGCCGAGCAGGTCGAGCTCGAATCGCGCCGTTCGCTCGATCCGGTCCTGATCCGGATGAAACAGGAGGGATACCGCTTGGTGGGCCTGGAACAGGCGAGTCGCTCGGTGTCGACATTCGACTATCGCTTCGAGCGCCGGACCTGCCTGGTGATCGGTCACGAACGCGACGGGATACCGGACGAGCGTCTGAAGCTGATGGACGACGTGATCGAGATTCCGGTCTACGGCATGCCGTTCAGTCACAACGTCGCCACGGCCACGACGATGGCTCTTTACGAGTACTGCCGACAGCTGCCGCTCGGCTGATCGACCCCGTCGACGAAAAAGGGGAGGGGAGCCAGTCGCTCCGCCTCCCCGATTCGTTTCATCGACGACGTGATCGATCACCGATCGGATCGGCAGGGAGCTTCGCGCTTCGCGCCCGCCGACCCGAGTTCNNGTTCGGCAACGCGCTTCACGCTTCGCGCCTACCGACCCGAGTTCGCGCCGATCACTTCGGTTCGACATCTCCGGCGAAGATCGTCAGGATCCGATTCGGATCGATCCGACGCTTCACCGTCTCGTTGACCTGCTGCGGAGTCAGCTCGGCGAGCTGACGCTCCAGACGCTCGACATCCTGCAGATCACGTCCGGCGAAGATCAGCCCTCCGATCAGCGTCGCGAGACTCCGATCGTCGGTCCGGCCGAGTTGCCGCGTCTGCAGCAGACTCTGCTGAGCCCGAGCCAACTCGTCCGGCGTGACTCCGGTGCTCTGCCAACGTCCGACCTCTTCGCGAACCACTCCGATCAGCCGCTCGCGATTGCCCGGATTGGTGATGGCGAAGATCGACAAGCGACCGCGCTGATCGACCGGGTGCGCCGAGAGTCCCGATTGGACGCCGTACGAGAGTCCTTCCGCCTGGCGAACGCGATCGCCCAGACGGGATGAGAGCGATCCGCCGCCGAGCACGTAATTGGCGACGACGAGCGCCGGATAGTCGGGATCGCGATCGCTGAGTTCCAGGTTGAGCCCGGCGATCATGACGGCGTTCGCCTTGTCGGGAGTCGGCAGCACGATCTCTTCGGCCGGAATCGAGAGGTTCGCCGTTTCCGCGATCCGCTCGTACGGAACCGCGGTCGTCCAATCAGCGGTCAACGAATCGAGCGCCGCATCGATCTCGGCCGGATCGAAGTCACCGACGACGACCAACTCGCCCCGCATCCCCGAGAGCTGCGTGCGATAGAGCTCGCGGACCTGATCGAGCGACAACGCCCGATAGAGAGCCAGCTCTTCCTCGAGGGTCGGGACGTAACGGATGTCGGCCGGATCGGCCGGTGCCATTGCCCGAGTAAAGGCGCGTCCGGCGACCGACTGAGGGTCGGAGATCCGCGATTCGAGTCCCGACACGAGCTGTTCGCGGTACTCCTCGAAATCGTTCGCGTCGAATCGCGGTTCGCGCAGGATCTGTCGGAGCAGATCGATCGCTCCCAAGAGCTTCGATCGCGGAACCTGCAGCGTGAAGTTGGCCAAGCCGCGCTGCCCGCTGGTCGACAGCTCGGTCCGGTTCCGATTGAGCGCCTCCTGCAACGCGGCATGGTCCAGCCGCTCGGTTCCGCGCGCCATCAGATCGGTCATCACGCTCGCCGCCTGATTCAGCCCGGCGAGCGAACTCTCGTTGCCGTAACGCAGCGTCAGGTTCAGCTGAACCATTTCGCCGCGAGTCCGCTTCGGCAGCAGAGCGACCTGAATGCCCGAGGGGGCGGTGCGGCGAATCAGCCGTTCGCCGATCGCGGCAGGTGACGGATCGAACGCTTCGCCTTCGACCAACGCCTCGCGTCCTTGATAGTCGTCGACCAGCTGCCGGATGTCCGGAGCGGCCGGGATCGCGACGCGCTCCGCCTTTTCGGTCGGCAGGAACAGGCCGAGCGTCCGGTTGTTGCGCTGCAGGTAGGTCGCGGCGACTCGGACGACATCCTCGGTCGTGACGCTTTCGAGGCGATCGCGATGGACGAAGAACAGACGCCAATCCCCTTGAGCCGCCCAATCGCTCAGCGAAATGGCGATCGATTGGCTGTCGGCGACTTCGAGCTCGCGAGCCGCCAGCAACTCGTCCCGAGCCCGCTCCACCTCGTCATCGGTCGGCGGCGAGGCGACGACGTTCTCGAGCGTCGCCAGCAGCGTCTCCTGAGCGACGGCGACCTGCTCTTCGCGCGGCACCATCGTGGCGAAGAAGACGAGTCCCGGGTCGTGGAAGGCAAAGGCGGTGCCGAAGACCGCGGAAGCCTTGCGCTCCTTGATCAATGCCGAATAGAGCCGTCCGGTCGGCTGCGACGTCATCAGGTTCTGGAGCACCTGAACCGCTTCGAAATCGGGATGCGAGCTGGCCGGGATGTGATAGGCGGCGGCCACCAGGCAGACGTCGCCGACGCGACGGAGCACGACGGTCCGTTCGCCGTCCTGAGCCGGCTCTTCGGTGTAGGTCCGATCGAGTTCGCGGTCCGGCGCCTCGAGCGGGCCGAAGTACTCGACGATCTTCTCGAGCGCGCGGTCCCGATCGAACGAACCGGCGACGATCAGCAGCGCGTTGTCCGGCTGATAGTGCTTGCGGTAGAAGGCGCGCAGGTTGGTGATCGGCACCCGTTCGATATCGCTCCGATTGCCGATCGTCGACTTGCCGTAGTTGTGCCACTCGTAGGCGGTTGCCTGAACGCGCTGCAGCAGCACGCGGACCGGGTTGTTCTCGCCGCTCTCGAACTCGTTGCGGACGACCGTCATTTCGGAAGCCAGATCCTCGGCCCGGATCAGGCTGTTGACCATCCGGTCCGCCTCGAGCCGGAGCGCGAACTCGAGGTTCTCGTCCGACGCCGGCAGCGTCTCGTAGTAGTTCGTCCGATCGACCCAGGTCGTCCCGTTGAAGTCGGCTCCCCGATCCTGCAGGACCTTGGGGATGTTCGGATGGGACGGAGTTCCCTTGAAGAGCATGTGCTCGAGCAGGTGAGCCATGCCCGCTTCGCCGTACCCTTCATGACGCGAACCGACGAAGATCGTCAGATTCACGGTCACCGTCGGCTTGGACGAGTCGGGAAAGAGCAGGATCTGCAGACCGTTTTCGAGTCGGTAGGCGGTGATCCCTTCGACCTCCGCCGTCGGTTCGAGCCGTTCCGTCTGAGCCATGGATCGCATGGGAACCATCAAGGAAAAGAGGGCGGCCGACCAAGCCGCGAAGCGCACGACGAACATGACGAGCCTCCTGGATCGACGGAGGTCCCGTTCGCTCGCCAGAGGGCGGCAAAGATCGGCCGCGGCGAGAGCGACCGCGCGATCGGGATCAGGCATCCCCTGTCCGGACGTTCCGTCGGCCGGTCAGTGTAGCAGTCGCTTTCGCGAGGGACGAGCGGCCGCTGCGTGCCGCAGTCGCCCTCCTTCACCTCGCCGAGTCGTCGGCTTCTCGAAGCGAGGCGCCCCGGGTAACTTGGCCTCGCGTCGATCGCCCCGATGAGGTCGGTCGCCCCGTTTCGGAACTCGTCGGTCGTGATCCGCGCCGACACCTGTAGCCCGATCGAACCTTCTCCTGCGATTCCCGTGCGACGGCAGCCTTATGGAGAGCGAAAAGAACGCATCCTCGAACGACCTCTCGCCTCGGGAGCGATCGCCGCAGGAGTTCGACATCGCGGCGGTCGATCGGGCGCTGCGCGAACGGCGAACGGTCAAGGTGATGGCCTCCTCGGTCGCGCCGCCGCCGACCTTGCGAGCCGATGGCGAGACGGCGATCCGCGAAGCGATCGCGGCAGCGGGATGGACTCCGTTTCATTACCCCGCCGCGATCGCGGATGCCGCTGCCGGAGCGCCGATCGAGCCGTGGCGCGTCACGCTGCTGGACGATGCCGCATGTCGCCGGTTGGCGTCGCTGATCGAAGGGGACAAGGAGCGTTCGAGTCGAGCGGGAAAGATCCCGTCGCTGCTGCGCGGCTGCGGTCATCTGCTGTTGGTGACTTGGCTGCCGGAGCCCGAGGAGCGCGAGGCTCGCAAACGCGAGGAGATCGATCGGGAGCATCTGCTCGCGGTCGGCGCGTTCGTCCAGTCGCTGATGATCGCGCTTCAGGTCCGAAGATTCGGCACCTATTGGTCGAGCGGCGGCGTGTTGGTCGAGCCTGAGCTGCTGTCGCAGGTCGGCGCCGATCGACGCGAACGCCTGGCCGCTGCGCTCTTCGTCGATCACGCTCCGCAGAACGTCAGCGACGGAGTCGAGCGGGTACCGGGAAAGCTGAGAGAACGTCGAAGCCCGGCGGCTTCCTGGACTCGCAGCTGGAATGGTCCGGCCGGATCGTGACCGGATCGTGGGAAAGGTCGCTCGATGTGTCGGAGGGGACGATGCCGAAGTTCGCCGTGATCGTCGCTGCCGCCGGTCGAAGCAGTCGATTCGGTCGACCCGACGAGAAGAAGCCGTTCGTCATGCTCGCCGGCCGACCGGTCTGGCAGCATTCGGTCGAACGGTTTCGCGCTCGTGCCGATGTCGGGCGGATCGTGATGGTCGTCGCCGAAGAGGACCGAGAGATGGTCGAGGAGCGGTTCGGCCCGAATCTGCTCTTCTGCAACGTCGAACTGGCGATCGGCGGGGGGGAGCGAGCCGAGTCGGTGGCGCGAGGACTTGCGGCGATCGATCGATCGCACGACTTCGTCGCCGTTCACGATGCGGCTCGCCCTTGCGTGTCGGATCAGGCGATCGAGCGCTGTTTCGATCAGGCGATTCGCGTCGGAGCGGCGATCCTCGCGACCAAGGTCACCTCGACCGTCAAGCGGCGAGCGGCTGACGGGACGATCCGCGAGACGGTCGACCGATCGGACCTCTGGCTCGCACAGACCCCTCAAGTCGCTCGCCGCGAGTGGCTCGCCGAAGCGCTGGCGCAGATCGATCCGAACGCTTCGCCGACCGACGAGGCGGGGGCGCTCGAGCGGATCGGTCGACCGGTGGCGATCGTCGAGGACGGGCCCGAGAATCTGAAGCTGACGACGGCGGCCGATCTGCGGATCGCCAAGGCGCTGCTCGGCGAACGAAAGTCAGGAGGACTCGCGGATCTGCTCGGCGACTGAGCGGCCTGCGAGCGCGAGCTTCGGCGACGACGCCGCGGCTCGCGACAGGATCGATACGACGACGAACGCAAGCGAACTCGAGGACGACAGCGATGGGACGGACCTTCTTCGATCAGCTCCGATGGCGCGGACTGGTCCATCAGACCACCTTCGACGACGGGATCTCGGGCTGGCTCGAAGCCGGATCGCGGACCGTCTATGCCGGTTTCGATCCGACCGCCGACAGCCTGCATGTCGGCCATCTCGTCCCTCTGCTGACCTTGCGCCGATTTCAGCAGGCCGGCCATCGACCGATCGCCGTGGTCGGCGGCGCCACCGGCATGATCGGCGATCCGAGCGGCAAGAGTGCCGAGCGGAACCTGCTGACGGTCGAGGCGTTGGCGGCGAACGTCGCCGCGCTGCGCCGGCAGATGGGAGCGTGGCTCGATTTCGATCGCTCGCCGAATGCCGCGCTGCTGGTCGACAACGCCGACTG
>DMPQ01000193.1 GCA_003455945.1 Planctomycetaceae bacterium
CTCGCTGACGCGTCGGGCTGGTGCGGCGCTCATGCCTCTTCCTCTTCCGACTCCGGTTCGGAAACCGGGAACGGATCGTTGAAGGCACTCCAGACCGCCGGGCCCGCTTCCAGCTCCTCGTCGGTCAGCAGACAGGCGTCGAACGCCGCGGTAATTGCCTCGCGATCCATCTCCTGGCCGATCAGCACCAGCTCCTGGCGCCGATCGCCGAACGGCTCCTGGAATCGACCGCGGATCTCCTCGATCGTCTCGGCATCGTCCGGCCATTGCTCCGGATCGATTGCGGCCCACCACCAGCCCGCCGCATCGACTCGCATCGCGATCCCGGCCTGAGACCAGTACAGCGCGTCGTCATTTCGCGTGGCGAACCAGACGTACCCCTTCGAGCGACAGACGTCGTCGAGCGCATCGGAATCGACCAGCTCCCACAGTCGCTCCGGGTGGAACGGCCGCCGCGCCCGATAGACGAAGCTCGAGATGCCGTACTCGTCCGCCTCGCTGCGCGGCGCATCGCGGGCTTCGCGCATCCAGTCGGGAGCGGTCTGCGCGGCATCGAGATCGAACTTGCCGGTTCCGAGCACCTGCCGGGGGTCGACCTTGCCGAACTCGCTCCGGACGATCGTCGCGCGATCGTTCAGCTTCCGCAGGATCGATTCCAGTTCCCCCAGCTCGGTCGCGTCGACCCGATCGCACTTGTTGATCACGATCACGTCGGCGAACTCGACCTGATCGACCAGCAGATCGACGACGTTCCGCTCGTCGGTCTCGTCCAGGCCGATCCCCCGATCCCGCAGCTCCTGGTCCGAACCATAGTCGCGGAAGAAGTTCAGGGCATCGACCACCGTCACCATCGTGTCCAGTCGTGCGACCTTCGACAGACTCTCCCCCTGCTCGTCCTCGAACCAGAACGTCTCGGCGACCGGCATCGGTTCCGAGATCCCGGTCGACTCGATCAGCAGATAGTCGAATCGCCCTTCGCGAGCCAGTCGCGCGACCTCGATCAGCAGATCCTCGCGCAGCGTGCAGCAGATGCAGCCGTTGGTCATCTCGACCANNTTGATCTCGCTCATGTCGTTGACGATCACCGCCACCCGCAGCGATTCGCGCGAGTTCAGCAGATGCTGCAGCATCGTCGTCTTGCCGGCGCCGAGAAAGCCCGACAGGACGGTGACCGGCAGGCGGCGATCGGACGACGGAGCCGCCGAAGCGGGATCGGGAGCGGTCGACATGAGCGGAGGATTCCGGGCCGGAGAGTTCCGAGTCGACGCAGCGACGGCTGGCATGACGACTCGCGCCGAACGCGGACCGGGCCCGACCGCTCCGTCCGCTCTTCGGCTGTAGATGCAACTGAGTTGCAGAAAAATATCCGGGGCGGCCGCCGTGGTCAAGTGGGTGCGGCGCGTCGAAGGAATTCCTCGGTGTTCTTGGTGAACTCGGTGATTGAAGGTGATTTCTCAACACGGAGAACACCGAGGTCACCGAGGTGACGTTGCCCCGTTCGAGGCGCTGCGAGGGGACGCGGAACTTGGCTAGACTGATTCCGAACTCGCGACCCCTTCCGCTCCGGCTCTCCACATGCCTCGTCGAAAGCAGCGAACCGAAGATTGGCGCCAGGTGCTCCGCGACGCGGGGCTCCGAGGGACCTCGGCGCGCATCGAGCTGCTCGAGCTGCTCGCTCGTTCGCCTCGCCCGCTGACTCACCAGGAAGCGGTCGAGGGGTTGCCGCAGGTCGAGACCGATCGCTCGACCCTCTTCCGCGCCCTGCAGGATCTCACCTCAGCCGGTCTCGTGCGCCGTCTGGATCTCGGCGATCGAGTCTGGCGCTACGAGCGAGTCGTGGCGACGGCCGATGCCGCCGGCGAAGCGGTTCCGCATCCGCATCTGCTCTGCGTCGACTGCGGCAACATCACCTGCCTGACCGACGACGACGTCCAGGTGAAGCTCCCCAAACGCCTCGGGACCGTCGAGGACGTGCTGCTCAAGGGGCACTGCGCCGACTGCAAGGAGAGCTGAACGGCTCGTCCGTCGCTTATCCTGTCGGAGTCCTCTCGACGATCTCACCGGCGTCTCGGCGGTTCTTCTCCATGCGTTCCCCCCTGGATCCCGACAAGCGATTCGATCTGCTGCAGAAGGTCGGCGGCGGCGACGGGATCGAGTGCTGGCGGGNNTCGAGTCGACGGCGCCGAGCGACTGCTGAAACGCCGTGCCCGAGGGCTGTCGCTCCGGCAACGCTTGTCGCGCACGGTGCCGATCGAGGTGCGAATCGCGGCGCGGATTCGGCATCCCGATCTGCCGGAACCGATCGCCTGGGGGCGGACTCGACGCTGGGCATGGTGGCAGATCCGCCCCTGGCTCGACGGCATCCCGCTCGATCGCTTCGCGGCGTCCGGAGAACGGGATCGGGAACGGACGTTCGAGGCGATCGGTCAGCTGCTCGCGATTCTCGGTTCGCTGCACGGCGCGGGGTGGGTCCATCGAGACGTCAGTCCGCGCAACCTGCTCTGGGTCTCGAGCGAGCGGCGGTTGAAGCTGTTGGACCTCGGCCATGCCGCTCCGGTCGGAGCCCGCGGTTCGCTCGATCCGCGCCGCGGGGGAACGCTCGGCTACGCGGCGCCGGAGCAGTTGTCGGGAGCGACGGCGAGCGGGGCGGCCGATCAGTTTTCGGTCGCAGCCGTGGCGGTCGAACAGCTCTCGGGGCGACTCCCGTGGCCGGCGGTCGAGAACGGTCGACGCTTCGCAGCGTGGCTCGCCGAACATC
>DMPQ01000194.1 GCA_003455945.1 Planctomycetaceae bacterium
GGGTCGGCCATCGCGCCGTTGCCGTCGTGCTCGCTCGGCGGCACCACCGCCGTCGCTGACTCATCGCCGATCGAGACCGGCGGTTCGCCTCGCGCGATGCGCTGCAGCGCATCGCGGATATCGCGAAGCATCGTGGTGACTTCGGCCTGATCGACCGCCGCTCCGTTCGCGTCCGTCGCCCCCTCGGCTGCCGGCGACTTGGCTCCGCGCATCCGCGAGTAGAGAAAGTCGCGCAGCTCGTCCGCCTGCAGGATCCCTTCGATCTTCATCTCGGGAGCCGAACTCCCCGAGGCGGTCTGCAGGCTGACGGTCGCGAGACCGAACCAGCGCTGCAGCAGGTTGCGAGTCAGATGGATGTCCTGAATCCGGCGGTAGGTCAGGTGGATCTCGTTGCGGAAGATCAGCCCCCACTTCATCGAGATGCCGGAGTCGTCGAAGCGGTACTGCAGCGTCAGGAACTTGGTCAGCAGCGGCAGCGCCGGAATCATTCCCGAGATCAGGCCGAGCAGCAGGTAGTAGTTCCGCAGACGAACGTCGGGGCGAGAGATCGAGAACGGATCGAACGGCTCGGCAGAGCCGCGAGCGGCCGGGGAATTCGCGGACAGGACGGCCGTCGCCGTCGCGGTTCGTCCGTCGGTCGAGTCACCGGTGACTGCCGCTGCGACGACCGGCGGAGCGACGACGCTCTCAACCACGGGGAGCGATTCGGCTTCGAGCAGGGGAGATTCGGACGGCGAAACGGACATCACCGCGATCCGTGGAGTGAGGCCCGAGAGGAGCGCAAGACCGCCGCGACGAACGACGCGGACCGGAGCAGCTCCCGAGACGCCGCGTGCGGCCCGCCTGGGCAGTTCGCTCGCCGACCGTCACGGCCGCCCTCCAGAATACGGTCCCGACGGTCGCGACGCAAAAAGGGAAGGCCGGCGATGCCTGGGGCACCGCCGGCCTTCTTGTTTTCGACTCCCGTTGCCGGGAGCTCATCCATCGATTTCGCGGCTGATTGTGCCGGCGCGAATCGCAGTACCGACGTGGCTCAGCTCGGTCGTCCGACCGGCAGCGCCTCGTCGACCTCGACCGCCGCTCCCCCTTCCGACGCGACGGTGGTCGTCGCCGTTCCGCCGAACACCGCCGACGTCTCGGGGACGCACGGCAGCGCGGGGGACGGAGTCAGATCGAGGTAGGTGTAGCTGTCGAAGCAGCGATGGTAGAAGTCGGCGTACTCGGTCGCCTCTTCGCCGTCGATCCGCCCTTGGCCGACCGCTCGCTCGATCCGCTCGCGGAACGCATCGCGCATCGCATCGGGACGGTGGCGGACTCCCCGGAGCATGTCTTCGAGCGTCTTGCCGTTGGACAGCTCCATTCGGAACGTCCCGTCGGCTCGCACCTCGACCTCGGCGCAGTGGACGTCGCCGAGCAGGTTGTGGTCGTCTCCCAGGATCTCCTGATAGGCACCGACCAGGAAGACGCCGATGTAGTACGGCCGACCGTCGAAACGGTGCAGCTGCAGCGTCGTCTTCTCACCCTTCGGATCGATGAAGCGATCGAGCTTCCCGTCCGAGTCGCAGGTGATGTCGCTGAGGATCGCCATCTGCCCGGGGCGCTCGTCGAGACGATGGAGCGGCATGACGGGGAAGAGCTGGTCGATCGCCCAGTGATCCGGCAACGAACGGAAGAGCGAGAAGTTCCCGTAGTAGATGTCGGCGAGCATCACCTGCAGGTTCTCGAGCTCCCGCGGGATGAAGTCGAGTTCCGACATCACCTCGGCCACCTTGCGGCAGACCTCGCGGAACATCGTCTCGGCCAAAGCCCGGTCCTGCAGCGACAGGTGGCCGCTGTTGAACAGGTTGATGGCGATCTCGAGCGCCTGCTGCGCGTCGTGGTAGCTCTCCGAGACGGTGTTCTCGTCGAGATCGTCGAGCGCGTGCTTCAGGTCGACCAGCGGCTGGAGCTTCGGATCGATCGGCAGCGACCGCCAGTCCGACATGTCGAAGCCGGGATGGTGGCTGGTCGAACCGAAGACCGGGAAGATCAGTACCGACTGGTGCGCGACGAGCGCACGACCGCTCTCGGAATAGATGTCGGGGCAGGGGACTCCCGCCTGCTCGCAGACGCTCTTCATGTAGTACACCACGTCGTTGGCGTACTCCTGGAGCGTGTAGTTCATGCTCGACGGGCTGGTGTTCTGGGCACCGCTGTAGTCGATGCCCAGACCGCCGCCGACGTCGATCGTCTTGAGGACGACGCCGTTGCGGACCAGATCGCCGTAGATCCGAGTCGCCTCGATCACCGCCGCCTTGGTCCGGCGGATGTTCGGGATCTGGCTGCCGATGTGGAAGTGGAGCAGCTGGACGCAGTCGGCCAGCCCGCGCTCGCGGAGCCACTGGATGCCGGTCAGCACTTCGGTGGCCGTCAGTCCGAACTTGGACTTGTGACCGCCGGTCGCTTCCCAGTGTCCCGAGCCGCGGGTGGCGAGCTTGACGCGGATGCCGAGCTGCGGGCGCACCCCGAGACTCGCCGCCACCTCGGCCGCCAAACGGAACTCGGAGGGCTTCTCGATGGTGATCGTCACGTCCAGTCCGAGCTTCAGCCCGCGCAGGGCCATCTCGATGTACTGGACGTCCTTGAAGCCGTTGCACAGGATCGGCATGCCCGGTCGGGCCTGCGCGAGAATGGCGAGGAGCTCGGCCTTACTGCCGGCTTCCAGCCCGACGCCGCTCTTCCCGCCCTCGACCAGCGACTCGACGACCCGTCGATGCTGGTTCACCTTGATGGGATAGATGCAGGTGTACTTGCCGGAATAGCCGAACTCGGTGATGGCCGAGTCGAAGGCACCTTGAATCTCCTGCAGCCGTTGCCGGGAGATCTCGGGAAAGCGGACCAGCAGAGGAGGCTCGCAACCTTGCCGCTCGGCCAGTTCGACGATCTCCATGAGATCGACCTTGGTCGAGCCGTCGCGGCCGGGCGAGGCGTGCAGGTGTCCGTCGGACTCGACGGAAAAGAACCCGCTCCCCCAGCGATCGACCTGGTACAGGTCAGACGAACGCCAGGAGTTCCAGGAGCTGCCGGAGGCTTTTCTTAGCATCAACGCCCATCCAGTGCATAAAGGGACCTTGAGGAAGATGACGGCATCGGTGTCGGACGATCTCGACGGATGAGCAGCCGTCCTCGGGACGACGATCCGTCGAGCTTCAGAGCTTCCGGTTGGAGAACCAGCCCGCGCTCGCGAGCCGTACCTCTTCTCCTTGACACTGCACTGCGTTGCGGCCGTGGCCGCGCGATCGAAAGCCCTCTACCGATGCCAAGAGACGCAAAAGTATAGCGAGGGGGGGCGGCGTGAAAATATCGGAAAGCCCCCCCGGCTCCGTTTTCGGAAAAACGGTCGCTCGCCCCGTCGCGTCGAACCAACATCCGGAGATCGGACGACACCTCCCCGCGGATCACCTCAATGCACTTCGACACGGGAATTTGCTGGCGAATCGACCTCGATGCCGACCGCCGGCACGCGCTGATCGTCGCGTCGGAAGCCCCGCAATCGCCCCTCGCCCCCGCGAGCCCCACGACGACGATTTTCGACGCCGACTCGCCGGCGACGCCCCCGAGCTCCGCGAGCGCCTCGGTCGAGGGACCGGTGGAGGTCGCGCGCCGTCAGGGTGCTCCGACCGCCCAACTGTCCTCGCTCCGTAACGCGGGTGATCCGTTTCGTCCCGGCAACTCCGCGAGCGACTTGTCGAACGACGATCAGCGGCGTCTTCGGGAGCTGTCGCTGCGAGTCGGCCCGCTCCGGCAAGCCTGGGAAGAACGAGGCCCCGGCGCGTGGCTCTGGTGCCGCCGAGCCGCGGGACTCGCCGAACTCCGCCACCTCGGCGTGACGATCCACCCGGTACTTCCGCTCCGCCAAGGAGGTTCGCGACTGAATCTGGCCGATCGGACGCTCGCCGTCGAAGCACTGCTGCATGATCTCCCCGGAGCGGCTCCCGAGTGGCTCCGNNACTGGATCCTCCCGGTCGCCGATCTTCTGACGCTCGCGGCAGCGCGTTACGTCGACGTCCCGGTTCCCGGTGGAACTCTCGGGGAGCATGACGCGATCGAACGGCTCGCCGCGTCGATCGGACCGACCGCCGCTCGGCTCCCCGACGATTTTCCGGCGCTCGACGCCGAGGATGCTGTTCGAAGACGAGACGAGATCGGACGATGGATCGAAGGTCGTCGAGCCTGATCGCTCGGGCTGCTCGACATCTCCGACCGCTCGACATCTCCGACCGCTCGGCCGCTCGCTGTCGCTTCCGTCTCGGGTCTCCGCCATGCCGCTCCGAAAACTCGCCGCCGAAGCGCTCTTCGCGCCGACGCTCGGCTGGAACGTGCTGCTGGGGCGGATGCTGCGCGTGCGTCGCTGGTGGGATCGGATCGACGACCATGTCGTGATCGGTGCCCTGCCGTTCCCGAGCGACGTCCGCCGGTTGTACCGCGAAGGGGTCCGCGGAATCGTCAACACCTGTCGCGAGTACGGCGGGCCTCAAGGGACCTACGCCCGCCTGGGGATCCGGCAGCTTCGGATCGGTACGATCGACTTCACCCCGCCGTCGCTCGAAGCGGTCGAACAGGCGGTCGCCTTCATCGACGACCATGCGTCGCGAGGCGAGAGCGTCTATGTGCACTGCAAGGCGGGGCGAGCCCGCAGTGCGACGGTCGTGCTCTGCTGGCTGATGCACCGACACGGGATGTCGCCGGAGGAAGGGCAGCGACTGTTGCTCGATCGTCGCCCGCACGTTCATCGCCGGCTGCCGGCTCGATCGGTCGTCCAGGATTTCCTGCGCGGCCGAAGCGGCGACGGACGACAGGTGCCGCTTCGCGCCGATGAGCCTGACGTTCCGAACGGAACGACCGCCGAAGGGATCGTTCTACCTCAGGCATCGGATATCGAGCGATTCGGCTGAGTCCTCCGAGCCGCCGGAGGTCGCGATGCTTTCGCGGAGTTCTCCTTCTGCCGCTCTCGCGCTGCCGGCGGACCGAGCTCTTCTCGGTCCGGCCTAGCGGTCCAGCCGGACGCGACTCCAGCCGCCATGCGTCAAGCGTCCGCCGATCAGCAGCGAGCGGATCAGCAGATCGGCGAGCATCGCCCACCACGCCCCTTCGACTCCACCGTTCCATCCCCAGACCCCCGCCGCTCCGGTCGCGTCGGTCCAGAGAAGCGCCAGGGGGAGGCGGATCGCGGCGAATCCCAGGAGCGTGATCGTCAGCGGCCAGACGGTGTCTCCCGAACCGCGAAGCGTGCCGGACCCGATCATGCAGACGGTCAGCGGCGGAATCCCGAGCGCGACGATGCGCAGCAATCGCGCCGCCTGTTCGGCCGTCGCCGCTCCTTCGGCGCCGACGAACAGACTCGTCAGCCACGGACCGCCGAAGGCAAAGACGAGCGCGGCACTCCCCATCACCGCCCCTCCCGCGAGCAGACACGCGACCGTCGCCCGCCGAGCGGCTCGCGGGTTTCCTGCCCCCAGATACTGCCCCGCCATCGTCGCCGCGGCGACCTGAAAGGCCGACCCCGGCATGTACGCCAGCGCCTCGATCTGTACCGCGAGACCATGCGCCGCGGCGGAGGCGTCGCCGAGTCGATTGACGATGGCGACGAACAGGAACTGGAACAGGATGATCGCCCCGATATCGATCCCGCCGGGAAGTCCGATCCGCATCAGCAGTCGTAGGATGCCGGCATCCGGTCGAAGCAGCGGCGCTCGAAAGACCAGTCCCGATCGACCGCGCAGCACGACCGCCGCGGCCAACAGTCCGCCGAGTCCGTGGGCGGTCGCCGTGCCGATCGCCAGTCCGTCCCAGCCGAGTTGCGGAAAGGGGCCCCATCCCGAAACCAGCCCGGTGCTGACGATCAGATTGACGACGACCACCAACCCCTTGATGCCGAGTCCGGTGAGGGTATCACCGGCGCCGCGGAGCGACGCGATCACCACCTGTTCGATCATGATCAGCGGCAGCACCGCCGCGACCGTTCGGAAGTACCGGGTCGCGTAGTCGGCCGCCTCGCCGCTCAGTTGCATCCAGCGCGGGATCGCGTCGGACCAGGCGAGCGCCAGGCCGGTCGCCACGAGCGACAGCAGGGCTCCGGCCAGAAACGCCTGATGGGCCGTTCGATTCGCCTCGTCGAGTCTCCCTTCGCCGATCCGTCGCGAGATGATGGCCGTCGCGCCGATCGCGAGCGCCGCGAAGAGACTCGGCAACAGCCACAGCAGATAGGCCATCAGCCCCATGGCGGCGAGAGCGGCCGGACCGGGGACGAAATGTCCGGCGAGCCACCAGTCGGTGTACCCGACCGCCAGCATCAGCGATTCCTCGACCAGCACCGGCAGCGCCAGGCCGAGCATCCCCTTCACCAGCCCTCGCTCGTCCCGAACGTCGAATCTCGCCACGCGTCGCGCCTCTTCCCGTCCCTTTCGTCGATCGCCGAATCAACGACCGTCGGAGGTCGGAGTCGCATCGTTCGAAGGAGCGACAGGAGCGGTCGGCTCCGCGGCTTGGTGAGTCTGGATTCCGTCACCGGCCGATCCGTCCTGCGGCATCAGCGGCGGGTGCTCCGGTTCGCGCCGGCAACTCGGCAGCTCCGCGATCCAGATACCGAGGGCGATCGAGACGATCAGGATCCCCCATCGCGCGACGTAAGCGGCGAGCGAGGTCGAGTGAGGAGGATCGGAATCGGTCAGCGCCATACGGACGGGCCAGGGGGAGAGAGAGGACCGAAGGGGATCGAGGGGAGCGGCTCGACCGGGGTCGCGTTCCGAGGCCCGATGAGTTCCGGCGTTTCCCCCAACTCGGGGCGACGGCTTCGACGACCGGCTTCAGGAAGCGAAGCGGACCGCTCCGCCTCGCCGCGCGTCCTCCGATAGTACCAACTGTCGGTCAGATCCGCGCCGAGGGGATCGTGGCGAAAGTCGGCGGTGCCGCGCGACGCGACCAACGCCGCAGAGGCCCCCGAACCGGAAACGGCTGCGCCGGAAACGGCCGAACCGGACGGTTCGATCGGNNGCCCGTTACCGGCATCTCGGCCGAAGCCGCGACGACGGCCGCATTCCGTTCCGCATCGCGGACCGCCGGCACGAAGGTTGAGGCGAGTTCGGGGCGAGCCGCCAGATCGGGACTCCCCTGACGAACCCATTCGTTCCAGGTCACCTGCAGATCGCTCAGATCGCGAAACCCGTAGACGCGGCGGATCGCGCCGTCCCAGTCCTCGGTCTCGAGACCATGCGTCGCGAACGCCAGGAAGTCACGCTCCTCGCCCTGATGGAGCAGGAAGCGGACGACCGAGAGCCCTTGAGCGTAGAGCGCGAGCATGTCGCGTTGGTCGCGAGGATACTCCATCATCCGGAACATCCGATTGAACGGGATGCCTCGCCCTTCGGTCAGGAAGACGATCAGATTCCGCTCCTGCTTTCCCGTCTCGCTGACATGCTCGCAGGTCGACGACGCTCCTTCGTCGAGCCAGCGCGGCAGGCGGCGGCGGAAATGAGTCGCGAGAATCGTGTGCGTGATCTCGTGCGGCAGAACCGAGTCGAGGATCCGCTCGGGAGAGCCGTTGACCTCCATCTCCCAGCCGAACGGAATGCCGCTCTCGCCGCTCGGTCCGTCGAAGGCGAAGCTGGTCTGGCCGAAGGCGTCCCGATGGAGCGTCACCTTCAGCGAGCAGGGCTGAGGCCAGGGAGGGAGTTCGTCGCCGAGCCAGGCGATCGCCAGCTCGCGCCGATGGATCTCGGCGACTCGGGCGACCTCGCGAGCGAACTCGGGGTCCTGAGCCGAGACGACGAAGTTCTGCGAACGGTAGTTCGCGCCGGTCCCCAGCAGCACGCATCCGGTCGCCAGCAGGGCAACCGCGATCCTTCGGCGAGCATCCATGCCCGTCTCCTCCCTGAGATCCGTCGGCGAGCAGGGTCGAAACCCTCCCCGCGTTCCGTGCCGCAGCGCATCCCGCGCTGCGGAGTCGCGTCACGATCGGTCCTCGATCGAGGAGCGGAAGCCTAATCCATCCCGTCCGGAATCTCCTAGACGAGATGGTCGTTCTCCAGTCGAAACGCCCGATCGGAGCGAATCGCCAGCAGTTCCGAAAATCGAGCCCCGCCGATGCCGATCGGGGTTGCATCGAGGGAATCGCCGAGCGGTTCGAGCGACGGCGCGACGCTCCGACGGTGCGACGGTCCGACGGTGCTCGGCATCAGTTCGACGGTGCCTCGGACGCCGGTCCGAGCTCCAGCCGCACGCGACTCCCGGGGAGCACGGCGCGGCGTCCGTCGACCTTGGGGTTGTCGAACTCCGCGACCACCGCGACTCGGCCGTTCGCCCCGACCAGTTCGCCGACGCGCGCGATGGTCGCCGCAACCTCGAACTTTCCCCCTCCCGCCGTCTCGATCCTCAGACGACAGGCGCGGCCGACCAGGTCGACGAGCGCCGGATCGGCGATCGGGACGGCGACTTCGGCCTGCAACCGATCCATCGCGACCAGCTCGCAGACCGGGCTCCCCGCCTCGACCCATTCCCCCGCCTGTCGATAGCGCTGCGTCACGACCCCGGCGAACGGTGCGACGATCTCGCCGCGAGCCACCTCGGCTCGGGCCCCGTCGAGTGCCAGCTTCTGCAACGCGACTTCGTACTCCGCCTCGCGGCGACGGGTTTCCAGTCGCTNNCTCGCGTTCGAGCGGTTCGCGCGGCGGCACCAGGAGCAGACGCGCGATCCGGCGCGACTCGACCTGATCCGGAGCGTCGGCGGTTCGAGCCGGTGTCGCCGTCTCGAGTTCGGATCGTAGGGCTGCGGCATAGTCGAGGCGACGCTGCGCCTCGTCGGCCAACTTCAACTCGGCCAACTGCAGTTCGGTCGCTGCCAGCTCCTGTTCCCGCTCCTGGCGCGAGCGATCCAGCCGCGCCAGCAACTCGCCGCTCTGCACCTCGCGCCCCGGAGCGGTTTCGGCCTGACGGAGCAGACCGGTATCGGGAGCGGGGACCTGAATACGACGGACCGGCGTGATGTAGCCCTCCCAGGCGTTCGTCGCTGCCGTCGTTTCGATCGGACGACTCGGCACCGCCGGCTCGTCCGAACCGTTCGCCCGCGAATCGGCGGTCGGCGCCGAAGCGGAAAGCCCATCATCGCAAGTCGCCTTGCACGGCGATTCGAGCAGCAGGGCTGCCGCAAGGATCGAGGCGAGTCCGACCGCTCGAGCGACTGCCCAGACGCCTGCGCTCGTTCGAGCGCCGCTCGCCGGTCGCCGCGCATCGGACGTCACCTCGGACGTCAC
>DMPQ01000504.1 GCA_003455945.1 Planctomycetaceae bacterium
GTTGATGGCGTCACTGCTGACGCTTCGTGGTTCGTTCGGCGTCGGGACGAAACCTGGCCTCGGCCACGGAGTGGCCGGGCCCACCTGGTTCCCAGGGCCCGTTCTTTCGTCCCTACCGGGACTCTCGCTTCGCGGTTTCGTAGGTCGTTACCCACCGATGAATCGGTGGGCTACTTTCGGTCGTCCCTGACGGGACTAGAGGTGATCCTGGGCCACGTCGGAGCGACGTCGATCCGGTGCGACCGGGGTCGGTCGCACTACGACAATTCACTGCGACCGAGGTCGGTCGCANNGGATCGACTCCCCTAGATTTGACACGCCTCGGCGCCATGTCGATAATTCTCGCCGGTTCCACCGGAACGGGATCGGGCCACGGCACCAGCAGGAGCCGCGAAACCGGCCTTTCGGGGAGCGAGCTGTCAGTCGTGGGCGAGTCGAGTGCGACTTGCGAGTCCGAATCGGAGTGGGAGAGTCTTTCGTGAAGAATATCTACGTCGGCAACCTGTCGTATCAGGCGACCGAGGACGAGCTGCGGGACGCGTTCTCGGAGTTCGGAACCGTCAGTCGAGTAAGCGTGATCATCGATCGCGAGACGGGTCGCTCGCGCGGCTTCGCGTTCGTCGAGATGCCGAACGACGGCGAGGCGGATGCGGCGATCCAGAACCTGAACGACGTGACGATCGCCGGCCGGCCGGTCCGCGTGAACGAAGCCAAGCCGCAGGAGCCGCGCGTCGGCGGCGGAGCGGGACGAGGCCCGCGGCGCTTCTGAACCCAGGTCCGCTCGGCGACGATCCGCGATGGCGACGCGGCGATCGACCGAACGAGCCGCCTCACGAATCCGATACGGACATCGACGACAAGACCCGCCGCTCCCGGTTCGGAGCCGCGGGCCTANNTCCCGGTTCGGAGCCGCGGGTCTTTTTCATGCGCCGTTGCGTCCGCCGGTCTCGCGCCGTTCGAGCGCGCGGCTCAGTCCTGCAGACGGACCGGCCAGACGCGGCGAACGTGACTGGGCGCGATGACCGAATCGTCCTGATCGAGCCCCGGCGCGACGGCGCCGATCCGATTCACGAAGAGCTGCGGATCGAGCAGACTCGGCGAATCGAGATGCAGAAAGGCGCAGTGCCCATCGTCGAACAGCACGTTCATGCCGTTGCCGTGCGCCACCGCCAGATCGCCTCCTTCCGGGCGATCGGCCATCACGACTCGAAACGGATTCCCCTCGCGCTTCAGCTCCTGCACCGCACCATCGATCGCGTAGCCGAGCGTGAACCCATAGCTCCCGCCCATCACTCGCTGCATGTACGCGAGCGCATCGGGCTTCATGCGGATCAGCTGCTCGGCGGTCGGAATGCGAAACGTTCCGACTTCGTTCTTGAACGACGACGAAGGGCAGATCAGATCGTCGTCTCGAATCAGCGACTCGGCGGCCAGGATCGGCGCGTACGCGCCGACCGTCTCGAACGGGGAGCCCGGTTCGCCGACCGGCATCCGACCGCGGTGGATATCGGCATAGTCGCCGATGGCTCGGCCGACGGTGCGCAGATTGTTGCGGCACGCGGTCAGCTGCGCCTGATGACGGCTGTTGATCAGCGCGGGGACGGCGAGCGACGCGAGAAGCGCGGTCATCGCCGTGACCGCGATCCAGTCCTGCAGCCCCCAGGATCGCGAGCCGAATCCGGAGGTTCCGCCATCGCTCGACGACACCGTGCTCGACGAGACGGCGCTCGCCGGGACCGGTTCGACGGCGAGCGGTCGAACGGCAGCGGAAGCGCCGGTCGACGACAGAGCGGCGGCGGCCGGCGAGTCGGCGAACTGTTCGAGCGCCGCCATCGTCCGCTCGGCGAGTCCCGGGGGAGGGAGTTCGCTCCCCCAGGTCGCTTCGGTCTTGGGGAGACTCGCGTACAGCCGATCCGCCTCGTCGCGCAGCAGCGGGTCGCGATCGATGCGAGCGGCGACCCGAGCCGCCTCATCCGGATCGAGGGCGCCGAGGAGATAGCCGATGAGATCGACTTCCCCCTCGTCGCGATCGTTCAACGGGTCTCGATGTGGTTCGCGTTCCATACGTCCGTCAGCTTGCCGATCGCCGAATTGAGGCGGCTCTTTACCGTGCCGACCGGGACCTCGAGGATCTCGGCCGCTTCGCGGTACTTGAGCCCCTGGAAGTAGACGAGTTGGACGACCGAAAACATCGACTCGGGCAGCGACGCGAGCGCTTCGTTCACCTGAGCGTTCCGCTCATGCCGCTCGATCCGCTCCGAAGGATCTTCCTCGGAGCTTTCGAGGACCTGAACGAGCCGGAGGACGTCGTCCTGTTCGGCGGGGGAGCTGCGGTCCAGGCTGACCATCCGCTGACGACGAACGCGTCGTCGGGCATCGATCGCCTGGTTGGTCGCGATCGCGTAGAGCCACGGTCGGAACCGCCGCCCTTCGTCGAACTGCTCGCACTTCAGGTGGACCTGCAGGAAGGTTGCCTGAAAGGCATCCTCGGCCAGCGTCGCATCCCCGAGATAACGCCGCAGGAAGTTGTACAGCTCGCGCTCGTACCGATGGACCAATTCGGCGAAGAGCCCGCGATCGCCCGTGCGGCGATAGGTCGCGAGAAGCTGTTCGTCGGTCCGGTCGCTCGGGGTCATCGAGCGGTCTTCCGAAGCGGTGGTCGAAGTCGTGGAAGCGTCCATGTCTACTACGAACCCTCTTAAGGAAAGTTCGAGACGCCGGTCCCGATTCGGGACGAGCGTCCACGGCGAGTCGCTCCGTCGCTGCGTTCACGATCGTAGTCGAAATCGTTGCGACGGGCCAGTTTCGGTCTCGAGCGAGCGAACGTTTGACAGTCGATCCGACCGTTCCTACACTCACGACCGAGATAACAAGCAAGCGCCGTGCCAACAGGGACGAACATGCCCCAACGACGCCCCTCCTGGGCGGCTCCCGGCGACGTCAACGCCTTCTTCGGCTTGATGTTAGATAATGTCGCCGGCCTGATCCTGCTCGTCACGCTGCTGTCGGCTTCGAGTGGAATTTCTACAAGCTTCATTCTCTCGCACATGGTCCCCGGGACTGCCATCGGCGTCCTGGTGGGGGACCTGATCTTCAGTCTGCTGGCAATCCGCCGGACTCGTCGAGACGGGCTCGAGCTGACCGCCATGCCCCTCGGTCTCGACACGCCCAGCACCTACGGAATGATCTTCTTCGTGCTCGGCCCCGCCTATGCGAGCATGAAGGAACAACTCGGACTCGACGGGACCTTCGACGATGCCGACCAGGCGCGGGCCGAACGCTTCGCCTGGCATGTCGGCATCGCCTCGATCTTTCTCAGCGGCCTGTTCAAGCTCGGCTTCACCGTCGGTTCCGATTGGGTCCGTCGCTATCTGCCGCGAGCCGGCCTGCTCGGCTCGCTCGCCTCGATCGCGCTGGTGCTGATCGGGTTCCTGCCGTTTCTCGAAACGCTCGGTTCGCCGGTCGTCGGCTTCACGGCGCTCGCCATCATCCTCGCGACGCTCGTGGCTCGTGCGCCGCTTCCGATGAAGATTCCGGGAGCTCTCGGTGCGTTGCTGGTCGCCGGCGCGCTCCACTATCTGATGCTCGCTTCCGATACCGCGTTCGGCACGTCGCTGCACGAACCGGGGGAAGGGACGCTCGAGCTGACCACCGGCCTCTGGCCGACCGAATGGCTCGCGGCGTTCCGCTTCGAGTGGGTCGCCGATCTTCCGGCGGCTCTCCGCTACCTGCCGATCGTCATTCCGTTCGCGCTCGCGACCGTCGTCGGCGGCATCGACTGTACCGAGAGCGCGGCAGCGGCCGGCGACGAGTTTCCGACCGGCCAGGTGATCGGCGTCGAGGCGATCGCGACCGTGCTCGCCTCGCTCTGCGGCGGCGTCATCCAGACGACGCCGTACATCGGTCATCCGGCCTACAAGGCGATGGGCGGACGCTCGGCGTACACGCTCGCCACCGCATTGTTCGTCGGAGCGCTCGGGCTGTCCGGCGCCTTCGGATGGCTCTACGTCGTCATCCCCAAACCGGTCGTCCTGCCGATCCTGATCTTCATCGGCATCGAGATCACGTCGCAGAGCTTCCACGCCACGCCGCAGCGGCACTATCCGGCGGTCGCCCTCGCCTGCGTGCCGGCGCTCGCTTCGCTGGCGACGCTGTTCGTCGGCAAGCTGCTCGGCGATCCGGCGCTCTACACCGCCGGCGTCTCGGCCGCCTCGCTCGCGCCGCCGATCCGCCACGAGCTGACGATCGTCACCATGCTGGCCAACGGCTTCATCCTGACGAGTCTGCTCTGGTCGAGCGGACTGGCGATGATGATCGATCGCCGCTGGCGCACCGCCGCGTCGATCTTCGCCCTCTGCGGAACCGCGACGCTGTTCGGCCTGATGCACTCGCCGTTCCCCGACGGCCAGATGTTCGTGCCGTGGCGCCTGACGGGCGAGTCGTTCCGGATCGTGCACGAGTTCGCCGCCGGCTACCTGATGATGGGACTGGTCGCGCTCGCCTTCGATCGTTTCGCTCCGGCGCGCTCTACGGATGCCGCCGATGCCGACGCCGGGTCGATCGACGACGAGCCGTAAGTCGACGATTCGGAGCGCCCCTGCGCGGCGCACTCGTTCACCTCACGCTCTCCTGCCGAGGCCGCTCGCCATGTCGATCCCACGCACGCTCGAACCGGAAGTGATGGACTCGTGGGACGAGGCGGAGTCGTATGACCGGATGGACCATGCGGAGGTGAACCGCCGGTTCGTCGACGACCTGCTCGCCGCCGGTCCGGTCGCGGGAGACGTGCTGGACCTAGGTACCGGCACGGCGCTCATTCCGATCGAACTCTGCTCGCGAGTCGGCGGATGTCGCGTGTTGGCGGCCGACATGGCGGTCGCGATGCTCGAACTGGCGAAGTACCGGATCGAAGCGGCCGGCCAGCGCCAACGGATCCACCTGGCGCAGTGCGACGCGAAACGCCTGCCGCAACCCGACGGCACCTTCGATCTGGTGATCAGCAACTCGATCGTCCATCACATCCCGGATCCGGCGATCTGCCTGAGCGAGATGGTTCGCGTGACGAAGCCGGGAGGACGGCTGTTCGTGCGCGATCTGATGCGCCCCGAAAGCGCGGAGCGAGTCGATGCCCTGGTAGCGCTGCACGCCGCGACCGCCGACGAACGACAGAAGCGATTGCTGACCGAGTCGCTCCACGCGGCGCTGACGCTCGACGAGATCCGCGACCTCGTGGCAGCGCTCGGTTTCGATCGCGCCTCGGTCGAAGCCACCAGTGACCGTCACTGGACCTGGTCGGCCATCAAGGCGAGCTGAAGCCCGCTGCGGTCCGTGCCTCGCCAGCCCGCCGCGTCAGC
>DMPQ01000428.1:0-12896 GCA_003455945.1 Planctomycetaceae bacterium
ACGGGGCATGCCCCGTCTCTACCACCCACGCCCGCGACCCACCCATCGTCGCCGCGCCCATTCGCCCGATCACCCGCGCCCGCGACCCACCCATCGTCGCCGCGCCCGTTCGCCCGATCACCCACGCCCGCGACCCACCCATCGTCGCCGCAACCGTTCGCCCGCGACACCACACGCGTCGTCGGGCCAAGACCGGGCATGCCACGTCTCTACGCCCACGCCCGGCGACCTTATTCGCCCGGCCCGAAACCCGTCACCTGACGCTTGCCCCCTGACGCCTTATAATCTTCCCTAATGACTCCTGAATATCTCTCCACGGCGCTCGAGCGCATCCTGCCCACCGTCGGCAAACCGGGCCGCTACACGGGCGGCGAGCTGAACTCGATTACGAAAGACTGGGCCGGCGCCGATCTCAAGGTCTGCCTGGCCTTCCCGGATACGTACGAGATCGGCACGCCCAACCTGGGCCTGGCGATCCTCTACGACCTGATCAACAAGCGGCCCGATCTTCTGGCGGAGCGCGCGTATGTCCCCTGGTCGGACATGGAGACCGCGATGCGCGCGGCCGGGCTGCCGCTATTCGCCCTGGAAAGCAAACGGCCGGTCCGTGACTTCGACCTGGTCGGGCTTTCGATCCCGTACGAACAGCTGTACTCGAACGCCGTCAACTTCATCGATCTCGCCGGTTTGCCGCTGCGGGCCGCCGAACGCGACCCGCGCACGATGCCGCTGTTCATCGTCGGCGGGCATAGCGCCTACAACCCGGAGCCGATGGCCGACTTCATCGATGCCTTCGTCATCGGCGAGGGCGAGGACGTGATCTTCGGCATCCTCAAAGTCCTCAGCGCGTGGAAGGCGAGCAACGCACCCAAGCAGGATCTGCTCCGCAGCCTGGCTGGGATCTGGGGCGTGTACGTGCCCGCGCTCTACCGACCCGAGTACAACGATGACGGAACCGTGGCCGCCGTCGTGCCGCTCGACCCGGCAGCACCCGCCAAGGTGCTCAAGCGGATCGTGCCCGTGTTGCCGCCGCCGCCCACGCGCCTGATCGTGCCGTATATCGCGACGATCCACAACCGGTACCCGGTCGAGATCATGCGCGGCTGCACGCGCGGCTGCCGCTTCTGTCATGCCGGCATGGTCACCCGCCCGGTGCGTGAGCGCCGTGTCGAGACGATCCTCAACGCGCTCGAAGAGGGCCTGAAGAACACGGGCTTCGAGGAGATCGCGCTGCTCTCACTCTCGTCGTCAGACTACGGCGACGTGGTCGATCTGGTGCGCAAGGTCGGCGAGCGCTTTGCGGGCAAGCACCTGAGCGTGTCGCTGCCCTCGCTGCGTATCGAGAGTGCGTCGGTTGAGCTCATGGAGGCGCTCAAAGACAACAAACGCGGCGGGTTCACCTTTGCCCCAGAGGCGGCGACCGAGCGGATGCGCGAGATCATCAACAAACCGGTATCGACCGAACAGTTGCTTGAAACCGTGCGGTCCGTGTTCGAACGCGGCTGGACGCATGTCAAGCTGTACTTCATGATCGGGCACCCGGCCGAGACACTCGAAGACGTGCAGGCCATCGCCGACGTCTGCAAACGCGTGCGCGACGAAGGTCGCAAGTACGTGGGCAACAAGGTCAGCGTGACTGCCGGCGTGAGCACCTTTGTGCCAAAGCCCCATACGCCATTCCAGTGGGTATCGTGCGATTCGATCGAGCAAATCCGGGCCAAGCAGGCGCTGCTCAAGCGCGAGCTGCGCGGCCCCGGGCTCAAGCTCAACTGGAACGGTCCCGAGGAGACCCAGCTCGAGGCCTGGTTTTCGCGCGGTGACCGCCGCCTGGGCGCCGTGCTCGAGGCCGCGCATCGCCGCGGCGTGCGCTTCGACGCCTGGCAGGAGCATTTCAATTACACAGCCTGGCTCGAGTCGTTCGCCGAGTGTGGCCTCGACCCACGCTTTTACACCCACCGCGAGCGTCTGATCGACGAGACGTTCCCGTGGGAGCACATCGACATCGCGGTCAAGAAGTCGTACCTGGCCGAGGACTATCGCTGGAGCCTGCGCGGCCAGACGCGCATCGACTGTCGCCAGCGCTGCTTCGCGTGTGGGATCCTGCCCAAATTTACATCGCTGAGGATGGAGACCCCGGCTAACGCCTGGGAGTGCCCGGAGGTCAGGCCCAAGCACATGCGGCGGGTTGCAGCCGAACCGGTCGCCGCCGACTGAATGCGTGGACCGCAAGGGGCGGCCGCCGACTAGGCTACAATCTCGCCGTGAGACTTCGAGTCACTTTTTCCAAGGGTGAGGCCATGCGCTTCACCGGCCATCTCGACCTGCATCGCGCCTGGGAGCGCACGTTCCGACGCGCGCGTCTGCCGCTCGCCTACACCCAGGGTTATCACCCACAGCCCCGCATCCAGCTTGCCGGCGCGCTGCCACTCGGCTTCACATCGGCCGCCGAACTGGCCGACATCTGGCTTGAACAGGATCTGGCGGCCGAGGCCGCGCTCGACGCCCTGCGCGGTGCCGCGCCTCCCGGTCTGAGCCTGCTCGGGGCCTCCGTGATCGACGATCGTTGGCCGCCGCTTCAGGTGCTCTTGCGTTCGGCAACCTACACCGTGACCCTGGCAGGCCCGGCGCCGGACCTCGCTGAGCGAGTGAGCGCCCTATTGGCGCAAACGACGCTGCCGCGCACCCGACGTGATAAAGCGTACGACCTCCGCCCCTTGATCGAGTCGCTCGAGCCAGCCTCTGCGCCGCAAGTGCTGACGATGCAGTTGGCCGCCCGCGATGCGGCCACCGGCCGGCCCGAGGAGGTCGTCGATTCGCTCGGGCTCGAGAGCGCCGGTGCTCGTTACCATCGCACAGGGCTCCTGCTCGACTCGCCGACCGCCCGGCTCGCGGCGGTCACTGCGCCTGCCGGCACGGACGATCGTGCGGAAGCCCAGGTGGACGATCCAGGCCCGGATGTTTAGTGCGCTGATTCTGCGCCTGGCGCGCTGGCGCGTTGTCGGCGGCCTGATCGGCTGGTTGTTCGCCCNNCCCGCCACAGTCGCTGGTTGCCGCTGCGACGCCTGAGCGAGACTGCAACGGAGATCGCCTTCTGGCATCCGCGCCCGTCCTACCCCGTCCATATCTTGATCGTGCCAAAGCAGGCCGTGCGTGCGCTGGCCGACCTGGCGCCGGGCGAACCCAACCCGGCCGGGGGCCTTGTCTCGACGGCGGCCGAGATCGCGCGATCGTTAGGTCTTTCGCGTTATCGGCTCGTGCTCAACGGTGGCGCCTTCCAGGATGTCCCGCAACTCCACGTACATCTCATCGTCGAGCCATAGTCCTTGCGCACCGTGTGCCCCATCAAATCTCGCCCAGCGGCACAGTCAGCTTGAAGGTCACCCCGTTGCTGCCAATGGCCTCGATGTCGCCCTGCAATTGCTCGGTCAGGATCGCGACCAGATGTAGCCCGAAGCTTTGCGCCGCGCGCCACTCGAACCCCGGCTGCCAGCCCCGCCCGTCGTCGTTGACGATCAGACGTACCTGACCCGGTGTCGGCCGATCCAACACGATCGTCACGGTTCCGGGCTGCGTCGGCGCAAAAGCATGCTTCAAACAGTTCGTGATCAATTCATTGAGGATCAACCCAAGCGGGATCGCCACATCGACGCTCACCTCGATCGGGTCCGCGTCAACGGAGACCTTGATCCGCCCGGGATCCGCGGCATAGGTCTGCATCAAGATCCGGACCAGACTGTGGACATACTCCGAGAACTCGATCCGCGCGAGGCTGCTTGCCTGATAGAGTTTTTCATGGATCAAGGCCATCGAGCGCACCCGGCTCTGGGCCTCGTGAAAGACGGCCAGCGCCTCGGGGCTCGTCACGTAATCCGACTGCAGCCGCAACAGGCTCGAGATCAACTGCATGTTGTTCTTGACGCGATGATGGATCTCTTTGAGCAGGGTCTCCTTCTCGCGCAGCGACTCCTGGATGGCCTGCGCGGCCTGGCGACGATCGGTGATGTCGACGATCACGGCCAGCACATAGGTCTCGTCGTGAAGTTGAAGCGTGCTCAGGCCGATCTCGACGGGCACAGCATGGCCATCGCGATGTCGGGCGGCGAGGAAGCGATCGCGCCCCATCGGACGCGGCAACGGAGCCAGGCTATACGCGCGTCGCAGTTCGACATGGTCGGCAGCGGCGGCGGCCGGCACGAGGATCTCGACCGGCCGGGCAATCAACTCATCGCGGCGATACCCGAGCAGACGCTCAGCCGCCGTATTGACCAGCACGATGCGTCCATCGGTGGTCGTCATGACGATCGCCTGCGGCCCGCTCTCGACCAGGCCGCGGAAGCGAGCCTCGCTTTTACGCAACGAATCCTCGGCTTCCTTCTGCTCTGTGACATCGATCAGGACGCACAGCGAGAACCCCCCGGTCGCGGCGTTCTCGTCGATCGGCGTGCCGTGCATGTGACCCCAGACCTGCTTCCCGTTCTTGCGGACGTAGCGCTTGACATACTCGAAATCCAGCCCGCGGCCGAGGTAGGTCTGGCCCACATCGTCCGGGTGGGTCAACTCAGCCTCGGTCAACTCAAGCAACTCGTCAGCCGTGTACCCGAAGAACGCGCACAGCCGCTGGTTGACCTTGAGGAACCGCCCATCAGGCGCCAGGTGCGCGAGGCCGACCGTCGCGAGGTCGAACGTCGACCGATAGAGTTGCTCNNCTATAGTCGCGCCCTTCGAAGGTCACGTGATTGACGTCAAGCTCGACCGGGAAGACGACCCCATCCCGTCGCTGCAGCGTTGCCTCGAGCGCCCCCGTCCCACCGGCGGGCAGCCGCGTGCCGGGCTCGGGCCAGATCGTCTCGGCCGCGTCGGGGCAGAGATCGGCGAAACGCTTGCCGATCAACTCGGGCTCGGCGTATCCGAGCATCTGACAACCGGCCCGGTTGACGCGGAGCACCCGGCCGTCGGAGTCGAACCACAGGGTCGGCACCGACGCCTGATTGACCGAGAAATCGCTCAACTGCAACTGGCGCTCGGCGGCCAACAACTCGGTGATATCGACGAACGTGATGGCCACGCCGGCCGATTGGTTATTCTCGTCCCAATAGGGCATCACCCGGCGCAGATAGGTACGCCCATTCGGGCCGACCACCTTGCGCTCGTTCACGCCCGGGTCGCCGCTGACCGCCTCGATAGCGGCCACGATGTCGTCGTCGCGAACGCGGTATGTGATATGCCGAATGTCGCGCCCGACATCCTGGGGCAGCAGGTTGAAGATCCGGGCCGCCACCGGGGTGAAGAGGTGCACGCGATGGGCGCGATCGAGGAAGATCGTGCCGATCTCGGTCGATCGAATCAAGTTGTTGAGGTCGTTCGTCGCCGCGATCAGCTCGTGGATCTTCTGTTCGTGCTCGGCGTTGACGCTGTAGAGCTCTTCGTTGACCGAGTGCAACTCTTCATTCGTGCTCTGCAGCTCCTCGTTTGCCGCCAGTAACTCCTCGTTGGACGACTGCAACTCTTCGTTGCTTGTCTCGAGCTCCTCGACAGTCGACTGCAGCGACTCCTTGGTGTGCTGCAACTCATGCTCCAACTGCTGAACCCGCTCCTCGGTCTCGACGCCGGCCTCGAACTCTTCGGCGGTTTCGACCTCGGGCGGCGTCAGCCGCCGTTCCTCCTGGAACAGGACGTACATGAAGGTCGAGCCCGTCGCTTTGTCGTAGAGCGGGTCGACCGTCAGGCTGATCGCAGCCTCACCGCGCCCCTCTCGATCTTGAAGACGCACCCCTTTGAAGATCACTTTCTCGCCGCGCTTAACCGCCGACTGGATCGCCGAAGCCAGCGCGATCCGCAGATCGCCGCGAACCATGCCGACGATATCCTGGGTCATGCGCCCGGTCGGCGTGCGCAGGAAGTGATCGGCGTCGCCGAAGACGTGCATCACCTCGCGTTGTTCGTTGATCAACACGCCGGTCGGGACGTAGCGGTTGAGCAGCGTCTCGTATGCGCGCGAAAGCCGTAGATCGCCGGGCAGCAACAGCCGGCTCGGGCTGCGCACAAGCCCCGGGGAGAGGTTCAGCCGCAGATCGAGCGGCAAACGCGTATCGCGGATCTTGCGGTAGACCTTCCACTGGCGGTCGACCACGGCGAACTCAGCCGCAAGGTCGCCAGGGCCCTCGCTTGGCCCGAGCACGAGCACGCCATTGAGTTTGAGCGCGAAGTGAAACGCCGAGAGCGCCCGCAACTGTGCCTGGGGTTGGAAGTAGATCAGGACGTTGCGGCAACTCACCAGGTCCATCTTGGTGAACGGCGGGTCCTTGATGAGGTTCTGGGGCGAGAAGATCAACGTCCGTCGCAGATCGCTGTGCACGCGATAGCTTCGCCCCTCGCGCACAAAAAAACGAGCACGGCGCTCGGGCGACATCTCCTCGAGGCTTGCCTCGGGATACAGCCCCTCGGAGGCGATATGCAGCGATTCGCGATGCACATCCGATGCAAAGATCCGGATCGTGGTCTGGCGCCGGGTCTGTTGCAAGTATTCGTGGAACAGGATCGCCAGCGAGTACGGCTCCTCGCCTGTGGCGCATCCGGGCACCCAGATGCGGATCTCGTCATCCGGGGCGGCAGCCTCGACCAGTGCGGGGATGATCTGCGTCTGAAGGATTTCGTAGGCTTCCGGATCTCTAAAGAAGCGGGTGACACCGATCAGCAGGTCTTTGTAGAGCAGCTCGAGTTCGTTCGGGTCTGTGCTGACGCGTTCGACATAGGCCTGCAGGCTTGTGTAGTCGCCCAGCGCCAGACGGCGATCGATACGACGCGAGATCGTGGCCGGCTTATATTGGTTGAAGTCTATGCCGTACGCATCACGCAGGCGATCGATGATCAGCGGCATTCCGGCGAGCGGCTCGGCCCCGAGCAGATCCGAGCGTTGGGCAAGGAGCGGCGCGGCCGGGTTGCGGGCATAGGCGAGCAAAACAGCCGGCATCTCCTCGGGCGACAGCACAGCGTCGACAAGTCCGGTGTCGATGGCGCTCCGCGGCATGCCGCCAAATTTCGCCGTCTCCTCGCTTTGCACCAGCACAAGACCGCCGAGCTCGTGGATGTCGATCAGGCCGGCGCTGCCGTCGGTGCCGGTGCCCGAGAGCACGATCGCGACGGCGCGATCCGTCGCTTCCCGTGCCAACGAACGGAAGAAGAGATTGATCGGCAGGCTGAGCGCCTGATCGAGCGGCCGATCCTGCACCTCGAGCGTGCGCCCCACGATCGTCATTTCTTTGCGCGGCGGCAGCAGATAGACCGTGTTGCGCGCCACGGTTGTGGGCTCGTCGACGCGGCGAATCGCCATCGAGGTGTGACGAGCCAGCAGCTCGTCCATCAGGCTGCGAAAGTCGGGCGAGAGATGCTGAATGACGACGAAGGCCATGCCGCTGTCAGACGGCATGGCCTTGAGGAGTCGCTCGAGCGCCTCTAGCCCGCCGGCCGAGGCGCCGATGCCGACGATATAGCTCGGGGCTTCAGGATCGAGGGTCGTCGGGTCGGTGTCACCCTCGGGTCGGCGATTCGACGCAGGAGTCATCTTTGCGTTCCCCCTGTGAGCGGCTGGGTTGCAGGATTGTACAACACGCCAAACCGACTTCAGCCCTAAGCCCTCAACAAGCCGTTTTCGGGGTCCGACCTGTTGTAGAGTCGCTTCAGGGCCCAGGCCCGCGGCGATCGTCTGACAGGCCGTACATGACGACCCGCAGAAATACCCTGACAATTGTCAATATCGGGTTAGGAAACGATTTCATACAATGTCAGGAAGATTTCACCGAACAGGTCAGGCATGACCGATCACAAAATCGTAGTCGTCGAGGACGACGCCATCGTTGCGCGTGACCTCGAGCGCACATTGACACGTTGGGGCTATCAGGTGCCGGCGATCGCCCGTTCGGCGGCCGAGGCGCTCGATCGGGTCGCGCAGGTCGAGCCCGACCTGGTGTTGATGGATATCCATTTGCGAGGCGACCTCGACGGCATTGCGGCGGCCGAACGGGTCCAGAACCGGCATGCGGTGCCTGTTGTTTTTCTGACAGCCCACTCCGACGACGGCACGCTCCGCCGGGCGAAGAACACCTCGCCGTACGGCTATGTGTTGAAGCCTTTCGAGGATCGCGAGTTGCGCATCGCGATCGAAATCGCGCTCCACAAACACGCCGCCGACGCGCGGCTGCGGCGCCTCGAACGCTGGCTGAGCGCAACCCTGCGCAGTATCAACGACGCCGTCGTCGCCACCGACCCCATCGGCCAGATCGTCTTGATGAACCCGATGGCCGAGTTGCTGACCGGCTGGGCGCTGACCGAGGCCATCGGCCAACCGGTCGAGCGCGTCCTTGAGCTCCACTCGGGCGAAGAAGGACAGGCCTTACCGCAACTGATTGAAGACGCACTGCAGAGAGAGCCGCAGACTGACCTCCGGCTTGGCTATCTCACCGTGCGCGGCGGCGCGCGGATCGCGCTCGAGTACGGCATCGCCCCGATCCGGGATGCCGATGACGAGACGGCGCTTGGGCTTGTGCTCACCTTCCGCGATATCTCGGGCCGGATCGAAAGCGAACGACAGCTTCGCTTTTTTGCGCTGCACGACGTCCTCACCGGCCTCTCGAACCGTGTCGGGTTCATGGAACGGCTGGCCGCGGCCTGTGAGCGCGCCAAACGCCATCCCGAAGAGCGGTTCGCCGTCCTGCTGCTCGACCTCGACCGGTTCAAAATCGTCAACGACAGCCTCGGCCATCTGGTGGGAGACCAGCTTCTTGTCCAAATCGCCCAGCGCCTCAGGCTGTGTCTGCGGGCGCAAGATGCCATCGCCCGTCTTGGGGGCGACGAGTTCGCGATCCTGGTCACCGATGTCGCCGATGCGGGTGACGTCATGCGCGCCGTGCAACGCATCGGCGAGCAACTCGGGGCGGCTTTCATCGTCAATGGCCGCGATGTATTCACCTCGGCCAGCATCGGCATCGTCGTCAGCACGCCCGACTATCAAGCGGCTGAGGACGTGCTTCGCGATGCCGATGTCGCGCTCTATCGCGCCAAGGACCTGGGCCAGGGGCGCTATGTGTTGTTCGATTCGGAGATGCATCGCCGGGTCGTGGCTTCGATGCAGCTCGAGACCGAGCTCTGGCGCGCCGTGGAGCGCCATGAGTTCCGCGTGGTGTTCGAGCCGATCATGTCTCTTGGGCGCCGCCGTTTGAGTGGGTTCGAGGCGCTTGTGCGCTGGCAGCACCCGTCGCGCGGGCTGCTTGGGCCGAGCGAGTTCCTGGGCCTTGCGGAAGAGACCGGGCTGATCATCCCGATCGGCTGGGGGGTGCTGCGACAGGCCGCCCAGGCTGCGTGCGAGTGGGATGCGTTGGCTCAATCCGATCCGCCGCTGACCGTCAGCGTCAACCTGTCGAACCGCCAGTTCCTGCAACCCGATCTTGTCGAGCAGGTGACCGCGATCCTGGCTGAAGTCGGGTTGGCCCCCGACCGTCTGTGCGTCGAGATCACCGAAAACGTCATCGCCGACGGTGACGCCGCCCTGGCGAAGATCGCGGGTCTGCACCAGCTGGGTGTGCGGCTCCATGTCGACGACTTCGGCACCGGCTACTCGTCACTCAAACTGCTGAACAGCCTGCCCATCCAGGCGCTCAAGATCGACCGTTCGTTTGTCGAGCGGCTCGATGATGTGGCGTCGAACAAAGGCGCGATCGTGCGTACCATCGTGGTGCTCGCCCACGAGTTCGGTCTGGAGGTGATCGCCGAGGGGATCGAGGCCGAGCGCCAGGCGACCCGGCTGCACGAACTGGGCTGCGATCATGGCCAGGGGTTCTGGTTCGACCAATCGCTTGACGCGGCCGGCGCCCGCGAGTTGATCGCCCGTTTGGCCTCGCAGGCCTGACGCCGCCCCCACGCGCCGTCCGGGGTCATTTGACAGGTTGCAAGCGCTTTAGGTATACTTGTAATGTTGCCTCGGTGACACAAAGCCGGGGCGACTTTGTCGATAGCGCCGCAAAAGTGCGGCGCCCACCTTCCCCGCTGGCCGGGCCGGTCTATCCATGCCGGGCGCAGTGGCGAAGCGAAGATGGGAGCATAGCTTATGAAGTACGCGATCGTCCAGAGCGGCGGCAACCAATACCGCTGCGAGGAAGGCGCGACGGTTCAGGTTCAGCGCCTGGCTGTCGAGCCGGGAAGCAGTTACGCCTTTGAGCAGGTGCTGCTGGTCTCCGACGGTGAGGCCGTCAAGGTCGGCACCCCGAACGTCAGCGGCGCGACGGTCAAGGCCACGGTCGTCGGTGAGACCAAGGGCGAGAAGACCTTCTCCTTCCGCTACAAGCCCAAGGAACGCCAGCGCAGCAAGCGCGGGCATCGCCAGATCTACACCGTATTGAAGATCAACGAGATTGCGGGATGAGGCTTCAGGCCTCGGGCGTCAGGCGTCAGTGAACATCTCACTGAAACCTGAGGCCTGAAACCTGACACCTGGGAGAACACCATGGCTCACAAAAAAGGCGGCGGCTCAAGCCGCAACGGTCGTGACAGCAATGCGCAGCGCCTCGGCGTGAAGAAGTTCGGCGGCGAAGCAGTTCGCGCCGGCAACATCCTGATTCGCCAGTGCGGCACCAAGTTCCATGCGGGACGCGGCGTCGGCGTCGGCAGCGACTACACGCTCTTCGCGGTAGTCGACGGTTTCGTGAAGTTCGATCAGGAAGGGCGTCGGATCAACGTCGTCCCGGCCCTGTCGGCTGCCGAATCGAACTGATTCCGTTCGGTCCGTCGTTCGATCCGCTCGATCGTCCCCCGCCGGGTCGATGATCGGGGCGATCGCCGTGCGGGCAACTCCGAATCATGCTTCAGGCCTTTCCGCTTCGCCCGCTTGTCGGCCGTCGCGGCAAGGCCTGATTCCGTTTACGCTGGCGACTTCCACGCGCCGGACTCCGTTCGCTCGTCGCCGGCGTGAGCGTTGCGGAATCGCGAGCGGCGATGGATCGAACGCGGCGCGATAGCGGATCGCATCTCGGTCCTGCGTTTCGCCGCTGGTCGAACGATCCGCCTCGAGCGGTTCCTTCCGGCCTCAGCGCCGACCGGTTTCACTCTTTCGTCGCACGGGACCTTTCGATGTTCGTCGATCGCGTGGAAATCGAAGTGGTGGCGGGGCGCGGCGGCGACGGCTGCATGAGCTTCCGTCGCGAGAAGTACGTCCCTCACGGCGGACCGGACGGCGGGAACGGCGGCGGCGGCGGGAACGTCATCATCCGCTGCGAGCAAGGGGTCAACAGCCTCGTCGCGCTCGCTCACAAGAAGATCTGGCGAGCCGAGCGAGGGACGCACGGCATGGGCTCCGACTGTCACGGCAAGCGCGGAGCGGATGTGACGATCCCGGTCCCTCCCGGCACGCTGGTGATCGACGCGACCGCCGACTTCGTCATCAAGGATCTGGCGAAGGACGGCGAGGAGTTCGTCGTGGCCAAGGGGGGCGCCGGCGGCTGGGGGAATGCCCACTACAAGTCGGCCATCAATCGGGCGCCTCGCGACTGGACTCCCGGGCACGAAGGGGAGCGCCGGCGGCTGGTCCTCGAGCTGAAGGTGATCGCCGACGTCGGCCTGGTCGGCATGCCGAACGCCGGCAAGAGCACGCTGCTCAGTCGCGTCAGCCGCGCCCGTCCCGAGATCGCCGATTATCCGTTCACCACCAAGATCCCGAATCTCGGCATCGTGCATGTCGGCGCCGATCGCGAGTTCGTGATGGCCGACATCCCGGGGCTGATCGAAGGGGCGCATGCCGGAGTCGGTCTCGGTCACGAGTTTCTCAAGCACATCGAGCGGGCCGGCATCATCGTCCATCTGGTCGAGCCGCAGCCGATGGACGAGTCGGATCCGATCGCGAACTGGCGATCGATCCGCGACGAACTCCGGCTGTACAAGGAGAGTCTCGCCGAGCGCCCCGAAGTGACGGTCGTGTCGAAGTGCGAGCTGCCGGAAGCGGTCGAGGTGCATCGCCGGATGGAGCAGGAGCTCGGTCGCCCGGTGATGCTCATCTCGTCGGTCACCGGCACCGGCCTGGCCGAACTGAAGCGCGAGATCGCTCGACTGCTCGACGAGGCGAAGCATGCCCGCCCGCCAGGCTGAACGCCACCTGCTGGTCGACCTGGGAAACAGCTCGGTGAAGGTCGGCGAGCTGCCGACCGATCGAACGGAGTCGCTCGTCGAGACGGTCGCCGCGGTCGCGTCTCGCGCTCCCGCGTTCTCCGGTTCTCCCGAAGCGNNGAGCGATCGGATCGCGGCGCTGCGGCCGGACGATTCCCTCCGGCTGCTGACGCGCGATGATTTTCCGATGCCGGTCGAAGTCCGGTATCCCGAGCGACTCGGACTCGACCGTCTTGCCGCCGCCTATGCCGCCGCGCTGCTGAAGCGACCGGAAGCAGGGGCGATCGTGATCGATGCCGGAACCGCGACGACGGTCGACGCCGTCTCGGCCGACGGCCGCTTTCTCGGCGGAGCGATCCTGGCGAGTCCGGCGCTGATGCTTCGCTCGCTCGCCGAGCACACGCGGTTGCTGCCGAAACTCGATGACCGCGATGCCGAGTCCCCTCCCGAGTCGATCGGAAAGGACACGGAAGAGGCGCTTCGAAGCGGCGCGTTCTGGGGACAGGTCGGGGCGGTCCGGATGCTGATCGAGCGACATCGCCGGACACTTCCGAACGAGATCGACCTGTTTCTCTGCGGAGGGATCGCGTCGGGGCTCGAAGCCTTCGTATCGCCTCCGCCGAGACGTCTCGCCGGATTGGTTCTGGCCGGCATTGCGGCCGTCGTGAAGTAATCGAGTCGCTCCGCCGTCGAGCCGTGATCGGCGACCAAGCACACGACCTCGCCGTGCCCTCCCCAGCCCGTAGCGC
>DMPQ01000428.1:12948-22935 GCA_003455945.1 Planctomycetaceae bacterium
CCACGGAGTGGCCGGGCCCACCGTAAGACGCGCTGCCCCGGCGTGGTGAGCGCGTCGTTCCCGAGGCGCGGCCGTCAGCCTCGTGATGCGACCGAAATCAGATTGGTCAGGAAGCTGCCGAGCGCCGTGCGCGTCCGCTGCTCGATCGAGCGCGCGATGACCGGACCGAGCACCAGCCAGAGCCCGACATCGACGACGAGCACGCCGGACAGGATCGGGACGACCGTCGTCGCGTTGGGGAGAACGAACCAGAAGACGATGCTCAAGACCGCCAACAACCCGCCGGTCAGCAGCAGCGGAAACAGCCGCACGAAGTTCGACAGGAAACGGACGCCGCCGAGTTCCGCCTCGAGCGTGACCGAGCGGCCGTCCGAAAGGATCCTTATCTTCGAACAGCCGACGATCGGGTCCTGCTTGGTCCCGGTCATGCCGGGACCGATCAGTTCGAGCGTGCCGGGGCGTTCGGTCTCGACGCGGAAGCCGCTCGGCGTCAGCATCGTCACGGCCGTTCGGTGCAGCGCGTCGGTATCCAAGCGGACCTCGCGCGTTTCGCGAAACTCAGGCATCTCCATCACGTCTTCCTCTTCAATGGCCTCGGTCGACAGCGATCCGGTCGACGAACGCCGCGAGTTCGCTCGAGTAGCTCTCGGTCATCCAGTCGTTGTGGTCCGCGCCGGGGACGACAACGAATCGCTTGTCGCCTCCGGCTCGCTCGAACAGACGCCGTCCCGACTCGAAGGGGACGACCGAGTCGCGATCGCCGTGACTCTGTAGCAACGCCCCGCGATATCCCTCGAGGGCCGCGGCGGAATCGAGCTTCGATTTCGGGACGAGCCAGGCGAGCGCCGGGGCGTGCATCGCCGCGACGTCGCGCATCGACGCGAAGGTGCTCTGCAGGATCAGGGCGCGCGGTGGCGACTCGGAAGCCAAGCGACAGACGATCGCCCCGCCGAGCGATTCGCCCATCAGCACCATCTCGCTCTCGCTGACGCCGGTCCGCTCGCTCAACCAACGCCGAGCGGCTCGCGCATCGTCGACACAGCCGGCGACCGTCGGTTCCCCTTCGCTGCGGCCGTAACCCCGATAGTCGAACGCCAACACCTCGACCCGCAGTTCCTCCTGCAGATACCGGAGCCAATCGGCGCGACTGGCGACATGGCCGGCATTGCCGTGAGCGTAGAGGAGCGTGGCACGCGGCCGATCGACCGGCAGAAACCAACCGTGAATTCGAGTCCCGTCGCCGGAGACGAACTCAACCGGTTCGAACGTCAATCGATCCGGAGTCCAGTTCCCGGCCGGATACTTCGTCGGATGAAAGAGGAAGAGCTCGTCGGCACTCGTCGCCGTCGCTCGACTTGCATCCGCGACCGTTGGCGGATCGCCATCGTGAACGCGCGAAGTCGCTTCGCTGACGCGATCGGGGTCGACCTCCGGAGCGACCGTTGCGGGTGCCTCCGCCGCCGGAGCGACTTCGGTCGGCAGCCCGACCTGCTTCATCTCCTCGCCGCTCCGACTCCGGCAGCCGACCGCCGCTCCCACGCCCGAGAACGCGAGCGCAATCAGCGCAGCGATTCGGATCGAACTCATCGCGTTCCTCCCGGGATCGGCTCGCTCCGCCATGAAGCGNNACGTTCCTATCGTCGCAGATAAGCGATCAGGTCGGCCAGCTCCTGGTCGGTCAGCGTCTCGGCCAAGCCATCCGGCATCAACGATCGACCGCTCGGAGCGACGGCTCCGATCTCGCTTCGCTCGAGCACCTGCAGCGCATCCTTGGTCTGAACTTCGATCCGATCGGGAAGTTGCCGGACGATCACGCCGACGATCACCTGACCGTCGACCGTCTCGATCAGCGAGGTCCGAAACGCATCGGCCGTCTCGGCACTCGGCGCTCCGATGTTCTCGATCAGATAAGCCAGATTCGATCGTTGCGAACCGGTCAGATCGGGCCCGATCGTCCCCCCTTCACCGCGAAGCTTGTGGCAATTGCCGCAGACCTTGGAGAACAACGCGTGCCCGGCGTCGGGGCGTCCGGTCGACAGCAGCGACTCGCTCAACCGCGCCGCCAGACGGTCACGAGCCGCGCGATCGTCGAAGACCAGCAACGACGACGGCCAGAGCTCTCCCGTCAGCCGTTCGAGCTCCGCGTCACCCAGCGAACCGAGCTGCCTCCATTCGTACGGCCCGACCGCCTCGGACGGCACGCGACCGTCGGCGACCGCGTCGAGCAACTGTCGAGCCGAAGCGGCACGCGCGGTCAGCGTCGCCAGCGCCGCGCTCCGCGCCTCGGGGCGCATCGAGTTCCAATTGGCGATCAACGTCGGAGCGACTCGCTCGTCATCGACCGAACGGAGCGCGGCGACGGCGGCCGGACCGATATCCCGGTCGTTGACTCGATCGAGCAGGAACTGAGTCCCTTCCGCCGCGCGAGCGCGCCCGAGGCTTTCGAGCGCCTGGCTTCGAGTCGCCGGATCGAGATTGCCGTCGGCAGCCAGATCGATCAGGCCGATGATCGATCGCCCTTGCCCGAAGAGCGCCTCGAGTTCGGTTCGAGCCAGACGTACCGCCGAATCGTCGCTTGCCGGCAGGGACGCGATCCAGTCGTTCCAGCCGTCCGGCGGTTCCATCCGCGAAAGCCCTCGCGTGCCGTCGCGCATGCCGATCAGCAAGTCGGCGCGGCGTTCGAGCGAATCGTCGCCGGTCGCGGCCCCCAACAGCATCGGTCCGAGATCGGGGCGCTGCGCCAGGTCGCTCGCCAGTCGACGTGCCACGAACTGCCGCAGCTCGCGCTGTCCGAACGCGCGAAACGCTTCGATCCCCTTCGCCGGGTCGTCCGCCACTGCCTGACCGATCCCGTACCAGATCATCAGTCCGAGTCGATCGTCGGAGGCCGCCGGATTGCCGGCGAGTGCCATCGCGAGCGACAGGCGTTCCGACATCGGCAGACGCTGCAACGCCGAGGCGATCGTCAACGGAACGAGTCCGATCGAGTCGCTCGCCGCGAGCCGCGACAGTTCGGGGAGCAGCGCCGGGTCGACCGCAGCGCCGTCGACCGCCNNGATCGGCTCGTCCCGATCGTTCAGGAGCTTCACGAGTCGTTCGGTCGAGAGAGGACGAACGGCGTTCGCCGCCCAGAGTGCGTTCAGTCGCGAAGTCGGCTCGGCGCCCGAGCCGCTCGCGTCGATTCGCCGCATCGCGAGCTCGAAGACCCGCTCGCGCCGTTCGGCATCGTCGGTCGTCGCACTCCAGGCAGCAAGCGCCAGGCGTGCGCGGCGCGACCACCAGCTCGTTCCGTCGATCGCCAAGTCGACGAGCCCCTCGGGGGTCTCGGGCCAGGTCGGTCGCTCGCCGGTCGATTCGCCGTACGAGAGCGCGAAGATCCGACCGCTCGATCGCGACACGCCGTCGTTCTCGTGGCACTCGCCGGTATCGGACCAGTCGGCGATCCAGACCTGACCGTCGGGTCCGGCGATCAGGTCGATCCCTCGGAACCACGGATCCTGCGACCGGAACGGATCGGGAAGATGCCGTGCCACGAGTCCGGCGAGGTCCGACTCCAGGCGATCCCGATTGATGCGACGTCCGTGCAGATTGATGGCGAGCACATCGCCGCGATACTCGCTCGGCCAGGCCCTCTCCTGATAGATCAGCAGGCCGCTGTGCGCGTGCCCTCCCCCGGCTCGATCGGTCGCGTCCGAGATGCCGTTGCGGATGTCGCTCCAGCGCTCCTCCGGATTCCAGTGGATATGGTCGGCGGTCTGCGGCGTCAGTCGATACAGATGCGGATCGAAGTCGTTGCCGTACATCCGCTCGAAGTGCACGCCCGGCACGACATGCCAGAGATGACCGATGACCGTGTTGATCATCAGCAGCTCCCCCTCCTCGGTCCAATCCATTCCCCAGGGGTTGGTCGTTCCGCGCGCGACCACCTCGAACCGCGCCTCGGTCGGATGGTAACGCCAGACGCCGCAATTGATCGGCGTTCGTCGTTCCAGAGGGGTTCCCGGAGCACCGACCAGACTCGTCGCCAGAATGCCGTGCCGGCCGTACAGCCAACCGTCGGGCCCCCAGCGAAGACCGTTGACGACGTTATGGCGCACCGAGCCGGTGTCCCAGCCGTCGAGCAGCACGACCGGCGGGCCGTCGGGAACCAGATCCTCGTCGGCATCGGGGACGAAGATCAGCTTGCCGTCGTCCAGGATCCACGCCCCTCCGAAACCGATCTCGACGCTCGTCGTCAGCCCTCCTTGGTCCCAGAAGACGGTACGGCGATCGGAGCGTCCGTCGCGATCGACATCCTCGAGCACGACGATCCGGTCGCGAAGACTCCGTTCGAAACCGACCGCCGCTTCGGCATAGGTGTAGTTCTCGACGACCCACAACCGCCCCTGACGATCGGCAGCGATCGCGATCGGCTGCCGCACCTCCGGCTCGCCCGCTACGAGCGTCATCCGAAATCCGTCGGGAAGGACGAACGAACTCGCCGCTTCGTCCGGAGCCAGACGAGTCGACGGATCTCCCGGTTCGGTATCGCGCGTCGCGGCGTCGTCATCCCACGTCGTCGCATCGACCGGATCGTCGGTCATCGACCGTGCCGTTCCGTCGGACGTTGCGAGCACGAGCGGCAGCACGATCGCGAAAATCGCCGCCGACGATCGTACGAAACGGGCGAGCCCTGCGAATCGCGATCCGTCGGTCGTCGCGTCGTGATGACCGACGATACGACGCTCCGATACCGACCGCTCGATGGGAGAACGCATGGTGAGGATCCGGTGGAGGAATGGCGGTGGGAGTCCGATGACCGAGCGGTCGACCTGAATCGAGCAGGGACGATCGGTTATCATTCGCCAAGATCTTATCGGGTCGAGGCGTCGTTCCGCGAGCGGCGCCGACCGGCGAGAGGATCGACCGGGAAACCGATCGGTCGGTCGAGTCGGAACGAGTCTCGTGCGACGCGTCTCGACGAACCCGCGGTTTCCGAGAAGCTTCGCACCCCTTCCGAAATCACGAGCGGACGATGTCGACGCCGTTGCTGCTGGGTATCGCTCTCGGACTGGGGCTCGCCGTCGTCGCCGGCTCGGTCATCCTGTGGGCGCAGCGGCGACGCGCCCTTCGCGCATCGGACGGCGGCCGGAATGCGCAGGACGAGACGAACGAATTGCCGATCGATCTGCTGCCGACGATCGATCTCGATCGACTCGAATCTCCTGCCGTTCCTCCCTTCCCCCGCCTCGAACTGCTCGGCACGCGGAGTCGACTGGCGGTGCTGGTGTTGGCTCCGGTCGGCCGAGGGACGCCGTTTCCGTCGCGCGAACATTGGCGCGACGTGGTCGATCAGGTCGTCCCCGGCTTGTCGCGCGTGCTCGATCATCATCGCCCCGTCTTTCGCCGCTGGCCCGAACAGGTCAGTCAGCACGGGTTCATGCACGCCTTCTTTCACGCGATGCGAAGTGCGACCGACGGATCCGAACGCTCGAACTGGAGTCGTCTGGCGGGGCGAGTCGAATGGCGCGGATCGCCGATCCTGATCGGGATGGTACTGCGGACCGACAGCCCGCAACGGGAATCGACCGAGGTGGAACATGCGGGGCGCTGGCTCGACCTGCTCAAGGTCAGATCCTCGTGACGGCGCATCGGTCATGACTTCGCATCCGAATCGTCGCCGAAGCAGGGAGATCGAATGAGTCAGCCACCGATCGATCCCACGGTATCGCCTGGACGCCGTTCCGCGGAGCGTCTGCGCGACGACGCGCTCGCGATCTGGCGAGCCGGTGTCGATGCGGTGCGCGGCGAGCGCCTGATCGCCGATCATCTGAGTCGGGTCGATGACGGGATCGCGATCGGTGACGACTGGGTCGACCCGAGTCGGTTTCGCCGGATCCGCGTGCTCGGAGCGGGCAAGGCGGCAGCGGCGATGGGGGAGGGGATCGAGCGACTGCTCGACGGACTCGGCGATCGAATCGCGCTCGACGGCTGGCTGAATGTCCCGGAGGGGACCGAACGTCCGCTCCGCCGCATCGTCCAGCATCCGGCTCGTCCCGCGGGTCGAAACGAGCCGACCGAGGCGGGAGTGATCGGCACCGAACGGTTGCTCGCGATGGCGGACGAATGCGGTCCGGAGGATTGGTGCTGGGTCGTGCTGACCGGCGGCGGTTCGGCGCTGCTGCCCGCACCGATCGCCGGCATCTCGCTCGACGACAAGATCGAGACGACTCGGTTCCTGTCGGGGGCGGGAGCCGACATCCTGGAGCTGAACGCCGTTCGTCGGGCGCTCTCGCGAATCAAGGGAGGGGGCCTACTCGGCCATGGACGCCCAGGGCGAGTCGACGTGCTGATCCTTTCGGACGTGCTCGGCGATCCGCTCGATGCGATCGCCTCGGGACCGACCGTTCCGTCGAGCACCGGAGTTCGCGAAGCGCTCGAGATCCTGGAGCGATTCGATCCAGGAGCGAACCGGATTCCCCCCGCGGTGTGGCGCGTGCTGCGCGAGCGAGCTGCTGCCGAGCAGTCGGGCTCGCCGAACGATGCGCGTCGAGGTCATGCGAACGAACGGAGCGGGTGGAGCGACGTCCGGCACCACGTGCTCGGCAATCTGGCGGTCGCGATCGATGCGGCGGGAGTCGAAGCCGAGCGGCGCGGCTATCGGCACGTGATGCTCGGTGCGCGACGGCCGGAAGGGGACGTCCGCGACGTCGCTCGACAATGGCTCGATCGGATCGCCGCGATGCGCCGCGAGGGGATCTCGGATTGCCTGATCGACGGAGGCGAACCGACAGTGACGCTCGCCGAACGGTCGATCCGCGGCCTCGGCGGACGCAATCAACAGCTTATCGGCGAGGCATGGTCAAGATGCCGCGGGAGCGTGACGACCGCGAGCCGTGAGGCGACCGACGAATCCTTGCCGATCGGCTCGCCCGACGCCACCAAGAACGTCTCGCTCGAAGGGCTTCTGCTGCTCAGCGGCGGAACCGACGGCGAAGACGGACCGACCGACGCGGCGGGAGGCTGGCTGGATGCACAGGTCGATCGGGCGGCGCGCGATCAGAGGCTGGATCTTACCGATGCGCTCCGGCGAAACGACACCTATTCGCTGCTCGAACGGTGCGGCGGATTGCTGGTCACCGGGCCGACCGGAACGAACGTCGGCGATCTGCGCGTGACGCTGCTGGCCGATCCGGCTCGTCCGTACCGTGTCGCCGAGAGGGGCGAATCGGGGTAAGAGCGACGGCGCGAAGGGTGGGTCAACGGCGCGGCGGGCCCCTGCGGACCGACTGTCCGAGCCGCTCGCGCGCCGCTCGGGCGAGTCGTTCGAGCGGTTTTTCTCGGGGTTTGGGGGGAGCAGCGAACCGCTCGATCGATTGACGCTGTCGACCCGCACTGATACATTCCGCGTTTCATGCGCAGAGCTTAGGGACGACCTGCACAGAGTCGTCGAACGCTGCGACGCACCTTCCACTCCTGGTTCCCGAGGAACGTCGGCTCATGGCTAAGCGGATCTACTACTTCGGCAAGACGCGCACGGACGGACGCGGCGTCGGCAAGAACATCCTGGGCGGCAAGGGACTGAACCTCGCCGAGATGACCGCCATCGGCCTGCCGGTTCCTCCGGGCTTCACGATCACCACCGAGGTGTGCGCGGAGTACTACAAGGAAGGACGCAAGCTTCCTGAAGGGCTGATGGACGAGGTCCGCAAGACGGTCAAGGTCCTCGAGAAGGAACTCGGCAAGAAGTTCGGCGACGACAAGAACCCGCTGCTCGTCAGCGTCCGCTCGGGCGCGGCGATGAGCATGCCGGGGATGATGAACACGATCCTCAACCTCGGCCTGACCGACGTCTCGACCGCCGGTCTCGCCGCCGCCACGTCGAACGAACGGTTCGCCTACGACGCCTATCGCCGCCTGATCAACATGTTCGGCGACGTCGTGATGGAAGTCGGTCACGACCATTACGAGGAAGCGTTCGACAAGATCAAGAAGAAGTACAAGGTGTCGCAGGACACCGAAGTGCCGGCCGAAGGAATGAAGGAGCTGTGCGAGGCCTACAAGGAGGTCTATCGCAAGCACACCGGCGAGCCGTTCCCGCAGGACCCGTATCGTCAGCTCGAACTGGCGATCGAAGCGGTGTTCAAGAGCTGGATGCAGCATCGCGCCGTCCGCTACCGCGAGATCGAAGGCATTCGCGGGCTGCTCGGCACCGCCGTGAACGTCCAGTCGATGGTCTACGGCAACATGGGTGACGACTCGGGGACCGGCGTCGCGTTCACGCGCAATCCGTCGACCGGTCAGAACGAGTTCTACGGCGAGTTCCTGATCAACGCTCAGGGCGAGGACGTCGTCGCCGGTATCCGGACGCCGCAGCCGGTCTCCGAGATGAAGAAGTGGAACAAGCAGGTCCACGCTCAGCTGCTCGAGATCAAGGAGATCCTCGAGAAGCACTACAAGGACATGCAGGACATCGAGTTCACGATCGAGAAGGGTGTCCTGTTCATGCTCCAGACCCGCAACGGCAAGCGGACCGGAGCGGCGGCCGTGCGGATCGCGGCCGAGATGGTCAAGGAAGGGATGATCGACGAGAAGACCGCGCTGCTGCGGATCCCGGCGTCCGACCTGACTCAGCTCCTGCTGCCGAGCTTCGACCCGGCGGCGAAGAAGAAGGCCAACACGCTGACCCGCGGTCTCCCCGCTTCGCCCGGTGCGGCGGTCGGCGCCCTGGCGTTCACCGCCGAAGAGGCGGTCGAGCGGACGGCCAAGGGCGAGACGGTGCTGCTCGTCCGCAAGGAGACGAGCCCGGAAGATATCGACGGCATGCAGAAGGCGGCCGGCATTCTGACGAGCACCGGCGGCATGACGAGCCACGCCGCGGTCGTCGCTCGCGGTTGGGGACGCTGCTGCGTCGCCGGCGCCGGTGAGGTGGTGATCGACGAGAAGAAGCGGAAGATCACGATCAACGGCAAGACCTTCACGCACGCCGACGTGCTGTCGATCGACGGCGGGACGGGCGAGGTGTTCGAAGGGGCGGTCGCGACTCAGACGCCGAGCCTGGCCGGCGACTTCAACAAGATCATGAAGTGGTCGGACGATTACCGTCGTCTGAAGATCCGCACCAACGCCGACTCCCCCGAGGACGCGACTCGCGCCCGGAACTTCGGCGCCGAAGGAATCGGTCTCTGCCGGACCGAGCACATGTTCTTCGACCCNNATGCGCGAGATGATCCTGGCCGAGGACGAAGCCTCTCGCCGCGCCGCTCTGAAGAAGCTCCTGCCGATGCAGCGGAAGGATTTCGAGGGGATCTTCAAGGCGATGAAGGGGCTGCCGGTCACCATCCGGCTGCTCGATCCGCCGCTCCATGAGTTCGTGCCGCACGAGCCCAAGGCTCAGGCGGAACTGGCCGCTCAGATCGGCGTGCCGGTCAAGACGGTGCAGGCTCGCGTCGCTCAGCTGCACANNATGCTCGGCCATCGCGGCTGCCGACTGAGCGTCACCTATCCCGAGATTCTCGAGATGCAGGTGACGGCGATCGTCGAAGCGGCGATCTCGTGCGTCAGCAAGAAGATCGACGTCCATCCCGAGATCATGATTCCGCTGGTCGGAGCCGTGACCGAGTTGGCGCTGCTCCGCAAGAAGACGGCCGAGACGATCGAGGCGGTGAAGGCGGCGAAGAAATTCACCGGCAAGCTCGACATCATGATCGGCACGATGATCGAGATCCCGNNCGGCACCAACGACCTGACGCAGATGACCTTCGGCTTCAGCCGCGACGACATCGGCACCTTCCTGCCGGAGTACATCGCCAAGGAGATCCTGCCGGTCGACCCGTTCGTCTCGCTCGACCAGACCGGCGTCGGTCAGCTGGTCCAGATGGGAGTGACCAAGGGGCGTGCGACTCGCAACGGCCTGAAGGTCGGCATCTGCGGCGAGCACGGTGGTGATCCGTCGTCGATCGACTTCTGTCACCGAGTCGGCCTGGACTACGTCAGCTGCTCGCCGTT
>DMPQ01000345.1 GCA_003455945.1 Planctomycetaceae bacterium
GAAGGCACTGGGAGTTCGGGGGCCTCGCTGTCGCCGCGCGTCCTGACCGACCCAACCAGCCCGAAGCGCAGCGCCGGGATCAGCCCCGTCGGCGGCGACGCCCCTGCGTGGCCCCGGCTCGTCCTCGAGCCGAGGGCGTGCGACACCGACACCGTCGACGCTACGACGTTTCGAGAACCCCGGAGTCGCTCGGCCGCGCGTCGAGGACGACGCGGGCCCACGTCGAGGCACGGAGAGGAATCCCGGCGCTGCGCTTCGGGCTGGTTGGGTTGTGTCCCGAGTCGGCACTTAGCGTGGCCCCGGCTCGTCCTCGAGCCGAGGGCGTGCGACTGAGACACCGGTCGAAGCTGCTGAGTTTTATGATCACTCGGAGTCGCTCGGCCGCGCGTCGAGGACGACGCGGGCCCACGTCGAGGCACGGAGTCAAGGCGCGGAGGGGCGGTCAGGCGAACTTCTCGCGATCCCAGCCCAGCAAACGAAGCAGCGTCATCTGCAGTCGCATCGCCAAGCCGAACAGGGCGGGGACGAGGATCAGGGTGAACAGGGTCGATACGAAGAGACCGCCGAGCAGGACCGCTCCGAGCCCGCGGTAGAGTTCGCTCCCCGCTCCCGGGAAGAAGACGAGCGGCGCCAGGCCGATGATCGTCGTGAGCGTCGTCATGAAGATCGGCCGGATACGGGTCCGCACGCTCTCCATCACCGCGTCGTTGATCGCCCTTCCCTCTTCCCGAATCAGCACCAGCGCCTGATGGACGATCAGGATCGCGTTGTTGACGACGGTGCCGATCAGGATGACGAAGCCGAGCATCGTCAGCACGTCGAGCGTCTGCGGCGGCTCGCCTCGCGAAACCAGCAGCAGCGACAGCGCCCGCAAGCCGAGCACGCCGCCGACCGCTCCGAGCGGCACGCTGACGATGATGACCAGCGGATGGAGCCACGACTCGAAGAGGGCGGCCATCAGCAGGTAGGTGATCAGCAGGGCGAGAATCAGGTTCCAGCGCAGCTCGATCCAGGTATCCCGCAACTTGTCCGCGGTGCCGCTGAGCGTGATCCGGTCGTCGGCTCGCAGCACGTCCGAGGCCTGCAGCGGCCCCAGCACCTTCGTCTCGATCGTCTCGATCGCCGCGGCGAGCGGCATGTCGATCGGCGGAGTGACGGTGATCGTGATCGCTCGCCGGCGTTCGCGATGGTTGATCTGTTCGGGGCCCGAGTCCAGACGGACATCGGCAACCGTACCGACCGGAACCGCGTCGGTCAGTTCGGGGACCGCGACGTAGAGCGATTCGAGTTCCTCGGTCCGGCCGGTGTAGCTCTTCCCTCCCCAGAGCACGAGGTCGATCTTGTCGCCGCCGATGAAGTAGTCGGTGGTGTAGGCGCCGTCGATCAGCGCATTGACCGCGTAACCGAGCTCCCGATTGTTCATGCCGAGTTCGGCCGCCGTGATCGGCTTGGCGACGACATGCAGTTCGGGGTTGGACAGGTCCAGACTCGGCTCGGGACGCATCTGAGTCCCTTCGGCAGGCATCGCCGCTCCGCATCGCCGCATGATGTCGCCGCCGACCTGAGTCAGGTGTTCGAGGTCGGCTCCGGTGATCTCGATGTCGATCGCTCGCCCTCCCGAGAGCCCGCGTTCGAAGAGACTCGTCTGGTTGGCGACGACGAACGAGCCGGGGAACTTGCCGGCAAGCTTGGTACGGATCAGATCGACCAGCTTTCCCGCCTTGAGCGGATCGACCGAGCGGAGACCGAGAAACAGATTCCGTCCGCGCGCGACGTAGAAGAAGTCGCCGAGCGTCGGGTGGACGTCGACTTCGGTCACTCCCGCCGGCACGTCCCAGTAAGGGCGCAGCTCTTCCTCGACCGTCTGCCCCATCGCCACCATCTTTTCGAGGTTGTAGCCGGGGGGAGGAAAGATCAGGCAGATGACCAGGTTCCGGTTGCCGTTGGGGAGATACTCGACCGCCGGAAACAATCGTTCCGTCGCGATGAACGCAGCGGCGATCAGCGCGATCGAGACGCCGAGCTGACGCCACCACGACCCGAGCACGAAGCGATTGATCCCGAGCACCAGATCGACGAACCGTCGGGACAGGCCGACCGCCAGCCGCTCGACCGGACTGGTGCGCGTCGGAAGCGGCGGAGGAACGACGACTCCGTCGGAACTCGGTCCGCGATCGACGAGGATGCGCGAAGCGGCCATCGGGATGACGATGACGCTGACGATCAGACTCAGACCGACCGCCGCGCTGATCGCGAGCGCGATGTCGGCGAACAGCTGCCCCGCTTCTCCTTGCAGGAAGAGGATCGGCACGAAGACGAACAGGGTCGTCAGCGTCGACGCAAGCACCGCTCCCCACACCTCCTTGGTTCCGCGCAGCGCCGCATCGGCCGGGCGATAACCGAGCTGGTAGTAGCGGTAGATGTTCTCGAGCACGACGACCGCGTTATCGACGAGCATGCCGACGGCGAACGCGAGCCCCGCCAGACTGATCACGTTCAGCGAACGATCGAGTCCGGCGAGTACCAGGAACGTGCCGACGATGCTGATCGGGATCGCGAGCGCGACGACGAGCGCTCCGCGCGCGAACCAGAACCCGCCGCCGAGAATCAGCGCCAGCGTCGCGGCAAAGAACCAGGGGCTGATGCTCAGCGCGGCGAACGACGAGAGCGCCAACAGCGGGACCAGCACGACGGTCCGCATCTCGAGATGCAGGAACAGCAGCAGCACGATCAGCGTCAGGGCGCTGCCGAGAATGATGTTCTCGTTGACCAGTCGGATCGAACTCCGGATGTACTCGGTCTCGTCGTAGACCTGAGTCAGCACGAGCCCCTGAGACGCGAGGACCGACTCGTTCAGTTCGGCCATCGTTCGTTTCAGCCCGTCCATGACGTCGAGCACGTTCGCGCCGGTCTCGCGCTGGACGTTCAGCGAGATGTTCGAGGTGCCGAAGCGGCGGACGAATCCGTCCGGCTTCTTGTGATCCAGACGGACTTCGGCGACATCCTTGACGAGCACCGGCTGGCCGTCCGGAATCGACAGCACGACGTTCTCGACATCTTCGAGCGTCTGATACTTGCCGAGCGTCCGGACCAGGTAGCGGCGATTGCCGTCCCAGAGATCGCCGCCGCTGGTGTCGATGTTCTGCGACATCAGTCGGTCGCGAACCTGAGTCAGCGTCAGCCCTCGGGCGGCCAGGCGGGTNNAGCCCTCGGGCGGCAAGGCGATGCGGATCGAAGATCACCTGCAGCTCGGGATCGCGACCGCCGAGCACGTCGGAATTCGCGACGCCGGCGACCCGCTCGAAACGGGCTTCGATCTGATCGGACGCGAACTTCCTGAGACGCGTGACGTCGCGCTGCGCGGGGACGTACGGCGCGAGTTCGGGATGCTGCTCGGCCAGCCGCTCCAGGCGAACGCTCGCCAGGCCGGGATTCGGGGCATCGATCACTCCCTGCAGCTCGTCCCGCAGCGCGGGGAAATCGGCCTGCGCCTCGCGCAGTCGTTCGACCGACGTCGGACGGACCGACAGGATGAACCAGGCGATCGGCGAATTGGACGAGTTGCTGGTCGAGATGACCGGCTTGTCGGCGTCGATCGGATACTCGCGGACCTGCTGCAGGCGGCTGTTGATCTTCAGCACCGCCTCTTCCATATCCTGGCCGACATCGAATTCGAGCACGACCGTCGCCTGGGAGTCCTGACTCTGCGAACTGAGCTTCGTCACTCCTTCGACGCTCTGGAGCTGCTCTTCCTGAGGCTGGATAATCTCGTTCTCGATCTCCTGCGGACTGGCCCCCGGCCACCGAGTCGTCACGCTGATCGTCGGGCGCTCGACCTCGGGAGTCAGCTGCATCGGCATCCGGAAGATGGCGATCACGCCGAAGAGCACGACCAGGATGACGCCGACGGCGACCTTGACCGGATGGCGGATGAACGCTTCGATCGGATGCATGCTGCGGACTCCGCACAGGACGGTCAGGGCTTCGAGTCAGAGGCGGGAGAGCCGATCGGGTCCGCACGGCTTGTCGATCGCTTCGCCGTCGCCGGTCGTGCGATGCGATTCGAGTGCCGGTCGTTGCACCGTGCGTCGCGGCCGGAGTCGGAATGCGGCGTCGGATCTCGACGCACGTGCGCCGAGCCGCGGGCCCGCGATCCGATCAACGTTCGACGTTGCCGTCGGACGAACCGGCCGAACGCAGAGCCGCGGCATCGGTCGTCGGGCCACCGGAGATCGGCGCCGCTTCGACGTCGTCGAAACGCCGGATCGAGGCGACCTTCAGCGGCTGCCCCGGCCGGAGCCGCTCGTGCCCCTCGGTCACGATCAGCATTTCGGGGCTCAGTTCACCTCGCACGGCAACGAACGGGCCGTCGGACATGCCGAGCTCGACCGGCACGAGCTTGGCGACGGTCCCTTGTTCGGTCTGATCGACGACGATGACGCTCGGCGACGGACCTCCCAAGCGGAGCGCGTCCTTCGGAACGAGCAGCTGCGGTTCCGGATCGCCGACCGGCAGGCCGACTCGCGCCAGCATGCCGGCCCCCAGCCGTCGCCCGTCGGGCAACGGCGGATTCTCGACTCGGATCAGGACCGGAAAGGAGCGGCTCCGTGCGTCTGCCTGCAGCACGATCCGATGAACCGTGCCGGTGTAGATCCGATCGGGGATCGCATCGAAGGTGACGATGACCGCCGCCTCGGCACCATCTCCTTCGGCGGTTCGGACCATCTTCTGCAGCATCGGCACGAAGGTCTCGGGAACATGCACGCGGATCTGCAGCGGATCGAGCGCGGTCACTTCGGCGATCGCCTGGCCTTGAGCGAGCCAGTCCCCTTCCTCGGCCAACTGGCGGACGACGACGCCGTCGAAGGGGGAACGCAGGGTGTGCTTGCCGAGCTGATCCTCGAGCTTGGTTACCTCGGCTTCCTGAGCCTCGACGCGCGACTCGGCCTGAGCGATCCGGATCTGACCGGTCGCCTCGAGCCGCTGAAGAGCGGCCTGAGCGACGAGCTGCTGTTGCTTGGCGACGGCCAGATTGGCGGTCGCTTCGTCGAACGCTTCACGCGTCGTCGCCTGTTGCCGCTGAAAGAGGGCCGACGCGGTGTCGAACTTGCTCTGGGCCAACGCCAGAGTCTCGTTCGCCGACTGAAGTTCGGCGCGGAACTGGTTCAGATCCTGCGGCAGGCTCGACCGGAGTTCGTCGAGCAGCTGTTGGCGATAGTCGAGCTCCGACTTGGCGCTGGCGAGCTCCTGCCGGATCGTCTCGGTCTTCAGGACTGCCAGCTGCGGCGCCTCGCCCGATTCCGAAACACGGACCTCGTCCCCTTCGCGAGCGAAGATCGTCAGCACGCGCCCCGCGACGGCACTGCCGACGACGGTATGTCGCGATCCTTCGCTCGTCCCCGAAAAGTCCCGGTCGGGAGACAANNGAGGACCGGAGTCGCGACGACGAGCGCGGGAGGAGCCGCGGCGGGTTGAGCGGCGAGATCGAGCGGCGCAGCGAAGAGCGTCGCGGCGGCAATCAGCAGACCGAAGCAGCGGCGGGCTGGGTGCGGCGATCGACCGAGCACGGCGTCGACGACCGGATCGACGGAAGGGCCTCGCATGGTGGGCTCTCGGCAGGAGGGGCTTCGCGAGGCCGACGAGGGAACGATCGGTCGGGGTTCTCGAGCCGGCCGACGAACGATCCGAGAGGACTCGCGGTGAGGACCGCCATTGTAGTCACCCGACGAGATGGTCGGGAGCAAGAGCCTCGGCGCGACGCCTGATGCCGACGCGATTTCGGACGGGGCTGACGGGGCGGTGGGCGACCCGTTTCAGGCAGCTCGGGGGGCCGGACCCCGGCTCGCGTTAGGGGCCTCGCGTCCCGCAGCAGACTCGGTCGGAACGCGAGCTCGCTTCGCTCGGCGCGAAGCCCCGACGCCGCAAGCCGCCGGCATCGCGCGAGAGCGATGGCCACGGCGGCGAGGAAC
>DMPQ01000344.1 GCA_003455945.1 Planctomycetaceae bacterium
CCCACCGATGAATCGGTGGGCGATTGTCGGTCGTCCCTGACGGGACTTGTTGCCGCAACCGGGGGCGGTCGCACTACGGCAACCACCGCAACCGGGCCTGTTCTCACGACGGAGAGCTCGCCGCTCGATCGTCTCCGTCCTATCGGTCCGCCTCGAATCCGAGATAATGGCCCGCTTGTCACTCCCCCCTTTCCGACTTCGCCGGCGGCTCGTTGACCATGGCCGTGATCGAGATCGAGCAGCTCACCAAGTCCTACCGCGTCTATCAGAAGCGCGAGGGGTTGCTCGCCAGCGTCCAAGGGCTCTTCCGCCGCGAATACCGTGAGGTCCAGGCGGTCCGCGGGATCGATCTGAAGGTCGACGCGGGGGAGTTCGTCGCGTTTCTCGGGCCCAACGGAGCCGGCAAGACGACGACGCTCAAGCTGCTGTCGGGAGTCATCAATCCGACGTCGGGGAGCTGTCGCGTGATGGGGTTCGTCCCCTGGAAACGCGAAAACGCCTACCGCCGTCGCTTCGCGCTGGTGATGGGGCAGAAGAACCAGCTCTGGTGGGATCTGCCCGCTCAGGAATCGTTTCGACTCCATCAGCACATCTACCGGATCGATCCGACGGAATACCGACGGACGATCGACGAGATCGCCGAACTGCTCGACATCGCGCGACTGATGGGGCGCCCGGTGCGCGAACTGAGTCTGGGCGAGCGGATGAAGATGGAGCTGACGGCAGCGCTTCTGCACTCGCCCGAGGTGCTGTTTCTGGACGAGCCGACGACCGGCCTCGATCCGNNGCTGTTTCTGGACGAGCCGACGATCGGTCTGGATGTCGTCGCTCAGCATGCCATCCAGCAGTTCCTGAAGCGGTATCAGCAGCAGCGAAAGATCACGATCCTGCTGACCAGTCACTACATGAAGGACGTCGCGGCGCTCTGCCGGCGCGTCGTGATCATCACTCAGGGGCAGATCAAGTACGACGGATCGCTGGCGGGGATCGTCGATCGCTTCAGCGGTCACAAGATCGTGACGCTGCAGTTCGGCCCGTCCGGCATGCCGGCTCATCCCGAAGCGTTGGGTGAGGTGNNCAGCCGCCGCGACTGAAGCTGAAGATCGCGCGAGCCGCCGTGCCGCGCGTGCTCGCTCAGGTGCTCGATTCGCATCCGATCGAGGATGTGGCGGTCGAGGATCCGCCGCTCGAAGAGGTCATCGCCTCGCTCTTCTCCGAGGCGGCCGAGGCGGATCGCCTTGCGGCACTCGCTCTCTCGCAGCAGGAGAGCGGACGGTGATCGCGGCGCGACTGATGACCTGGTGGATCTTCCTGCGCATCTCGATCGAGGAGCGGTTGGTCTATCGCGGCGACTTCATGCTCGGCACGCTGATGCGGTTCCTGCCGATCGTCACGCAGGTCTTTCTGTGGTGGGCGATCTTCGATGCCGCGATGCGCGACTCGTCGGCCACCGACGGCCGGATCGTCGGCTACACGCGCGAAGACATGATGGCGTACTACCTGCTGGCGATGGTCAGTCGCGCGTTCTCGAGCATGCCGGGGCTGACGTCGGGGATCGCACGGCAGATCCAGACGGGCGAGATCAAGAAGTTCCTGATCCAGCCGGTCGATCTGATCGGCTGCCTGCTGCTGCAGCGGACGGCCCACAAGCTGGTCTATTACCTGATCGCGACGCTCCCGTTCGCGCTCGTCTTCTGGCTCTGTCGCAGCTTCTTTCCGAACGGCTGGCCCGACATCGAGGTGCTGATCGCGTTCGGACTGTCGCTGGTGATGGCGTTCCTGCTGGGGTTCTTCATCGAAGTCTGTCTCGGTCTGGTCGGCTTCTGGTTCCTCGAGATCACGTCGCTCGCGTTCATCTATATGTTGCTGAACTTCTTCCTGTCGGGGCACATGTTCCCGCTGGAGTTGCTGGAAACGGGATCGTGGCCGATCCGTGAATGGGTCGAGGCGATGCCGCTGAAGTACCTGGCCTATTTCCCGGCCGCCGTCTTTCTGGAGAAGATCCCTCCCGAGCGACTCTGGTACGAACTGGCGATCGAGGCGACGTGGCTCGCCGCATTCGTGCTGCTCGCCCGGTTCCTCTGGTGGCGCGGCACCGCTCGCTACAGCGCGTTCGGCGGCTGAGGTTTGCCGTAGTGCGACCGACCTCGGTCGCAGCGGTTTTCGACCTGGGGCACGGAGTGCTCATCGTCTCGTCGTCACGGCGCGTCCGGACCGACCCAACCAGTCCGAAGCGCAGCGCCGGGATCAGCCCCGTCAGCCGCTCCACCCTGTGCCGCGGCCTCGCCGAGTGAACGGCGACGCCGCGGTTTCGTGGTTCGATCGACCTCGGTTGCGGCGTTGGCTGATGGAGGGCACGGGGACCCCTGCGCTTGGCGCTTCGGGCTGGTTGGGTTGCTGACCAGGTCGGCAGTTTGCGTGGCCCCGGCTCTTCCTCGAGCCGAGGGCGTGCGATGTCGACACCGAACGCACCTTCCTGCTTCGAGAACACTCGTTTTCGCACGGCCGCGCGTCGGGGACGACGCGCTCACCACGCCCGGACGCAACGGTTTCCGACGTGAGACACGCTGGGAAGGGCACGGGGGCCCCTCGCTCACGCATCGGGCTGGGAGACTCGGACGCGGAGGGCGGTTCGCGTTGTCCCGAATTTCCCCTTTCCCTATAATCGCTGCCGGTCAGGTCGTTTGGGCAAGCGTCAGCGACGAGGCAAGGATGCAGGTGCAGGGATTGAGGATCGGGATCGGGCACGATACGCACCGACTCGGTCCCGGCGGCCCGCTGAGGATCGGCGGCGTGACGATCGACTTCGATCATCACCTGATCGGCCACAGCGACTCGGATGTCCTGCTGCACGCCGTGACCGATGCGCTGCTCGGAGCCGCGGCTCTGGGCGACATCGGCGAGCTCTTTCCGGATACGGCGGCGGAGAATGCCGGTCGGGATTCGGGCGAGCTGCTTCGATTGGCGTACGCCCGCGTCCGCGACGCCGGCTTCACCTGCCTGAACCTCGACTGCATCGTCTTCGCTCAACGCCCCAAGCTCGGCCCGTTCAAGCGCACGATCGCCGCGCGGATCGCCGAGCTGTTGGAGCTCGACGCCGATCGGATCGGCGTGAAGGCCAAGACGGGGGAGCTGGTCGGGCCGGTGGGGCGAGGGGAGGCGATTCAGGCCGAATGCGTCGCGCTCCTCTACCGCGCCGGCGCCGAGGACTGACCGAAACAGCCGCGTCGGACGCGAACCGCTCCGACGACGACTCGCTCCTTTTGCCGACCGACCGACTCCGACGACCAACCCTCGAACTCCCCGGTCTCCGACGACTCGCTCGTCCCGACCGGGCCTCGTTCCCGCCAACCTCGCGAAGGTCCTCATGCCGACGTCGACTCGCCGCACTCGCACCCGCTCCAAGGCGACTCCGATGCCCACCGCGCCGATCCAGGTGTACGACACGTTGACCCGCTCGAAGCGGCCGCTGAAGACGGTCGAGCCGGGGAAGGTCGGCATCTATCTGTGCGGTCCGACGGTCTACAAGGAAGCGCACATCGGGCACATGGTCGGGCCGGTGATCTTCGACACGGTCGCCCGCTACCTGCGTTTCTGCGGGTACGAGGTGAACTGGGTCGTCAACATCACCGACGTCGACGACAAGCTGATCGCCGAGTCGCAGCGGCGCGGGATCCCGATGTCGCAGGTCGCGACGCAGATGACCGCCGACTACTGCGCCAACCTGCTCGAGGTCGGCGTCGACCAGATCACTCACATGCCTCGGGCGACCGAGAACATCGACGAGATCATCGCGTTCATCGAAGAGCTGATCGCGAAGGATCACGCCTATGCGGTCGACGGCGACGTCTTCTTCGATGTCGCTCGCGACGCCGAGTACGGCAAGCTGACCAACCGTCGCCCCGAGGATCAGCAGGGGGAAGGAGGCAAGGCGGCGACCAAGAAGCGGAACGCCGGCGACTTTGCGCTCTGGAAGGGAGCGAAGCCGGGGGAGCCGTCGTGGGACAGCCCGTGGGGCGAAGGGCGCCCCGGCTGGCACATCGAGTGCTCGGCGATGAGTCGCCGGATTCTCGGCAAGACCTTCGATATCCACGGCGGCGGTCTCGATCTGACCTTTCCGCATCACGAGAACGAGATCGCGCAG
>DMPQ01000205.1 GCA_003455945.1 Planctomycetaceae bacterium
GACCGACCCCGGTCGCAGCATTCACCGTAGTGCGACCGACCCCGGTCGCAGCATTCACCTCAGGGCCTGATCCCGGCGCTTCGCTGCGGGCTGGATGGGTCGCTGACGAGGTCGGCACCTTGCGTGGCCCCGGCTCGTCCTCGAGCCGAGGGCGTGCGATGGTGACTCCGAGCGAGCTGCGAGGCTCTTCGTAAGCCCGATGTCGCACGGCCGCGCGTCGGGGACGACGCGGGCCCACGCCGGCGCGACGTCGCTCACCGTCGTGCGACCGCCCCCGTCGCAGCATTTGCCTCAGGGGCTGATCCCGGCGCTTCGCTTCGGGCTGGTCGGGTTGCTGCAGAGAGCGGCGCCCTGCGTGGGCCCGATAGCCTCGAGTCGAAGTCGCCTCAGGCAGACCCGAGGCCTTCCATGCGGCGCCAGGCGCTCAGCTGGCCGAGATGGACCATCAGATGACCGCCGCAGTAGAAGGCGTTCATCGATCCGATCGTCGGAAAACGACCCGCCATCGCCTCGTTCGGATTCGGCTTCTGCAGCGTCGCTTCGTCGGTCTCGCGCAGTCGATCGATCACCAACCGATAACCGCGAAAGAAGTGATCGACGATCGCCTCGCGACCGGGATAGATCGAGCCGTCGGGATCGTCTTCGCACGTCGCATCACGCGAAAATACCGTCTCGAACGAGGTCGGGACGTCGAACTCTCCCTTCTCGCCGCCGATCGACCGGAGCACGCGCGACGGATAGATGGCCAGATGCCCGAGCACGAACGCCGGATGGTTGCTCGCGATCACCTGGCCGCCGGGAGCCGCGAAGCGAGCGAACCGTTCGTCCGGAACTCCGCCGAGCAGTTTCTCGGCGTAACTGAGCGACAGGCGGCACGAATCGGCGATCAGGTTGCCGGTCGAGTAGGTCATCGCGTTCTTCCGTTCGTCATTTCAGGGGCATCATCCGAGCGGTGACGTTCGCCGATCGATGCGCCGCGTGCAAGCCCCGTTCACTCGTCGTCCTCGCCCCCTCCCTGGTCGAACGGATCCTGAGTCAGCTCGACCTCCTGAGCGTTGAGCAGATGCGTCGCGATCTGCTCGACGACCGGTCCTCCGGGCATGTTCGGGAACTCGTGCGACTGGACGCGCGGGCTCTTGCTCTTGAGATTCAGCCGGCACGAGAAACCGAGGAGCAACTCGTTCAGATCGTCGAAGTCCGGGACGAGCGAGAAGCTGGCGCGCGTATCCTTCGGACTCCGGCTGGCCAGCGTCCAGACCTGCACGTAGTTCCCTTCGATCTTCAGCACGCCGATCAGGTTCATGCGGACGTAGACGCCGATGTAGATCAGCAGCAGGAACAGACTGGTCGCGAAGACCATCCGTCGCGGGAACTCGTCCATCTCGAACCAGCGGATCCCTCGGCCGATCAGCTCGATCACCGGAATCTTCTGGTGCTCGCCCCACCAACCGACTGCCGCGACGATCGCCAGCGATACGACGATGACGCCGAGCCAGCTTCCGCCGCGGAAATCGAGGCCGATCGTGACGATCGTGAACAGGAGCAGCCCCAGATAGAGCCAGGCGAGCGGCGCGATCAGCTGCTGCCCCTCCAGGTAGTAGTCGAGCACGCAGAAGATGAAGCCCCAGACCGCCAGCGGATAGACGTAGATGAAGTCGGGACCGGCGATCACATGCAGCTTGCCGCTCTTCGGAGCCCGCAGGCAGGCGACCAGGTTCTGCACCATCGCCGGCGAATAGAGCATGCCGAAGATCAGGAAGATGACCTTCACCGGCATCGGCGAATCGAGGTAGAGGTTCAGGAACCATCCGAGCGCCCGATGCCGCTTGCGCTGATCCTGGCGGATCTGCTCCACCTCCTCGCGCATCAGTCGCTTCTCTTCCGCTTTGATTTCCTCGGGCGAGTTCATCGAAGGTTCCTCGTCGGTGCGGCGCAGTTCGCCCATCATCCGGCCGGGTCGAGCCGGGGGTCGGGGCAAACGAGGAGCGCATGGTAGTCTGCGGCCGACGCAGCGTAAATCGAGCGTTCGGCGGCCGAAGCATCGCGGCCGAAGCATCGGGATCGAGACGTCGGCGCTCCGGCCGGAGGGCGCATCGACGCCGATGTCGTTTCGACCGAGCAGCGATTCGTCCCGCCGGCCGCTCTCTTGGCCTCGGACCGCCGGTCGGCGCGAGGTCAGGAGAGCGGAAATGCTCGGCGCAAGAGAAAGGGGGAGTCGACCTCACCGGCCGACTCCCCCCGTCAACGATGCGAACCATCGGATCGGGGCGAGCCCGATCGGATCGCTCAGTCCGTGCCCCCTCGACGCGCCGGGCCGGCCCCCTCGGCCGCCGCCGGAGCGGCCGCGCTCTTCGGCTCGAACGCATCGCGGATCCGGACCGAGAGGTCGGCCAGGTGAGCCGCGGCGATCGGGTCTTCGACCTCATGCTTCAGGCGCGCTTCGAGGCCACGCAGCGTGATGCGACTGAGACCGGGGAGGTCGCTCGTGGTCGAGCTCGCTTCCATCCGCTCGATCAGCACCTCGACATACGCGCGCTGCAGGTTGCGTCGATACTGATCGCCGCTCCCCACCGGCTCCGCCGCCGGGAAGATCGCCTCGGTCAGTTCGGCGATCAGCTGGACCGGAGCGTAGACATCGGCATTCGGATCGGCCGCGCGAGCCGACTCGACATGCCGCGTCATCCGATCGATGCGCCCCGGCGACAGCAGCGAGCTCAGCAGCGATCGCTGGGCTCCGAGGAAGCGGGTCGCGGCGCCGTCGACTTCCAGACGATCGAGGATCTCGGGAGTGACGAGCGCAGCCGGAACCTTCAGCCCATGATCGATCAGCAAGCGGACCGCCTGTCGCTGCTTCTCGGCCGGGATCGGGTGGTACAACCGGTTCGCATCGCCGTACCACAGGTTGATCTGCTCGAAGCCGCCGACGACCGCCGTGACGTGATTCAGTTCGCGGTTCCGCTGAGCGATGAGCTGATCGTACATGTTGCGAAGCAACTCATAGTCCTCACCTTCGCGGCAGGTCGCCGTCACGAGGAAGCCGGCGACTCGATCGATGTTCGCCATGCCGAGTTCGGTCGCGCGGACCGTGTCGGAACCGAGATCCTCGGTCTGTCGAGTCGGATCCTGCGACGGATCGGCGTCGCCGAACCGGAGCATCGGATCGTCCTTCTGCATCGCCAACAGCGCCGCTTGGCCTTCCTTCTCGGCCGCGTCGTCGGCGTACTGCGTGTAGCCCCAGCGGACGGCGAAGTGATCGTAAGGACCGACGGTCGGAATCAGAGCCGCTCCGTCTCCCGGCTGCGCGACGTAGTTGAAGCGGCCGTAGTCCATGATCGACGCTTCGGTCCCGAACTTCGCGGTGAACTCGGGATCGCGCAGCTGCTCGACGCTGTAGTGCGACGACGCCTTCATGTTGTGGGGAAAGCCGAGCGAGTGCCCGACCTCATGAGCCACGATGTAGGCGAGCAGTTCGCCGACCACCTCATCCGGCATCGGCAGCTTCTGAGCTCGCTCGTCGTTCGGCGATGCCTGGACGAAGTACCAGTCGCGCGCCAGCTTGAGCACGTTGTGGTACATCCGGACGTCGGCTTCCAGGATCTCGCCGGTGCGAGGATCGTGCACGTGCGGGCCGAACGCGTTCTCGGTGGTGCTGGGGAGCCAGCGGATGGTCGAGATGCGGGCATCCTCGGGATCCCAGTTCGGATCCTCCTGCGGCGACGGCGCCAGACGACCTTCGATCGCGTTGCTGAATCCGGCCGCCTCGAAGGCGGGCCGCCACATCTCGATCCCCTTCTTCACGAACGGCTTCCACTTCTCGGGCACTTCGCGTCCGACATAGAAGACGATCGGCTGCACCGGATCCGAGACGGCCGCTGCGGGCTCTTTCTTCTCGAGTCGCCAGCGCGTGATCAGCCGAACGCTCTCGACCGCATGCGGATCGTCGGCGGCATCCTCGAACTTCTGGAAGCCGACGGTGAAGAAGCCGACTCGCTCGTCGTAGGTGCGCGGGCGCATCGGAATCAGCGGCAGCAGCCGCATGCTGTGATGCACGACGGCCGTGACCGACGACTGAGTCGAATCGCGCGGGACATCCTCGGCGCGTCGCCCCGGACCGCGCGCTCCGGCCGCCGCGTCGCCGCCTCCCAGGCGATAGCTGGCGAGCATCTCGACTTCGACGTTCTCGGGGAAGCTCTTCACCCGCTCGATGAACGTCTTCTTCGGATCGATCGCCTGAGCACCCAGCAGCTGCTTGGCCGAGAACTCGCTCGGGTCGGAAGTGAAGAGTTCGGTCACCTCGATCACCGGCTTCTGATCGGTCCCGTAGGCGGCGACCGGGAAGACCTGGATGATCGGCAGCACGCTCGTCGCGTCGACCGCCTGCTTCAGCGAACCTTCGCTGTCGGTGCGGATGGCGTACTTCACGTCGCGCAGCAGGATCTGATCGCCGCGTTTCTCCCAGCGGACGACTCGATCGCCGACCGGCATGCCGGCGATGCTGAACCCGGCCTGCGTCTGCTCGAGGGTGGTGACCCAGAGCATGTCGCGGCCGAGCTGTTCGACCGGAATCTCGTAGTAGAGCTTCTCGCCGATCTTGTGGATCAGGAAGAGTCCCGATTGGGTCTCGGCCTTGTCCGTGATCACTTCGGCGTACGGCTTGATGCTCGACGCATCCGCTGCCGCTCCGCCGCCGTTGCCCGAACCGCCGCCCCCTCCCGGACCGCGGCGCTGCGCGAGCGCCGCATCAGGAGCCCAGAGCGTCGCGACCATTCCCGCCGCGACGAGCGCTCCCCACCATCGATTCGCCTTCATCGATCGCCACCTCATCGGATGATGCCGTCCTCGACGCTCCGCTCCCGATCGCGATCGTCTCGTGGGTCGCGAGTCGATCGCGGGAACGGATCGCCGAAGGACCGTTGCGTACGGCGCCGCGCGCCGTCCCGTTTCGTGCGGGAGTCCTTCGTCGGACTCCCTCTCAGGCCTCGATCTCCCCTCCCACTTCGCCCGACGAGACGTCGAGTTGAGCCGGTCCGAGGGTCCGGATCGAGGCATGAAGAATCTTGAGCTGGATGTTCAGTCGCAGCGCGTCGGCGCGCTCGACCACCACCGTCAGCAGACCGTTGAACAGCAGCGATCCGTTCTCCTGCGCGTAGTAGCCGGCGATGACGCCGATCAGTCCGAGCAGATCGCTGCACGTTCCCAGGTAGGTCAGGTTGTTCTGTCGCAGCGCCGGATCCTCGACGCCGAGCACGTCCTTGTTGCTCTGGTGCATCGAGATCAGGCTGACGAGCGTGTTCAGTTCGTTGAAGCGTCGCCGATAGGTCATCACCTCGAGACCGAGCAGAGTCAGGAAGGCGAGGCCGATGTAGACGAAGATGCCGAGAAACGCTTCGATCCCCTGCAGCATTTCGCTGGTCGTCGAGACGTCGAGTTCGAAGCTTCCGTCCTCGATCCGCGCCACGTCCGAATCGAGCAGGTGCGCGGCCGAAGCCAGGAGCTTCGGCGTCAGGCCGGCTCGGGCGACCAGATAGGTCCGGATCTGAGGCGTCTCGAGCGCTTCCGCGGGCAGCGGCGGATCGACTCGCAGGTAGCCTCGCGGGATCTGGGAGGGGACCAGATAGTCGAGCGTCAGCCCGCGCGCACCGACCGGCAGCGACGTCGGCCGGAACCCTTCGCGTTCCAGTCGCTCCAGACGCGCGAGCGTCTCGTCGGCTCCCAGATCCTTCACCACGAAGACGCCGTCGACGTCGCTCGGCAACTCGTACCCGTCGTCCGTCAGACGGCTCCAGTCATGCACGAACTCGGGGATCGGCAGCCCCGACGTTCGGAACCAGTCGATCGCGACGCTGTGACTCCCTTCGCGCTCGCTCGAGGTCAGCAGACGCCGGACGTCGGCCAGGCGCCGTCCTTCGCGCAGCAGACAGATCGCCCATTCGGAGCGAGGGAGCTCCAGACGCTGGAGCGACGGAGGAATCGGAATCCCTCCCTGCACGAACGCCAGATCGATCCGTCCCGCGATCACCTGTTCCGCCGCCTCGCGCGAACCCGGCACTTCGACCTGGCGAACGGCCAGCAGATGCCCACGCTGCAGACGCGAGCGGAGCAGGACCGCATCCCGATCCGGGAGCGCCAGACTGAGTTTCGTGACGTGCAGAAACTCGCTGTAGAACCAGACGCCGAAGAGCAGGATCGCACCGAGCAGGAACCAGACCGGCAGTCGATGCATGCCGAACAGCTTGCGGACGTCGCGCGAGACGCGTTCCGCTTCGTGCGCCGCCCGAGCCACACCCTGAGCGGCGCGGCGCAGTCCGCTATGCCCGGGCAACTGCTCGGCGACCCCTTGGTCGATCTCCTCGGCGCGGCGGACCACCGGCCCGATGCGCAGACGCATCGGCGCGACGATCGGCGGCGGCGCATCGGCGGCGCGAGCGTCGACGGCGCCTGAGTCGCCGCTCGGGGGCGCGGTCGAGCTGGATTCGGGAACAGTCATGAAGTCGGTCGTGAAGGACGATCGAGCGAGCCCGCCGGCGGCGATGATCGCTTCCGAGAATAACCCGAGCCGCGGCGCGG
>DMPQ01000037.1:0-2684 GCA_003455945.1 Planctomycetaceae bacterium
CGGAGAATCAGACGCCAGACCTGACCAATAAGTCCCCTGATTTTGGCTTCATTGCACTAGCCGAGTGCCATCGCGTCATTCCGTTGGACCGCCTCTCGGACCGAGCGACGAAGCAGCTAACCAGGCCAGGGCCAGCGCACAATAATCGCGATCGACTGCATGTGACCGGGAGAGATGGGCAACTCGGCTTGCTATTGAGTTCGAAACACGAACGCGATATGAGACGCCGATGGTCGATACCGGATCCGCTACGGAAAGGCAATGTCAGCCGGCTAAGGCCGGCCGGCAAAAGATGCAATATGTGATAGCAGTTGATGTGCGCTGGCCCTGTCCTGAGGCCCGATCCGAGCAACGATCCGAGGGAGCGATGCGATGGCACTCGGCAAGCGGTGACGGGAACGACAGGCGGAACCCTTCGTGGCGACCGACGGGCTCGCACGCAGCCCCGGACACGTCTTCTATCGGAAGCTGAACGAACTGCTCGCGGTCGAAGGCTTCGATCCGTGGGTCGAGGATCTCTGCCGACCGACGTACGCCGACGGGATCGGACGTCGTTCGATTCCGCCCGGAGTCTACTTCCGGATGCTGCTGGTCGGCTACTTCGAGGGACTCTCGTCCCAACACGGCATCGCCTGGCGATGTGCCGACAGCCTCTCGTTGCGGGAGTTCCTGGGCATCCCGCTGACCGAAGCGACGCCCGATCACTCCTCGCTGACCGTGATCCGCCAGCGTCTCGATCGGGAGACGCATGCTCAGGTCTTCACGTGGGTCCTGGCGCTCGCCGCGCGGAAGAAGCTCTTCACCGGGACGACCGTCGGCGTCGATTCGACGACGCTCGAGGCGAACGCCGCGATGCGGTCGATCGTCCGCAAGGAGACCGGTGAGGACTGGCGGGCGTATCTGAAGCGGTTGATGGTCGAACAAGGAAAGGCGAAGCCGGAAGACGACATTTCGGACGACGAGCTGCGACGCTTCGATCGCCGGCGGCAGGTAACCGTTCCACGAAGTGGTGCGGCCGCGGCGTGATCGCGGGCGTGAAGAGAGGCTCGGCCGGCGGCGGTTCGCCGCTTCCGAGCGTGACGCGCCGTCAGTCCCGCACGATCAGATGGCCGTCGGGGTGGTCGACGAGCCACGCATCGGGAAGCAGCTTCCTGACCGTGTCGTCATCGACCTTCGGACCGAGCTGCGGCAGACGCGTCAGCAGATCGCGCAGGTAGCGATACGGGTCGACCGACAGCAGCTTGCAGCTGGCGATCAGGCTCATCAGCACCGCAGCCGTCGAGCCGCCGCGATCGTTGCCGGCGAAGAGCCAGTTCTTCCGGCCGATCGCCACGCAGCGCAGCGTCCGCTCCGACAGGTTGTTGTCGATCGACAGTTCCCCGTCGTCCAGATAGCGGCGCAGCGCGACGCGATGNNCCTCGAAGGCCGCGAGCTTCGGCGCCGCCTCGCGACGACGCAGCTCCGCCGTGTCGGCTGCGGACAGCTTCTTGGCCGTCGCCCGATGTTCGATCGCGTACAGCTCCTTGATCCGCGCGATCGCGTACGCCGCACCGATCGGCGCCGCTTCCTTCGCCTCGACGAACTTGCGGCGCGCATGCGCCCAGCACGCGACTTCCGTCGCCGGGCCGCGATCGACCAGTTCGTCGTATCCCGAGTAGGCATCCGCCTGCAGGTAGCCCGCATAGCCCGCGAGAAACTCGCGCGGCCGGATCCCTTTCCGATCGGGCGAGTAGTCGAAGACCGCGAAGCGATGCCGCAGATCGCCGATGTAGACCCACATCCGTCCCGTCTTCGTCCGATCCCGGTCATCGTCGAGCACCGGGATCGTCGTGTCGTCGGTCCAGATCACGCGACTCGCGAGGATCTCGGTCCGCATCCGCAGCACCAGCGGCTGCAGCAGTGTCGCGACCGTCGCGAGCCAGCGGCTCTGCGTGTTGCGAGGGAGATGGCCGCCGCTGCGCGACAGGATCTCTTCCATCCGGTAGAGCGGCAGGTGATCGCCGAACTTGCCGACGGCGATCGCCGCCAGCAGTCCGGGACCGGCCAGCGCCTTCTCGATCGGCTGCGCCGGCTTCGAGGCGGCGATCACCTGTTCGTCGCAGTTTCGGCACGCGTACTTCGCGCGAGCGTGTTCCAGCACGTAGAGCTTCGCCGGCACGTACTCCAGCTGCTCGCTGGTGATCCAGCCGCAGAGCGCACGGCGCTGGCCGCAGCACGGACAGCCGAGTGCCTCATCGGGCAGGCGGTGCTCGACGCGTTCGCGCGGCAGCGTTCGCGGCAGCGGGCGACGGCGACCGCGCGGCACGGAAGCGGCAGGCGTCGTCGCGACCACCGGTTCCGACTCGGCCGTGGTCTCGGTCTCTGCCGCGTCCTCATTCCCCAGATCGAACAGCGTCGGCGTTCCGGGAGCGTGCCGCTCGCTCTTGCGGCCGAACCGCGCCTTCTGAGCCAGCGCGAGCTGGAACTTCAGTCGCTCGATCTCGTGGATCGAGTCCTTCAGCAGTCCCTTGAGACGCCGCGGATCATCGGGCAGACGCTCGACGTCGGTGTCGGTCATCGCGAGTCGGTCCGCACGAGAAAGGGCTCGAATTGCAGGTGAATTCGAGCATTCTAGCGGCCTGCGGCCGGAGCGCAAGAGCGACCGGAGCGGAATCTCAGGAGGTCGCGGCCGTGATCGCCGGACG
>DMPQ01000037.1:2782-3024 GCA_003455945.1 Planctomycetaceae bacterium
TCGGTCGGGCGCGTGCAGACGAGAATCCGAAGTGCCGGAGTCGGCGTCAGCATGCGACCTCCTTCGCCGCCCGCAGGATCTCGGCGAGCGGCGCCGCATCGCGCGGCACACGAACGACGACTCCCTCCCCGATCGCGATCTCGATCGGCGCTGCGCCGCTTCGGTCTTCGACGACCGAAGTCGTGTCGACGATCAGTTCGCGAAAGAGCGGCGGCGCCTCGTTCAGGCGGCGTTGCCAACTG
>DMPQ01000262.1 GCA_003455945.1 Planctomycetaceae bacterium
CCGACCGCCCAACCCCAGCGCATCAGCCCGTGACTGATCGCCAGCAGCACCACGGTGATCAGCGGCAGTCCGTTGCCGCCTTGCGTCAGTCGATCGAAGAAAGGCTGGAACTTCGGGACGAGAAAGATGATCAGGCCGGCGGTGATCGTCGTTCCGACGACACCCAGAATGATCGGATAGGTCAGCGAGCCGACGATCTTGGCACGCAGCTCGTCCTGCTTCCGCAGAAAGGCGGCGGTCCGCTCGAGCGCTTCCTCGAGGAACGCGCCCTCGAGGCCCGCGCGGACCATGCTGAGCGTCAGCTCCGAGAAGACATCCGGCTCGCGCGCCATCGCCTCGTCGAGATTCGCCCCTTCGGCGACCGCGTCATGCACGCTTCGGAGCGCCTCGGCCAATCGCGGATGGACCGACGCCTCGGCCAGCGACGAGAGCGCTTCGAGCAGCGGAACGCCGTTGGTCAGCAGATCGGCCATCTGCGTGCAGAGATCGGCGATCGCTTCCTTGCCGACCCGATTCGCCCACGGCAGACGGAGCGCCGCNNGCCGCCGGCGTCGCATCCTCGACGGTGACCGGAAAGAGCGAACGACGACGGAGCTGCTGGAGCGCATCGCGACGTGTCGCCGCCGAGATGACTCCCTGCGAGCGTTCGCCGCTGGTCGATTTGGCGACGTAGGCGAAGTCGGGCATGACCGGATCCGCGGGTCGTCGTCCGATCGTCCGTGAGGTCCTCGACGCAGCTTCCTTGCCGCATCGCACAAGTCGCTCCGCGCTTCGGAACTCGCGTCGGAGACGAAGGTCGATGCGTCGGTGCGAGAGATTCCTCGGACCGATCGGCATCGACCGGGCGAAACTCAGTCCGCCTTGGTGACGCGCAGTACCTCGTCGACCGTCGTCGAACCGGCCAGGCACTTGGCCCAACCGTCCTCTCGCAAGGTCCGCATGCCGGCGCGACGAGCCGCGTTCTTGATCTCGTTCGACGGCGCGCGGCGACTGGCGAGCTGCCGTACCTCGTCGTTGGCGGTCAGCAGTTCGTAGATCCCCATCCGGCCTCGGTACCCGGTTCCGCGACAGGCATCGCAGCCGACGTTGCGCATCAGACGCCCTCCCCGCTCGGCCAACAGCGCGAACGGAAAGTCGGCGGGGAGTTCGTTCGGGTTCGGCTCGTACGATTCGCGGCATTCGGCACACAGTCGCCGAACCAGACGCTGAGCCATGATCCCTTCGACGGTACTCGACACCAGGAACGGCTCGACCCCCANNGTGTGGAGCGTGCTGAAGACCAAGTGCCCGGTAAGCGACGCCTGAGTCGCGTTCTCGGCCGTCTCGAGATCGCGGATTTCGCCGACGAGCACGACATCCGGATCGTGACGCAGGATCGCCCGCAGACAGGCGGCGAACGTCAGGCCGACCTTGTGCTGTACCTGAATCTGGTTGATCCCCTCGAGCTGATACTCGATCGGATCTTCGGTCGTGATGATCTTCGTGTCTTCGCTCTTGATCTCGGCCAACGCGCTGTAGAGCGTCGTCGTCTTGCCGCTTCCGGTCGGACCGGTGACCAGGATGATCCCGTGCGGCAATCGGATCAGGTGCTGAAAGCGATCGTAGACGTCGTCCGACATGCCGATCCCCTTCAGCGAGAAGGCGAGATTGGCCTTGTCGAGCACGCGCATCACCACCCCTTCGCCGTGCAGCATCGGGATGATCGAGACGCGGATGTCGATCTCGCGCCCCGAGACGCGGAGCTTGATCCGTCCGTCCTGCGGGATCCGCTTCTCGGCGATGTTCAGCTTCGCCATGATCTTCAGGCGGCTGACGATCGCGGCGCGGAAGTGATTCATCTCGGGAGGAGTCGGCTGGCGCTGCAGCACGCCGTCGATCCGATAGCGGAGCTTCAGTCCCGACTCCTGCGCCTCGACGTGAATGTCGCTCGCCCGATTCTCGATCGCTTCCGACAGGATCTCGTTCACCAGTCGGACGACCGAGGCCTGCTGAGCCTGTTCGGCATCCTCGGAGCCGTCGAGCGTCAGCTCCTCGAGCATCTCGACGTCGCCGTTCTGCTGCCGCAGCGCGATCAGGCCGTCGACCGTCTCGGCACCGACTCCCAGAAACTTCTTCGTCAGCCGCTGGACCAGTTCGTCCGAAGCGAGAATCGGCGTGATCTCGCACTCGATCGCCGTCGCGATCGTATCGAATGCGTTGAAGTCGAACGGATCGGTCACCGCCAGACGCAATCGCCCTTCGGTCCGTTCGAGCGGAAAGACTTCGAAGCGATGGATCAGCTTCAGCGGAAAGCCCTCGAGCGCCTCGGGCTGGACCGGCGTCTCGTCCCCCTCGAGATGTTCGAGGCCGAGCGAGGCGGCGACGCGAGCCATCAGCTCGCGGCCGGAACCGAGATCGAACTCGTCCGACAGCTCGTCCCAGCCTCGGCCCGCTCGACGTTCGTCGGCGACGCGTCGCAGCGTCGACGACTCCATCGTGGCGACGGAAGGGTTGTTCGTGATCATGCGCAGCTCCGCGAATCCGTTCGACGGCAAGAGGTCGGAAGCAGGGGCAGGACGGGATCGGCGACCGAAATCCGTTCTCGGAACGCGATCGAAGTCGGCGGGAAAGGTAATCAGGCGGGAGGGAGTCGGGACGGACCTACTGCCTGCACTCGAGGCCGCAGCAAGAGCGAACCGAATCGGGGATCGACCGTCCGAGTCGCCGCATCCTGATTCGACGTTCACGTCGCGATCCGGCGAGGGGGGACGACAGTCGGCGGGTGGGATATCGAAGGAAGGCGGGATCGAGGCGGGGTGGCCGACAGCCGAGTCGACTCGAAAAGTCTAGTCGTCACGCCCCGTAGGGTCAACGCAAGTTGCCTCCCTTCGGGGGAGTGCCGGTGGTCGATCGCTTGCCCTTCGCGCGATGCCGAATGGCCCACGGAGTCGTCCGAACCGGCGCGTGGCATCGGAGATCGTTCGGCCTCGGCGACGGATGTCAGTGCGATCGACCGACCGCGCCGGCTCACCGTCGGCGCGAACGCATCAGCTGCCGGATCGCCTCGTCCATCCGCTCACCGTTGGTCCCCTCCAGACGAATCACGTCGACTCGGGTCCCCCGCGCCGCAACCTCCGGATCGTCGAGCTTGGCGATGAACGCCTTCAGGTCCGCAACTACTTCATCGGGGCCGCGAACGATCAGCGAACTCGAATCCTCATCCCCTTCGACCGTCAGCAGCGGCGCCGACGCGGCCGCGTTGACCTGCTGCAGGACCGTCGCGATCTCGGGAGAGACCCCTTCAGGAATCGGAATCGCTCGGCGCCCTCCGCCGCTCGAGAGCTGCGAACGGTAGACCGTCTGGACGATCCGCAGTGCCCGTTCGACGCCGACATGCCGAAGCGGAATCAGCTCCGGAGCCGGACTCTTCAGATTGAGCATCAGCTCATCCGAGTCCATCACGGCGATCAGCTCCTCGATCGTCTCGCGCTCCAGGCGTCCCGCATGGACGATCAGCGCGTTGATCCGATCGTCGGCGACGATCGAGACACGGCCGAGCGACGTTCCCCCGCGTCCCGTCTGAGCGACCCGGCGGTACAGATCGTTGAGCGTCTCGGCGACATCGTCGGCGCCGACGTTCTTGAGCAGATGGACCGAAAAGCTGCCGATCGTCGCGACTGCCGAACCTCGTTCCAGCGCCGCCTGCAGCAATGTCTCGAACTGATCGAGCGCCTCGAGATCATCCGAGGCCAAGGTCCAACGATCGATTCCGGGGATGACGACGATCGGCGCGGCAGGCAGTTCCTGCTGCGGCGCGGAACCGAGGGCGTCGTCGTCCGACGAGCCGACTCGCGCGGACGGTTCCTGCGGCGTCTCGAACGACTTGGATCCCTTGTCGGGAGTCGTCGATCGCTTGTCGTCGTCGTCGGGACCGAGCACCTCGATCGGATTCGATCGGACTTCGGGCCAGATTTCGCGCACCCGTCGCAGCGCTTCGTCGAGCCGCGCCGAAGCGGGGAGCGAACGGACCCGACCTCGTCCGCTTCCCGGCGCGCGGCCGACCGGTTCCTCGGCATCGGTCGCCTCACCGAGCCGCGCAAGCAGTTCGCGCACCCGTTCCAGTTGTCGCGCTTCGCCGCGGACCAGCAACTGACCCGACGTCGAGTCGATCGTGACGGTCGGCTGCTGCGAGAACGGTTCGTCCGAAAAGAGATCGTCGATCGTTCCGGCGACGACACTCGGGTCGTTCCGCAGGATCGTGAAGATCGCGATCTCGCGCGACGGCGGGTCGAACTGCCGAATCGTCTCGCCGACCCGTTCCAGCTGCTCGTCGTCGCCGACGATGACCAGCCGCCCATTCTCCTCGTCATAGTCGACGTCGACCGCGGGGCGAGCGTCGACGAAGAGCGCCTCGACCGCTTCGACGACCGAATCGCCGTCGACTCCCGATAGCGGGAAGGTCTGCAGCCGACGTCGGCGGGTGTCGACCGGAGGGCGATCGATCTGGCGGATCATCTGGTCGATCGTCTCGTGCTCCTCGGGGCGAGCCACGACGAACAGGGTCGACGTCTGGGCATCGAAGCCGATACCGAGCGAGCGACTGCGCGGCATCGCATCGCCGAGCGCTTCGGCTGCCGCTTCGGCCGCAGCGTGTTCCAACGCGTAAGCCCGAAAGATCGGTTCGCGCCCGGGGAGCTTCTTCAGCTCGTCGAGTACCCCGGTCACTTGAGCATGAGCCGACTCGTCGGCGGTCACCAGCAGCAGCCCGGCCTCCGAATCGCTGACGATCGAAGCGCCGGGAAGGAGCGGCGAAAGGGCCGAGCGGATCGAGTCGGGGTCGCGATCGCCGACCGAATAGGGACGCGTGATCCGATTCCCGTCGGTCCCCTCTTCGATCTGACGCACGACCGAATCGATCCGTTCGAGATCGGCTGCGGTGGCGGTGACGATCAGCGAGTTCGTCGGACCGTCGGCCGCGATCGTCGCTTCGGGAGCGAGCGACTGGAGGCCGTTCTCGATGTCGCCGGCGTCGGCTCGCTGCAACAGGAAGACTCGCGTCTCGCGCCCCGACTGGCTGCCGAGCAGCTCGTACTGTTCGATTACCGCCGCGATCTTGGCGTGGTCCTTCTCGCCGGCAGTCGCGACGATCAGGTCGAGTTCCCGATCGCCGAAGACGGTCGCTTCGGGAAGCATCTCGGAGAGGCTGAATCCGAGTCCGCGGGCGCTCCCCTGCGAGATCCGATAGATCTTCGTCGTCCGTTCGCCCGACAGCGGCGGGACATCGAACTGCTTTAGGAACTCGGCAACCCGTTCCAGCTCGTCCGGTTCGGCGGTCACCGCAATCTGACGACTGGCCGGGTCGGCGGCGACGATCCGTTGCGGAAGCATGGCGCGCAGAACGGTCGCGGCGGCGGTCGGATCGGCATGTTCGAGCGGAAAGGGGCGAGAGACGAGCGAGTCGGTGCCGCTCAGTTCATCGACCGTCCGCTCGATCTGCGCGGCGAAGGTGGCCAGCGCTTCTTCGTCGGCCCCCGAGATGACGACGCTCGGCACTCCGGGAATCGGGCGCAATTGAAGTCCGGCGGGGATCGTCCCCTCGAGTGCCGCCGCAACGGTGGTCGAGGCGAGCNNGTCACGGTCCGCCACGAGACGACGCGCGCGGTCGCCTGCCCCGCTTCCAGTCCGAGCTCGGCCAGCTGCGCGACGATCTCGTCGACGCGAGCATGTTCCTCGTCGGTTCCGAAGGCGACCAGTTCGTCGGCCCTCGGCGAAGGAACGACCTCGAGTTCGTCGAGCGTCTGCTCCAGCACCTCGATCAATCGGGTCCGATCGACCGCACCGAGCGGATGTCGCGCCAGGCGGCGTTCGGCCGGCGGAGGAACCTCCGTTTCGAGATCGCGGATCGCGGCGGCGATCGACGTCTGTTGCGCTTCGGTCCCCCAGGCGACGATCGATCGCGGATCGCTGCTCGTTACCCAGCGGATCGTCGGCTCGTCGACCGTCAGGCCGGCAACGACGGTCCCTTTCAGGTCTTCACGGACCGTGTGCGAGCGAAGGATCGGAACGCTGCCGCGAGCATCGAGTTCCGTCATCGAGACGACCCATTCGCCGAGGATCGCGTGTCCCGCCTGCAGGTCGAAGACGACCACCGAGGTCGTTCCGGAGCCCGACACGATCGTCGCGGTCGGTCTCAGGCGAGCCAGCAGCGTCGGAAACGTCGCCGCCTGAGATCGCGGAATTTCGTAGGTCCGCAGCGACATGTCGTCGGTGCCGCTCGTCTCGCGCTCGATCCCCTGCAGCGCCTGATCGATCGCCGCATGCTCCTCGTCGGTCCCCCAGACCGCGACCGGTCCGGTCGGGCCGACCGGAGTCGCCGTCGCACCGGGAGCGACTCGCCCCAAGAGCGTCTCGAACGCCGCCGCCGTCATCGTTCCCAGTCGATAGGCGCGCATCGTGCGCCCTTCGAGCCCCGGCTCTCCCGAAACGACTCGCTCGAGAAACTCACGCACCCGCTCCTGTTCGGCCGCAGGACCGAACGCGACGATCCGTTCGCCGCGGTCATCCAGCGAAACGCGGACCGCCGGAAAGAGGGCGGTCAGACCGATGACGAGCTTCGGGCCTCGTTCGCGAGCGATCGTACGATCGCTCGAGATGTCGTGGATCCGGAGCTCGAGGCGATCCTGAGCGACCGAGCCGAGCTGCGTCAGCGCCGACTCGATCTTCTTCTGTTCCTCGTCGGTCCCCCACGCCGACACCGTGCGCGACGTCGGATCGACGCTCAACAGCGCCCCCGGAGCGATCTGGCGGAGGATCGTCGGCAGCGACGTCAGATCGCCGGCGGCAACCGGATGCACCTTCAGCGACCGGTTCCCCGTCGCCTGGTCTCCGGCGAGCATGTCGAGGGTCGCGGCCAACTCTTCGTGCTGGAGCGGTGTCGCGAAGGCAAGCAGTCGTCCGGCATTCGTGTCGATCGACAGGCGGGCCGTCGGCCAGAGCGGCTGGAGCATCGGCAACACCGTCGTCCCGCCGNNCAGCGCAGCTCCGGCTCGCCGACCGCTCCCTCCGGACGATCGATCTGCTGCAGTGCCCCCTTCAGCCGCGCGTGCTTGGCGAGCGTCGTGACGGCGACGATCTGTCGCCCTGCGACGTCGACGACGAACTCCGAATCGCCGACCAGTCGCTGCAGCAAAGGGGCGAGCGTCGTCGGATCGGCGTGTTCGACCGGATAGGCGATCAGCACCGACTCGTCCTGCTCGGGGAGTTCGGTCGCCAGGCGATCGAGAAACGTCGCCAGTCGTTCGAGATCGTCGGAGGTCGCCGAGACGAGCAGCCGCTCGTCGTCGGGCGACGACAGAAGTTCCGCAGCCGGAAGGTTGCGAGTCACCCAGGCGGTCGCCAACGCCCGACGACGGGTGTCGATCGGGAACGACCGGAGTTCGCGATCGGGACGCTCCGTCGCCTCGGTCGAGAGGCGTTCGATCCAGCCGGCGACCGCATCATGAGTCGCGGCGTCGGCGACGATCGTCAGCTCGCCCGACGTCTCGCTCGGAACGATCGTCATGCCGCGGAACTCGTCGGGGAGCGCGGTGGTGACCGAGCGGAATCGTGCCAGGACCGCGTCAGTGGCGCGATACGTCCGATAGCTTCGCTCCGCCGGCTCGATCGCCGTAGCGCTCCACGACTCGATCAATTTTGCCAAGCGATCCTGATCGGCGGCGGGGCCGGTAACGACGATCGCCGAACCCGACGGATCGAGCGTCGCGGTCACGGCCGGAACGAGCGCGGCCAGACGCGCCAGATCGGCGGCGACCAGCCCTTCGGGAGTCGGCAAACGACGGACGAGCGGTTGGTTCTCGCGCTCCATCGTCTCGAGCGTCCCGATCAGCTCGACGATCCGCTGCTGATCGGTCGGCGAGGCTTCGGCGATCAGGCGCCCCCCCGCGACATCCGGGACCAGACGGGCCGACGGCAGGAGTTCCTCGAGCAGCGCCGCGACCGACGCGACCTGAGCCGAGGGGAGTCGGTGGACCTGCAGCGCTCGATCGCCGTCGGTCGCGACACCGCCGCCGAGCTGCTTCAGCCCGAGCGGCTGGAGCAGCTTCGCGACCTCGTCCAGCGTCGCATCGTCCCCCGAGATCATCAGATGCGTGCCGGCGGTATCGAGCGTCGCCGTCGCNNTCGCTCCCGGAACGGCCGACGCCACCTGATCGCGCACGGCCAGTCCGGCCGCCGCGTCGACTTCGTACACCGCGAGCCGCGAGGTGCCTCGTTCGGACTGCTTGGCGATCATCTGTTCGAGGAAGCTCGCGATCGCCCCTTGTCGATCGGGGATGACGAACGCGTTGAGCACGTTCGTCTTGGCGTCGACCGTCAGCCCTTCTTCGCCGATCAGCTTGCCGATCGTCTCGAGCGTCGAGGCAGGATCGAGGTTGCCGATCGAGTAGGTAGCGAAGACCGGCTTCGGCGGAGGGGGCGGATCGGGGCGGCGCGGCGGCGGGCCGGGGACCGACGCGATCAGCACGTTGATCGTCTCCATCTTCCCCGCCGCTTCGACCACGATCAGCTTGCGACTCTGCGGCAGGGGTACGGCGCGTCCGAATGCACCGAGATACGGAGTCACTTCGGCGAGTACCGCGTCCATCGCCCGGTCGCCGATCGAGAACTCGACCGCCACCATCTCGAATCGACCTCGCTCGGCAAGTTCCTCGAGCTTGACGCGAGGGATCAGTTCGAGCGGGATCGAGTCGCTGACCCGCAGCACGAGCAGCATCTTTTCGCGACGAACGAGCGTGAAGCCGCGAGTCAGCAGGACACCGTTGAGCAGATCGATCGCTTCGGCAGGCGAGTAGCTCCGCAGATCCGAGTAGGTGAAGGTCCCGGGAGGGACTTCGTCCATGACGAGCGACGAATCGGCCTGCCGCGCGAACCACTCCAGCACGTCGGTCCAAGGCTGATCGCGAAAGTTGAATCTCAGCGGCTCGGCGCTCGGCGCACCGGCGAAACGGTTCCACTGCTCGTCGCTCAGCAGGGCGCGAGCCGCCTGCTGAAAGCGAGTCGCGATCGCTTCGCGATCGTCCGGAGTCGCGGCGACTTCGGTGGCCCGCTGCTGGATCAGTCGCTGAATCGCGGCTCGCTGCTCGTCGTCCAATCCGACTCGTTCGGCGACATCGGGATGGGCCAGGCGGGCGAGGTCCTGCGCGACGAGTCTCGAACCGCTCGCGCCGACGATCGACAAGGTCGCGACAGCCAACAGGAGCGTGGCGAATCGACGCGAGGCGCAGGGGGCGCACGTGAGGAGCGAGCGGATCGGATCGATCCGGCGAAGAGAGCGGCGAGACATGCGTGGAGGGCTCCGGCGACGCCTCGGCCGAACGACCGCTCGAGGAGCGGCCGATGACGAAGGACATCGAGGAATCGGAGACGCGCCGGCAGGATTCGCTCTGCTGGGTCGGCAGAGGGGCGCGTCGAGGTGGGACGACGGTTTCGGCTGCCGGCGCTCGTTGCGAAGCACAGCCGGACCGGTCCCCGTCGTCGGGACAGCCTAGTCGGAGGCCGAAGGACGGTAAAGTCGCGGCTCGTCACGCCGGGGGGCAAGGCGGCATCGATTTCGCCTACTCGGTCCCCTTCCCGCGATCCGGCGTCCCTCGAAAGTCCCGTTTGTCGAGTCCCAGACGTTTGAGCTTGCGCGACAGCGTTCGGCGACTGATGCCCGCCTGCTGTGCGACCGCATCGATCCGGCCGCGATGGCGTTCGAGCAGTACCGCAAAGTAGTCGGCCTCGACCGCCGCGGTTCGCTGTTCGAGCTGCTCCGTCAGCGGGAGGTCCGGATCGAGACGATCGAGCGAAGCGATGCCGCTGACTTCGCTGCGAGGCGTGGCGGTCGTCGAAGCATCGTCCGGTCGAGCGTTCGCCGGATCGGATTCGGAAGGCCAGGCGGACGTCGTCGCGGTGCGAGGAGCGGCCAGGTCGTCGAAGTCCCGTTCGGTCAGGGCTCGCTGCGGTCGAGCCAGAACCAGACGCTCGGCGAAGTTCTCGAGCTGTCGGGCATTGCCCGGCCATTCGTACGCGACCATCGCTTCGAGAAATCGATCGGAGCAGATCGGTGCTCTCAGACGGTAACGCTTCGCCGCACGACGCAGGAAGTGTCCGAAGAGCAGGACGATGTCCTCGGGACGATCGCGCAGCGGAGGGACCTCGAGTCGCAGGACATCGAGCCGATAGAAGAGATCTTCGCGGAATCGTCCTGCGGCGACCGCCTGATCGAGAGCGACGTGCGTTGCGGCAACGATCCGGACGTCGACCGAAACCTCCTTGGACGAGCCGACCGGTCGGACCACCTTCTCCTGCAACAGACGCAACAGACTCTGCTGCGCCTCGGCATCGAGGTCCCCGATCTCGTCGAGAAAGAGCGTGCCGCGATCGGCGGCTCGCACCAACCCGCGACTCGATCGGACCGCACCGGTGTACGCCCCCTTCTCGTGTCCGAAGAGTTCCGACACGAGCAGCTCGGCCGAGATCGCCGCACAATCGACCGGCACGAATCGACCGACTCGCCCCGAACGTCGGTGGACCGCTCTCGCCAGCAACTCCTTCCCGGTCCCCGTCTCGCCGGTGATCAGGACCGTCGCTTCGGTCGGTGCGAGCGATTCGCACTGTTCGAACAACCGCCACATCGCCGGGCTGACGCTCGTGAGCGATTCGTAGCGCGAGCGCGTCGGACGTTCCGGCGAGGAACCTTCCGTCCGCGGCGGGATTCGTGGAGCGGTCATCCTGCGATCGGCCTCGCGTCGAGAGTCGAGTTGGGGTCGGAGACTCGCCGTCGACGAACCGCCGCTCGCGACCCCGCTTCGTGAAGCCGAGGGGTCGCGAGGTTCCTGTCCGGCGAAGGCGTTTCGCGATCGACGCGAACGACTCCGACCGGACACGACTGTCCCATCGTAGGGCTCGCGCCCGCGAAGGGACACCGCTGTCCCGTCGAGCGGGACGACGGTGTCCCGCAACGACGATCGCCCGAACCGAGACGACGACTCGGGTTCGGATCGTTTCGCCCCGCGTTTCGCAGGAGGAACGTCGTTCGATCGGAAGCGACGAGCGACGGTGGCGCACGGTGTGCATTTCCGAAGCCCGTCCCGCGGATCGAATCGCGATCCGCCCGCCCGACGACTGGCCGAGGGAGGAACACGATGTCGCAGGTGCTGACGATGCCGACTGACGAGTCGAACGAGGAGCCGGTCGGCAAGCCGCATTCGGCGCTCGCTGCCGCACGAGAACGCGGTCTGAAGATCACGCTCATCAGTCTGCACGGCCTGATTCGCGCTCGCGATCCCGAGCTCGGACGAGACGCCGATACCGGAGGGCAGGTGCGCTATGTCCTCGAGCTGGCGAAGGAGCTCGCGGCGATGGCGCACGTCCGCGAAGTCGAACTGCTGACTCGACAGATCATCGATCCGAGCGTCGGCGAGGACTACGCGCAGCTGGAAGAACCGATCTCGGCCAAGGCGCGCATCGTCCGCATTCCGTTCGGACCGAAACGCTACCTGAAGAAGGAGTCGCTCTGGCATTATCTCGAGATGTTCGTCGATCAGGTGCTGCCGCATTTCCGGCGAACGGGGATCCCCGACATCATTCACGGGCACTACGCCGACGCCGGGCTGGCCGGAGCGCAGTTGGCGAGTCTGCTGCACGTGCCTTTCGTCTTTACCGGACACTCGCTCGGTCGCGTGAAACGTCGGCGATTGTCGTTGGGGCGGACCGACACCGATCAGCTCGAACGACGCTATCGCTTCGCGACGCGGATCGAGGCCGAAGAACAGGCGCTCGAGACGGCGGCGATGATCGTCACGAGCACGCATCAGGAGGTCGAGGAGCAGTATGCGATCTACGATCACTACGTCCCGTCTCGGATGGAGGTGATACCGCCGGGAGTCGATCTCGATCGGTTCTCGCCGGCGCGTCCCGGCGATCCTCTCCCGCCGATCGCCGACGAGCTGGCTCGATTTCTGTCCGATCCGTCCAAGCCGGCGATTCTCGCCATGGCTCGCCCCGACGAGCGGAAGAACCTGGCGGCGCTCGTGCGGACCTACGGGCAGAGCGAGCGGCTCAAGGAACTCGCGAACCTGGTGCTCGTGCTCGGCAATCGGGACGATCTGCGCGAGCTTCCCGGACCGCAGCGGAGCGTGATCGAGGAGATCCTGTTGCTGATCGACCGGTTCGATCTGTACGGCAAGGTCGCCTATCCGAAACGACATCGCGCCGACGACGTTCCCGATCTCTATCGCTGGGCCGCGGCAACCGGAGGGGTGTTCGTCAATCCGGCGCTCACCGAGCCGTTCGGTCTGACGCTGCTCGAAGCGGGGGCGAGCGGCCTGCCGATCGTGGCGACGCGCGACGGAGGGCCGACCGACATCATCGCCAACTGCCGCAACGGACTTTTGATCGATCCGTTCGACGATGACGATCTCGAACGAGCGCTCGTCCGGATCCTGACCGATCCGGCCGAACGGGAACGGATGGCCGAGGAAGGGATCCGCGGCACGCGCGAACACTACTCGTGGCGGCAACATGCGAGGCGCTACCTGCGCGACCTCGAGGACATTCTCGATCATTCGCCCGCACCGACTCTCGCTTCGCGCACGCCGGTCCGGCGCCTCCCCGACTTCGATCGTCTGATCATCACCGATCTGGACAACACGCTCACCGGCGACGATCGCTCGCTCGAGGCGCTGATCGACCTGCTGCGCGGTCATGAGCGAGTCGGTTTCGGCATCGCGACCGGTCGGCGTCTGGACAGTGCGCTCGCCCTGATCGATCGCCTGCACCTTCCGCGACCCGATCTGCTCGCGACCGACGTCGGCACGCAGCTGCATTACGGCGAACGACTGACTCCCGACCGAAGCTGGCGGCAGGAGATCGGTTATGCCTGGAAGCCGGCCGCGATCCGCGAACTGCTCGACTCGCTCCCCGGCCTGCGTCCTCAGGAGGACGAGCATCAGAGCGAGTTCAAGATCAGCTACGAACTGGATCGAGCGAGCGGTCTGACCGTGGCGACGATCCGCAAGCGACTGCGCGAGGCGGGATTGAGAGCCAAAGTGGTGCTGTCGCTCGAAACGTTTCTGGACGTCATTCCGGTGCGCGGCGGGAGCGACATGACGCTCCGACATCTGCTCTGGAAATGGGGGCTCCCTCCCGAGCACGTGCTGGTCGCCGGAGACTCGGGAAACGACGCCGGCATGCTGTTGGGGCGAACGCTCGGCGTCGTCGTCGCCAACCACGGCCCGGAACTCGACAAGCTTCGCGATCGCCCTCGCGTCTATTTCGCTCAGGCGTCGCATGCGGCCGGGATCCTCGAAGGGATTCGGCACTATCGGTTCCTCGACGAGATCGCGATTCCCGATGATCGGCTCGAATGACCTTCCGACCGACGACGAGCTGCACTATCAGGCGGCGCTGACGCTCGCCCGCATCCGGCCGCGTCTGGATCGCTTCTGGAGCGAGCGCGAGGTCGGTGCGGAGGTGCGCGACGAGTTCCTGTTCCGCCTGGACCGCGAGTGGCCGCCGCTCTTCGGTGCCCTGCGCCGGCTCTACGGCGATCGGTACGATCTGCACTTTCATCTCGAGCAGCTGCTGCTGACCGCCGCTGCCGGCTGGGCCGATCGGCCGTCGTCGCTCAGGGAACTCGATCGGCGTCGCGAGGCGGAGCCGGACTGGTTCCAGTCGGAGCGGATGGTCGGCGGCGCGCTGTACGTCGATCTGTTCAGCGAGAATCTGTCGCGACTTCGCGAGCAGGTCGACTACTTCCGGGATCTCGGGCTGACCTACCTGCACGTGATGCCTCCGTTCGCCGTCCGCCCCGGAGACAACGACGGCGGCTACGCGATCAGCAGCTATCGGCAGATCGATCCGCGACTGGGGACCATCGACGATCTGCGGGCGCTGGCCGAAGCGCTGCGCGAGGCGGGGATCTCGCTGGTGCTCGACTTCGTCTTCAACCACACCGCCGACGATCACGAGTGGGCCCGTCGCGCGCAGGCCGGCGAGCGGGAGTATCGCGAGTACTACCTGATCTTTCCCGATNNGACGGTGCGCCGCGGCAACTTCACGTGGCATGACGGCATGCTCCGCTGGGTCTGGACCACCTTCAACAGCTATCAGTGGGACCTGAACTACGGCAATCCGGCCGTGCTCCGCGCGATGTTCGAGGAGCTTTGCTTTCTGGCGAACACCGGCGTCGACATCCTGCGGTTGGATGCCATCGCCTTCGTCTGGAAGAAGCTCGGCACAAGCTGCGAGAATCTCCCCGAGACGCATCAGCTGATCCGCGTCTTCAATCGTCTCGCGCGACTCGCCGCTCCCGGACTGCTGTTCAAGAGCGAAGCGATCGTCCATCCGGACGAGGTAGTGAAGTACGTCGGCCCCGAAGAATGTCGTCTGAGCTACAACCCGACGCTGATGGCGCTGCTGTGGGAGTCGCTCGCCACGCGCAAGGTCGCGCTCCTCGAACGGACACTGCAGCATCGCCATCGTCTGCCGCCGGGGACCGCGTGGGTGAACTATCTGCGCTGCCACGACGACATCGGTTGGACATTCGACGATGCCGATGCGACGAGTCTGGGGATCGATCCCTATCAGCATCGCCGCTTCCTGAATCGCTTCTACACCGGAGAGTTTCCGGGATCGTTCGCGCGAGGCGTGCCGTTTCAGGACAATGCCCAGACGGGCGACATGCGCATCTCGGGAACGATGGCTTCGCTCGCCGGATTGGAACAGGCGGTCGAGGCGGACGACGCCGAGCGAAAGGAGTTGGCGATCCGGCGCATGCTCCTGTTGCACGGAGTCGCGTTGGCGGTCGCCGGCATCCCGCTCCTCTATCTGGGCGAAGAGTGGGGGATGCTGAACGACTACGACTTCGTCAAGGATCCGGCCAAGGCGGGCGACACGCGTTGGATCCACCGACCGAAGATGCGTTGGGAGTATCTCGAATCGCTCGAGGATCCGGCCGAAACGGGAGAGCGTTCGATCCGGCGACGGATCTTCCGCGGCACGCAGCGGCTGATCGCCTTGCGACGGCGACTACCGGCGCTCGGCGGCGATGCGCTGACGCCGGTCGCCTCGGGCAATCCGCATCTGCTCGCGTTCCTGCGCAGCCGCGAAGGGCATCGTCTGGTCGTCGTCGCGAACTTCTCGGAAGCACCTCGGACGATCGACGGCAATCTCCTTCGCACCGCCGGACTCGGTCGGTTCTTTCGAGACGAGATCACCGACCAGACGATCGGCACCTCGGACCCGTTCGAACTCGATCCCTATCGTCTGGTCTGGTTGACGCGCGTCTGAGTCGCGAGGAGCCTCTGCTGCGGAGACTGCGTTGCCTGCCGAAGAGGAGCTCGTCGTGCGAGCCTCGGCGGGCGCGGAGTCGCTTGTGGTAGGATCTCCCGCTCCTCCGACGACCGACTCGAGACCTCGAATGACGCGCAGCGATTCGACACGCACCTCTTCGGCCCCCCAGGTTCTGGCGACCGATCTGGACGGCACCTTCATTCCGGCGGACGACTCTCCCGATCAGCATCAGGCGCTCGAAGAGTTGGCCGAGGGGCTGGCGCGACAGGCGTTCGAACTGGTCTACGTCACCGGCCGGTCGTTCCCGTCGGTCCGCGAGGCGATCGCGCGATTCTCGCTCCCCGAGCCGCAGGTGGTCATCGCCGATGTCGGCACCGAGCTCCTGCTGCGCCGGACGAACGGCAGCTTCGAACGTTCGTCCGCGTATCGACAGTACCTGGAAGAGCTCGTCGCGCCGCTTCCGCGCGATCGCCTGCTGGCCGACCTGACGCCGCGCGGTTCGCTTCGTCTGCAGCCCGACGAACATCAGACCGACTTCAAGATCAGCTTCTTCGTCGATCCGGCGGAGCGTGCCGAGCGGGTCGCCGAACTGCTCGAACGGATCGCGACGCGGCAGGCTCCGTGGAGTCTGATCGACTCGATCGATCCGTTCACCGGAATCGGGCTGATCGATCTGCTGCCGCGCGGTGTCGCCAAAGGAACCGCGCTCGCCTGGTGGCAGTCGCAGAACGGGATCGAACCGACCCGAATCGTCTTCGCCGGTGATTCGGGGAACGACCGCCAGGCGCTCGAGGCGGGGTTCCTGGCGATCGTCGTCGGCAATGCCGACCGTCATCTGGCCGACCAGGTCCGACAGACGCATGCGCTCGCCGGCTGGAACGATCGACTCCATCTGGCCGAAGCGCACGGCACGGCAGGAGTTCTCGAAGGTTGTCGCCGCTTCGGACTGTTGTCTCGCGCGAACGAATCGCAGCGCCGCGACTCGACCGGACCTGGCGGGAGCGAGGCGATACTCCGCTCGATCGAACCGCATCGTCCGGTGTTGTGGCGCTGTGACGCCGAGCATCCTTGGGGGCGACCGGTCTACGCCGACGGATCACCGGCTCCCGAATCGGCGACGCCGCTCGGAGCGACGCCGGTCGGCCCTCGTTCGACCTGCTTCCGCGTCTGGGCGCCGCGCCGACGCGACGTGACGGTCGAGCTGCTCGCGCCGAGCGGAACGGAGCCCGGCTCCGTCATCGCGACGGTGCCGCTGGTTCGTGAGCGCGGAGGCTACTTCGTCGGACGATCGGACGATTGTCCCGTCGGCACCGACTATCGGCTGCGCGTCGACGGCGGACCCCCTCGCCCCGATCCTGCGTCGCGGCAGCAGCCCTTTTCGGTCCACGGTCCGTCGCGCGTCGCGGCGCCGATGCGGCGCCAGCGGAGGATCGATCGCGCGGACGTCCCGAAGCGATCGCTGGTGATCTACGAACTGCATGTCGGCACGGCGAGCGACGGAGGAACGTATCGCGATCTGCACGATCGTCGGAATCACTGGACCGAGCTCGGCGTCACGGCGATCGAGCTGCTGCCGGTCGCTCAGGCGCCGGGGCGGTGGAACTGGGGCTACGACGGCGTCGCGCCGTTCGCGGCGGCCAAGGACTACGGAACGCCGGATGAACTTGCGGCGCTGATCGACGCGGCTCACGAACGCGGTTTCGCGATGCTGTTGGATGTCGTCTACAACCATCTGGGGCCCGAGGGGAACTACCTGTCGGAGTTCGCGCCGTACTTCTCGCGACGACATCGGACACCGTGGGGAGACGGGTTCGCGTTCGACGGTCCGAACGCCGCGGCGATCGAACGCTACGTCGTCGAGAACGCGCTCCGCTGGCTCGACGAGTATCGCTTCGACGGTCTGCGACTGGATGCCATCCATTTCATGCGGGACGAACGCGAGCGGACGATCGTGGATGCGATCCGCGAAGCGGTCGGTGCGTATGCGGCCGCGACCGGGCGAACGATCCATCTGATCGGCGAAGCGAATCTGTTCGACGCCGAGCTCCTGGGCATCGCGGGCGATCGGGCCCCCTACGACGCGATCTGGGCCGACTGTCTGATGCACTCGATCTATTCGCTGACCGTTCCGGGACTTCGTCTGACCGGTCGCGACTACGGGGGCGAGGCGGACCTGGCCGAGGCGCTCGAGCACGGCTATCTGTACGCCGGTCCCGAAGTGCGGCGAGTCACCTCCGCCGATCGCGCGTCGTGGCACGGTTCGACTCCCGATCGCCGTTATCTGGAATCGCTGATCGTCGCGCTGCAGACGCATGACTCGGTCGGCAATCACCCTCACGGTCGGCGGCTCCATCAGCTCGCTTCGCCCGAGGTGCAGCGCGCCGCGGCGGCGCTCCTGCTCCTCTATCCGTCGATCCCGATGCTCTTCATGGGCGAGGAATGGTCGGCCGATGCGCCGTTCCCCTTCTTCGCCGACTTCGAGGATCCGGGACTCCGCCGCGCCTACGACGTCGGTCGAGCGCGCGAGTACCCGCATCATGCTTGGGACGGCGCGCCGCTCCCGTCCGACCCCCAAGCGTTCTTCGGCGCGAAGTGGGATCGGCCCGAACTGCGTGACGAGCGGACCTTCGCGACCTATCGCGAGCTGCTGGCGCTGCGGCGTCGCGGGATCGAGCAGCAATGGCTCGCCGCCGATCGGCTGATACCGGCGAGCGATGCGTCCGAGGGGCTTTTCGGGTACGCGTATCGCCGCGATGACGGTCGGCGGGTGCGCGTCATCGCGCGACTCGATCGAGTCGCCGATCGCGCCGCCCGCTCCATGGTCGTGCCGACGTCCGGCGAGTTGCTCTGGTCGACGGACGGCCAGGTCGAGCGGGTACGCGAGGGGCTCCGNNGCTGCTGGAGGAGTGAACGGCGGGAGCTGCGGCGACGAGGCGATCGCACCTCAGGCCGCCTTTCGCTGCAAGGGGGGAGATTCGCGACTCGCATCGACGCTTCGTCGGTTCCGACGCATAATGCCGCCGCCTTAGCCCTCTCTTCGGAACGGACCGACCATGGACGAGACACAACGGATGTTGCTGGTCTTGGCCGGCATCTTCGTGCTCGGTACCGGCACCCAGTGGTTGGCGTGGCGTCTGCGCGTTCCGTCGATCCTGCTGCTGGTCGTGGTCGGCATCCTTTCGGGATCGGTGACCGGACTGATCGATCCCGAAGCGATGTTCGGCAAGCTCCTCTCGCCGATCGTTTCGCTGTCGGTCGGCCTGATCCTGTTCGAAGGGGGATTGAGCCTGAGGTTTCGCGACGTCCGCGGTCATGCTCGCTCGCTGATCGGTCTGCTGACGATCGGCGTCGCGGTCACGTGGGTCGGTGCGACCTTCTTCGCGACGACGCTTCTCGGCATGCCGATTCCGGTCGCGATGGTGCTCGGTGCCGTGCTGACGGTGACCGGCCCGACGGTGATCGGCCCGTTGCTGCGCGACATTCGACCGACCGGCAAGGTCGGAGCGATCGCGAAGTGGGAAGGGATCGTCGTCGATCCGATCGGCGCGACGCTCGCGCTGCTCGTCTTCGAGGGGTACGACGCGATCCGCCAGGCGGAGTTCGGTTCGGCGACGGTCGCGGCGATTCGCGGATTGGCCGAGGTGACGGCGATCGGCCTGCTGCTCGGCTTCACCGCGGCGGGCGTGCTGATGGTGATGATCAAGCGATTCTGGATCCCCGACTATCTGCAGAATCCGATGACGCTGATGTTCGTCGTCGGCACGTTCGCGGGGGCCGAATGGCTGCATCACGAAGCGGGGCTGTTGGCGGTGACGGTGATGGGGATCACGCTCGCCAACCAGCGGACGATACCGGTGCAGCAGATGCTGGAGTTCAAGGAGTCGCTGGCGACATTACTGATCGCCGGCCTCTTCATTCTCCTCTCGGCTCGCGTCCCGCTCGAGTCGCTGACCGCACTCGGTTGGCGCGGTCCGGCCTTTGCGCTGGCGATGATCCTGATCGTCCGACCGGTGTCGGTCTGGATCTCGACGCCGTTCAGTCGTCTGACGCGAGCCGAGCGCGGGCTGCTCGCCTGGCTCGCGCCGCGCGGCATCGTCGCCGCCGCGGTCTCGTCGGTCTTTGCGCTTCGTCTGGGAGAAGCGGGCGAGGCGATCGCGCCGGCGACCTTCACCGTGATCTTCATGACGGTCGCGATCTACGGTCTGACGGCCGGACGCGTCTCGCAGCGTCTGGGACTGTCTCGTCCCGATGCCCAGGGACTGCTGATCGCCGGTGCCGGTCAGGTCTCGCGCACCATCGGCAAGGCGCTGGCGAAGGAGGGCTTCTCGGTCGTTCTGGTCGATACCCGCTTTCCGCGGATCCGCAAGTCGCGCGATCTTGGCCTACGCGCCTGCTTCGCCAACATCCTGTCGGAGCATGTGCTCGATGAAGTCGACTTCGGAGGGCTCGGTCGATTTCTGGCGCTGACGTCGAACGACCAGGTCAACTCGATGGCGGTTGCCCGGTTTCGAGAACTCTTCGGTCGNNACGGGACAACGTGTATCGCGTCGCACGAGCCGAGAAACGATCGACTCGGATGGAATCCGATTGGGAGCGGCGGATGGAAGGGCGAACGCTCTTCTCCGGGGAGCTGACCTACGAAGAGCTCGACTCGGCGCTCGACCGCGGCGCGACGATCAAGACGACGAGTCTGACCGACACTTTCGACGCGGCTGCCTATCGGAAACTCTACGGGGATCGAGCGGTTCCGTTGTTCGTGATCGACGGCAAGCGGCTGAGCGTCGTCACCGCGGATGCCAAGCCGACCTTCCGAGCGGGACAGTCGGTGGTCAGCCTGGTGCGCCCCGAACGGGCCGACGTCTCGGCGGTCGGCGAGCCGGAGCCGACCGTCGCGACAGTCGACGAGACGCAGACGAGCGGCGAGGCGACGATCTGACGGTGGCGATGGATCGGCCGTTCGGCATTCGCCCGACGGACCGCTGGTCGCCTTCGTCCGATCCCAACGCCCGTTTGCGGATCACCTCGAGCAGAACACTTCCCGATCCGACCGCCGCCACCGCAGCGACTCAACCGAAACGGACGACGTGGATCGGTGGTAGTCGAACCGGAACTTGGTTCCATCGGTCGCCGCCGTCATACGAATACCAGAGCCCGCCGGTCGTCGAACCGAAGGCGAGCGAGGACCCCGAATCGTCGACGGCAAGCGAGTGGCGAAAGACGATGTCCCACGCATCGCGCTCGGGAAGCCCGCGATGCAGTGATTCGAAGCTCGCTCCGCCGTCGCGAGTCCGCGTGACGACCAGGCGTCCGTCGGTCGGTACGCGACATTCGTCCTTGACCGCCGGAACGAACCAGGCCGTGTCGGGCTGGTCAGGGTGGACGGCGACCGCGAACCCGAACGCCGAGGGGCTGACTGCCGCCATCTCGTGCCAGCTACGTCCTGCATCGTCGGTGCGGAAGATGCCGTTATGGTGCTGTACCCACCAGCGGTCGGGAGCCGCCCGACAGGCGACCAGGCGATGCGGGTCCTGGACGTTCGGATCGTAGGCCGACTCGGGAGGCATGTATTCGGCTCTCATGCCGGTCGCTCGCGTCTCCCAGGTAGCGCCGTCATCTTCCGTGTGCCAGACGCCGCCGCACGAAATCGCGACGGTGATGCGGCGACTGTCGCGCGGATCGACGACGATCGAGTGGATACCCGGCGAGTCCTTCCCGCCGCCGAACCAGCCCCAGCGTTCGTCCCGATCCCAGAGGGGCCTGATCAGTTCCCAGGACTCGCCGCGATCGGACGATCGGAAGAGTCCGCCCGGAATCGTCCCGGCCCACAACACTCCGGGGCGATCCGTTCCCCCTTCGACCAGCTCCCAGATCTCGTGCAGCTTGGTGAAGTCGCGCCTCGCTCCGATTTCCCCTGCAGCGGCCTGCCGTTCCCGATCCCGTTCGCCGAAGGCGGGAAAGATCGGAACGCCGACTTCGTTCCACGAATCGCCGCCGTCGTCCGAGCGATGGAGCTTCGTGCCGAAGTGACCGTGGTCCAGGGCGACATAGAGGGCGCCATCGCGCGAATCGCCCAGTGTCATCGAGACGTTCTGTCCGACGAACGCACGTCGAGCGATCCGCCAGTCATCTGCCTCGTGGTGCAGAACGAACAACCCCTTCCGCGTTCCGACCAGCAGTCGCTGTTTCACGATCGAACTCCCGCACAAAACGAAGTCGCCGGCTGCCGCCGACTCGGGATCCGGAGCATCCGTTCGAATAACCGCCGCGAGGCAGGTCGCGGGAACGATCTATCCGCCGGAGAGCGCCTGCATCACGTAGATCTCGCTCGGCTCTCGAACCGCTTCCGACAACGTCTCGCGATCGATGATCGGTCGTCCGTCGACGAAGATCGCCATGTGTTTCCGCAGCCGTCCCTGTTCGTCGAGCACGTAGCCGCGCAACCGAGGCCTCTCGACGAAGACCGCCTCGAGTACTTCGCGTACCGACTCGCCCGCCACGGTCGTTTCCGGGCAATCGACATGACGTCGGAGATTCGCGGTAAAGACGACTTTGGGCACGATGGCGGCGCCGACTGTCGGAAGGAGACGTGACCTGCGGAAGCAAATCATCATGATCGAAATCGCACGTCGGCGTCGAGTCGAGTGCGCTGGTTCGCGCGCGTCGGGCCGGAATCGTCTCTTGCCGTTCGTCGGGCCGTCGACTCTCGCCGCCGATCCGACGGGCGAGCGACGAGGACGCGTGCGACAGCACCCCCGACCGATTAGGATGAAGCCGGTCGATCGACGACCTTCCGATGTCGTTCGATCACCCCCCGCCTCGACTTTCCCACCTGTCGGACCACGGAGGCTCGTCATGAACCTCACCCTGTCGGTCGTCGGCCGCGCTGCGCCGTCGGCCCATCGTCTCGTTCTCGCCGCGATCCTGTTCGGAATCGCGCTCCCCGCTTCCGCGGTCGAGATCGACTTTCGGACCGAAGTCCTGCCGTTGCTCTCCGACCGTTGCCTGTCATGCCATGGCGCGGACGAAGGAAGTCGCGAAGGGGGACTTCGACTCGACCTTCGCGACGAGGCGCTGCGCGGCGGCGACTCCGGGAGTGCGGCGATCGTGCCGGGGGATCCGGAGGGGAGCGAGCTGATTCGCCGAGTCCGATCGCACGACGACGGCGACATGATGCCTCCCCCCGAGCGAATGCAGACGCTCGATGCCGCTCAGATCGAAACGCTCGCGACGTGGATCGCCGAAGGGGCGGTCTACGAGGAGCATTGGGCCTTTCAGCCGATCGTCGCGGAACCGATTCCCGACGTCGGGCTCGCTCATCCGATCGACGCGTTCGTCGCCGATCGACTGGCCGAAGTCGGACTCAGCCCGGCCCCCGAGGCCTCTCCGGAGGTCCTGTGTCGGCGGCTCTATCTGGATCTCATCGGACTCCCGCCGACTCCCGAACAGGTCGAAGCCTTTTCGCGGGAGGGCTACGAGGCGACGGTCGATGCGCTGCTCGCGAGCGAACGATTCGGCGAGAAGTGGGCTCGCCATTGGCTGGATGTCGCTCGGTACTCGGACACCAACGGCTACGAGAAGGACCTGCAGCGCGATCAATGGATCTGGCGTGACTGGGTCATCGACTCGTTCAATCGCGATCAGCCGTACGATCGGTTCGTCATCGAACAGATCGCCGGGGACCTGCTGCCGAACGCGACTCAGGAACAGATCATCGCGACCGGATTCCTGCGCAACAGCATGATCAACGAAGAGGGGGCGATCATTCCGGAGCAGTTCCGCAAGGTCGAGATGTTCGACCGCCTGGACTGCATCGGGAAGAGCGTGCTCGGTCTGAGCACGCAGTGTGCGCAGTGCCATTCGCACAAGTACGACCCGCTGTCGATGCACGACTATTACGCGATGTTCGCGAGTCTGAACGACACGTACGAGGCGCGCAGTTGGGTCTACGATGCGGCCGGTCTGCAGCGGCGCGACGAGGTGCTGGCCGAGATCGCCGCGAACGAGACGCGACTGCGAGAGGCTCGACCGGCGTGGCGCGACGAGCTGACGGCGTGGAGTCGCGAGGTCGCGGAGCGTACCGGGACGTGGCAGACGCTCGAGATGACTCGACTCGAGAGCATCAGCGGTCTGAATCATCCGGTGCAGGAGCCGGACGGGTCGATCCTGATGATCGGCCACAGCAGCAACGACGTCTTCTTCGAGTGCGAGCCGACGCTCGACGGCATCACCGGCCTGCGACTCGAAGCGCTCGTNNCATCGCGATCTGCCGTTCGACGGACCGGGACGGAGCGGAATCGGTGGCTGGGGGATCCAGGAGCTGGAGCTCTTCGTCGCCGCTCCGGGAACCGACGCTTGGGAGAAGCTGACGCTGACCGACGCGACCGCCGACTGGTCGAAACCGGAATGGCGAAGCGAGGACGGCAAGCAGGCGACCGGACCGGTCGAGCTGCTGATCGACGGCAAGGACGAGACGCAGTGGCAGGANNGATCGCGGCAAGGGGCGACGCAACCGTTCGTCGGTCGCGGTCGTCCGCTTGGCGGAACCGCTGAATCGCCCCGCCGGCTCGCGGCTGAAGGTCGTGATGCGGATGGGGGACATGCTCGGCAGCGCCCGGTTCTCGATCACGCGCGATCCGGCTCCGGCCGCTCAGCCGGTCGATCACGACGCGGTGCTCGCGGCGGCGCTCGACGAGTCGCAGCGAAGCGAATCGCAACAGGCGATCCTGTTCGACGCCTGGCGCCGTTCGCTCGACGGTCACGACGAGATCGATAGCGCCATCGAGCAGGCGTGGAGTCGCTGGCCCGATCCGCTCACCTCGGTCCTGCACCTGGCCGAACGCGACGGAGCGAAGCGACGGACGACGCACCTGCTGGAGCGAGGGGAGTGGGATCGCCCGCGCGAGACGGTCGAGCCGAACGTTCCCGGGGCGCTGCATCCGCTCGAACCGTCGGACGAGCCGATGCGTTTGAGGTTCGCTCGCTGGTTGGTCGATCGCCGCTCGCCGCTCGCGGCGCGCGTCGAGACGAATCGGATCTGGCAGTCGATCTTCGGCGCGGGTCTGGTCGAGACGGCCGAGGACTTCGGTACTCGCGCGCCGGTCCCCGCCTACCGCGAACTGCTCGACCGACTGGCGTGGGACTTCATGGAGCAAGGCTGGAGTCGCAAGGGGCTGATCCGGACGATCGTCATGAGCCGGACGTATCGCCGCTCGAGCGTCGGTGATCCTCGCAGCCTCGAGCTCGATCCGTCGAATCGCCTCTTGTCGCGTGGGCCTCGCTTCCGGGCCGACGCCGAAGTGGTGCGCGACATCGCGATGAGCGTCTCGGGGTTGATCACGCATCGTCTCGGAGGCCCCAGCGTCATCCCTCCGGTCCCGCAGAACGTGCTCGACTACAACTACGTCTATCCGTCGTACTGGAAGCCGGCGGAAGGAGCGGAGCGCTATCGGCGGACCGTCTACGGGTTCCGCAAGCGTTCGATGCCCGATCCGGCGACGTCGGTCTTCGATGCGCCGAGCGCCGACGCCTCGTGCGCGCGACGTGTCCGATCCAATACGCCGCTCGCCGCGCTGACCGGTCTGAACGAGACGATCTTCGTCGAGGCATCGCGAGCGCTCGCGTTGCGCGTGCTGCGCGAAGCGGGACCGAGCGACGAGGAGCGGATCGAACGCGCCTATCGCCTGTGCGTGTCGCGCTCCCCCAACGCGAAAGAGCGTGAGGTGCTGCTCGAACTGCTCTCTCGCAGTCGGGCGCGACTGGCCGACGGCTGGCTCGATGTGCGCCAGGTGGCGACCGGCGATCCGGCGAAGCTTCCCGAGTTGCCCGCCGGTGCGACTCCTCAGGATGCCGCCGCCTGGACGATCGCGGCGCGCGTCCTGCTGAATCTCGACGAGACGATGGCGAAGAACTGAGGAGCCGAGCGATGAACTTGAATTCGAAGATCGAACAGGAGCGCGGAACGTTCCTGCGGCGTCGCTGGTTCCTGAAGGAATGCGGCGTCGGCTTGGCGGGAATCGCCGCAGCGAGTCTGGCTCGCGGCGATGAGGCGCGTGCCGAGCGGCCGGCCGATCCGCTCGCCCCGCGTCAGCCGCACTTTCCGGCCAAGGCGAAGCGAGTCATCTATCTGTTTCAGGCCGGTGCGCCGAGTCAGCTCGAGCTGTTCGACCCGAAGCCCGAACTGGCGAAACGCGACGGGCAGTTGCCTCCGGCCGAACTGCTCGCAGGTTATCGAGCCGCCTTCATCAATCCGAACTCGGCGCTGCTGGGACCGAAGTTTCCGTTCGAGCCGCGTGGCGAATGCGGCATGGAGCTGAGCGATCGACTGCCGCATCTCGGCGCGATCGCCGACGACCTCTGTCTGATCCGCTCGATGCAGACCGAAGCGGTCAATCATGCTCCCGCTCAGATCATGATGAACACCGGCTCGCAGCAGTTCGGGCGTCCGAGCTTCGGTTCGTGGACGCTGTACGGACTGGGGAGCGAAGCGAGCGATCTTCCGGGGTTCGTCGTCCTGACGAGCGCCAAGGGAACGAGCGGCGGGGCGAGCAACTACGGCTGCGGATTCCTGCCGACGATGTACGGCGGAACGACCTTCCGCAACGCCGGCGATCCGGTCCTGTACCTGTCGAATCCGGCGGGGTTGTCGCGCGACGCGCGGCGCTTGCAACNNTGGCGGCGCTGAACGGCGAACTGCTCGATTCGATCGGCGATCCGGAGATCGCGTCGCGCATCCAGGCGTACGAGATGGCATACCGACTGCAGAGCTCCGCTCCCGAGCTGATGGATCTGGCGAGCGAGCCCGCGCATGTCCTGCAGCGCTACGGGATCAAGGATCCGAACGAGTCGAGTTTCGCGAAGAACTGTTTGCTGGCTCGGCGTCTGGCCGAGCGCGGCGTCCGGTTCGTGCAGCTCTTTCACGAGGTGTGGGACCAGCACGGCAATCTGACCGGCGGCGTCACTCAGAACGCCCTCGATACCGATCAGGCGAGTGCGGCACTCATTTCGGATCTGAAGGAGCGAGGGCTGCTCGACGATACGATCGTGATCTGGGGGGGCGAGTTCGGGCGAACGCCGATGGTGCAGGGAGGGAACGACGGCCGCGATCATCACAACCGTTCGTTCGGCATCCTGCTGGCCGGTGGTGGCGTGCGTCGCGGGTACGTGCACGGGCGGACCGACGAACTCGGATTCAACGTCGTCGAGCAGCCGGTCCACGTGCACGATCTGAATGCGACGCTTCTGCATCTGCTCGGTCTGGAGCACACGCGGCTGACCTATCGATTCCAGGGACGCGACTATCGTCTGACCGACATTCACGGCGAACTCGTGTCGGAGATCCTGGCCTGAACTCGCGGCGGCATGAATACTGAAACCGACGTGCGATCGTCGGTTCGGCGCACGCGATCGATGACGAGCGGTCCCGAGAGGGACGCGGCGACCCGAAGGCGGACTCATGCGGAATGACGATGCGTCGCGCAGCGGCTTTACGCTGGTCGAGCTG
>DMPQ01000062.1:0-152 GCA_003455945.1 Planctomycetaceae bacterium
CGAGCCGATTCGCTGGTTGCTGGATCCGAGCGGCGAGCCGATCGAGCGAGCGATCGTCGACGGGCCGGACGAGGTGATCGTCGCGATCGGCCCCGAGGGGGGCATCGCCGACGACGAACTCGAAGCGGCTCGGCGTCACGGCTGGCGGGTCG
>DMPQ01000062.1:263-5228 GCA_003455945.1 Planctomycetaceae bacterium
GGCGTGCGACAGCGACGCCGAACAAGCAGCGCAGCGTCAGGAACAACCGGAGTCGCACGGCCGCGCGTCGGGGACGACGCGGGCCCACAACGGGGCGACCCGCCGGATCGTCCTGCGATCGAGCCCGGTCTGCATGCCCTTCGAGTCAGGGCCCCTTTCGGTCGCTCGAATCGATCGGCTACCTTGCGAGGCTTCCCGTCGGGCGCTGTCCGTCCGCCGGTTCGGCGGACGAACGCCGGCGGCTCGGGATGCGATCAGCGAGGGGCGACGATGTCGGCGGATGGGGCGAGGCAGGGATGGTGGTCGGGAGAAGCGGGAGTGCGCGAGCTGCTCGGCTCGGCGCTTCCGCTGGCCGTCTCGACGTCGACCTTCGCGCTGATGTACTTCTGCGACCGGATGTTCCTGGCGTGGTACGACACGCTGGACATGGCGGCGGTGATGCAGGCGGGGACCTTCAGTTGGACCGCCTCGGCCTTCTTCTTCGGCTTGGCGAGCTACGCGATCGCGTTCGTGTCGCAGTACCGCGGGAGCGGGCGGCCCGATCGGATCGGAGCGGTGGTCTGGCATACCGCTTACGTCGCGCTCCTGTCGTTGCCCTGCTTCCTGCTGATCGCCACTCTTGCCGATGATCTGTTCGTTTGGTTCGGACATGCTCCCGAGCTGATCGATCGCCAGGCGTCGTACATCAGGATCATGGCAGTCGGTATGCCGGGTCAGGTGCTGGCGGCGGGACTGAACGCCTTCTTCGTCGGTCTCGATCGGACCCGAATCGTGATGCTGATCGACGTCGCGGCGTCGCTCGTCAACATCGTGCTCGACTACCTCTGGATCTTCGGCATACCGGGAATCGCCGGCACCGAGTGGGGCCTGGAAGGAGCGGCGTGGGCGACCGTCGTCGCGATCTGGTTCAAGGTCGTCTGTTATCTGCTGCTGATGCGACTGCAGACGGACCGCGCGACGTTCGCGTTCGCCTCGAGCTGGCGATTCGATCCTGACCTGGCGTGGCGCATGATCCGTTACGGCGGACCGAATGGTCTGCAGTTCACGCTCGAAGGGTCGACGTTCGCCGTCATTCTGCTTTTTCTGGGGCGGCTGGAACCGCTGGCGATGGAAGCGACGACGCTGGCGATCAGCGTCAATCTGGTCGCCTTCGTGCCGATGATCGGCATCGCGATGGCGGTGACCGGCGCGGTGGGGAATCAGATCGGACGAGGACGAGCCGATCTGGCGACGCGAGCGACCTGGTCGGGCATGGCGATCGGGACCTTCTATTCGGGCCTGTTCGCGTTCGCCTATTGGTTCCTTCCCGAGAAGTTCCTGATCTTCCACCAGCTCGATCCGGTCGAGGATGCGCGACTGATCGGCTGGTCGATCTTCCTGCTGAAGTTCGTCGCCGCGTACTGTCTGTTCGACGCGTGGCAGCTGATCTTCGCGTCGGCCATCAAGGGAGCGGGAGACACGCTGTTCACCGTCTGGACCTTGGTGGCGACGACGGTGATCGTGGTCGTCTGCGGAGCGGCGATCGAGCCGCTCTTCGAGACCTTCGACGGCAAGCTCCTCTGGTGGTGGTCCTGCCTGACCGGATGGCTGATGATGTTGTGCGTGGCGTTCGGAGGGCGTTTCTTCCAGGGGCGCTGGCGAACGATGTCGGTGGTCGAGACGCATGCGATCGAGACGCCGACGGCGGGCGACGCCATCGCATCGCGCCCGGTCTCGCGCGCCGTCGAGGCGAGTCGGCGGCCGCGGCGTTCGCGGTGAGTCGTTCGCACCGAGCTGATTATGCCGCGTCGATGATGACTCGATGCGATCGGAAACCGGATCGAGTTCAACGGAGAGACGAGAGATGGCGAGCCCGGCGGTCCTGATGTTGGTCGGCGACTTCGTGGAAGACTACGAGGTGATGGTGCCGTTTCAGATGCTGCAGATGGTCGGTTATCGGGTCGATGCGGTCTGTCCGGGGAAGCGATCGGGCGAGACGGTGAAGACGGCGATTCACGACTTCGAAGGGGACCAGACCTACAGCGAGAAGCCGGGGCATCGGTTCCGCCTGACGGCCGACTTCGATCAGGTCGCGACGGGCGATTATGTCGGCCTGGTGATCCCCGGCGGCCGGGCTCCCGAATATCTCCGTCTCGATCCGCGCGTGCTCGAGATCGTGCGCGAGTTCGCCGCTCGCTCGGCGCCGATCGCCGCGATCTGCCATGGGGCACAGATCCTGACGGCGGCCAAGGTGCTCGGCGGGCGCGAGTGTTGTGCGTACCCGGCGTGTGCTCCCGAGATCGAGATCGGCGGCGGGACGTTCGTCGGTCCGAACGAGTCGTTCAGCAATGCGCATGTCGAGGGAAATCTGGTGACTGCGCCGGCGTGGCCCGCTCATCCCGCCTGGATGCGGCGATTCGTCGAACTGCTGGGGGGCAAGCTCTCGACCTGATCAGCAGCGGTGGCTCGGGCGAACGGCTCCGGCGGCCGGATCGGCCGGGCGGGGAGCGCGGTGGTCAGGAATCGCCCCTCGACTTACAATGCCCCCTTTGGTCGCGGACCGATCGGGACGCCAGGAAGGTGCGGCGAGCCGTCGGCTCGACGTCGTTCCGAGTTCGCCGCCAGTTCGGGGTTTGCCGAGTGAATGCACGCAGCGACGATCGCGATGAGTTTCCGGAGGTCGAACTGCGCGAGCCGGCTTGGGCGGCTCTGTTGGCGTGGTTGATCCCGGGGGCCGGCCATCTGTATCAGCGCCGGTTCGCCAAGGCGGCGATCTTCTTCGTCACGATCATGTCGATCTACGTTTCGGGAGTCGCCATCGGCGGCGGTCAGGTCGTCTACGCGTCGTGGCGCCCCAACGACTACCACTGGCAGTTCGCCTGTCAGGCGGGAGTCGGACTGCCGGCGTTTCCGGCGGTGATCCAGTACTTTCGGGCTCGCGACGGCAAGATGCCGTTCTTCGCCGATCGGGCGTATCGGATCAACGGACGAGGCGAGGTGTTGGAAGAGGTCTCGGTCGGCACTCCGGGTTCGATCGCGACCGGTCCCTTTTCGCCTCCGCCGGGGCCGATTCCGACCGACCAGCGTTGCGTGCTGTCGATCTGGCACGAGCGGCTGCAGCATCGTTTCGAGATCGGCACGCTCTACACCGTGGTGGCGGGGCTGCTGAATCTGCTGGCGGTCTACGATGCGTTCGCCGGGCCGTTCTTCATCGTCCCCGAGGGGAAGGACGACGAGGACGACGACGAACGCAAAGACGACGATTCGTGACGAGCCGATCGCCGGTGGCCGTAAGGCGATGACCGATTCGGTTCGCGAGGCATTTGGGCGAGGATCGCGATGAACGTGTTCGATTGGAAGCTCGTTTACGCCGTGCCGCTGATCCTGGCGATCAGCCTGGTCTACGGTGCGACGCGCGACGAACGGTTCGGGCCGATCCTGTCGCATACCTGGCGCAGCGCGGTCTGGGTGATCGGATTCATGGCGGTGATCTACGCTGCCTTGCTGTGGGCCGGTTGGGGTCTCTGATGCCCTGGAGCCGTGCCGAGACGCGGTCGCTCGCGAACGGTCGGACCTGACGGAACTCCTTCATGAGAATCGTGGTGTTGGGGGCGGGGACGGTCGGTTCGTCGATCGCCGAGTTGCTCTGTGCCGAAGGGCATGGCGTGACCGTGGTCGACTCGGACCCGGCGAACACGCGACGCATCAACGACGAACTCGACGTGCTGACGATCACCGGCAGCGCGTCTCAGTCGAGCGTCCTGTTCCAGGCCGGAATCCTGACCGCCGATATCTGTCTGGCGGTGACCGGCGAGGACGAGGTGAACATCGTCGCGGCGAGCATGGCCAAGGCGATGGGGGCTCGGCGTTCGATCGCGCGCGTCTATGCGCCGGTCTTCCGCGATCTGAGTACGTTCGACTATCAGTCCCACTTCGGCATCGATCGGATGCTCAGCCTCGAGCATCTGACCGCGATGGAATTGGCTCGCGCCTGTCGGCACCCCGGAGCGGTCGTCGTCGATCATCTGGCTCGCGGCGGCATCGAGATCCAGGAGATCGCGCTCTCGAACTCCTGCACGTCGGTTCGCAAGCCGCTGCGCGACCTGGGGCTGCCGTCGTCGATCCGGATCGGATCGATCCAACGGAACGGCCGAGTCCGGATCGCCGATGCGGCGGACGAGCTGCTGCCGGGGGATCGGATCTCGCTGATCGGCCGGCCGGCCGATGTCGAAGCGGTCAAGTCGCGGTTCCATGTCGACAGCGGAAACCGTCAGCGCGTCGCGATCGCCGGTGGCGGCGAGACCGGCTATCACCTCGCCAAGACCCTCGAGAAGGAACGCTTCTCGGTATCGCTGCTGGAGGCCGAGGCGGGGCGATGCGAGGAGCTCGCGAACCAGCTCGATTCGACCACCGTGATCCACGCCGATGCGACTCGCCGCGCCGTGCTCGAAGAGGAGCGGATCGGCGGGAACGACATCTTCGTCGCGTGCACCGGCGACGACGAGAGCAACATCCTCGCGGGGGTCGAGGCGCGGGAGCTGGGAGCGAAGCGGATCCTGGCGGTCGTCGGCCGTCCCGACTATGCGAACATCGTCGGCAAGCTCGGCATCGACTTCGCCGTCAGCGAACGGGAGGTGATGGCCAAGAAGGTCCTCAGCTTCCTGAACGTCGGGCCGGTCGTCAGTCGTACGGCGCTCGCCGGAAGCGACATTCGAGTCCTCGAAATCGAGGTGCATGAAGGGGTACCGGCGACCAAGGCGAAAGTCGCCGAACTGCCGCTCCCGCCTCGATGTCTGTTGGCGGCGATGAGTCGTCAGGATTTCGTCAGCGTTCCATCGGCTCGCGACCAACTCGCCCCCGGCGACACGCTCGCCGTGCTCGTCGAACAGGATCTGGTCGATCCGCTGCTGGCCCTGTTTCAGCGCTCGCGGTCGTCGTAGTGCGATGGCCTGAGGTCGTGGCGTTGTCGTAGTGCGACCGACCCCG
>DMPQ01000357.1 GCA_003455945.1 Planctomycetaceae bacterium
GGGGAGGTTGGTACGTCACCGGAACTCACGGATCGATGCGCCATCGCGGCAATCTGCGACTGCCGGACGATCGCAAGCCGACATCGCTCGATCTGGAGCCGGGGGCGAACGTGACCGATCTGAGCGAGCGGTTCGACGTCGGCGGCTACCTGACGCCTCATAGCGATCTGGTCGCGCTGATGGTGCTGGAGCATCAGGCCGATGCGATCAACGGCATGACCAAGGCGCGCTTCGCCGCCGCCAAGGCGCTTGCCGATCGAGATTCGGCGATCGCCGGAGGCGCCGCTGCGGCGACGGCGAACGAGGCGTATGCGATGCGGATTCGAGCGGCCGCCGAAGTACTCGCCGACTACCTGACGTTCGACGGCGAGCTGAGCTGGAACGAACCGATCGCGGGGACGAGTCGGTTCGCGATCGAGTTCGAGGCGCGCGGCAATCGCGACTCCGCCGGTCGCTCGCTGCGCGATTTCGATCTCGCCGAGCGACTGTTCCGTTACCGCTGCAGCTGGCTCGTCGAGTCGGAGCATTTCCGGTCGCTCCCCGACGACCTGCGCGCGGCGGTTGCCGAAGGGATCGCGGCGAGGCTCGGCGCCGAGCGGCTCGATGGCGAGAGCGAGGAGCTCGCGGTGCGGCGAGNNTCGCTGACGCTTCGGGCTGGAGGATGCTTCGGGCTGGCTAGGGGCGATCGTCGTGATGGCCGCGCGGTTCCATGTGGACCAGGGCGTCGGCGATCCGCAGGTCCGAGTCGCGGAGCGTCGCGCGGACCTTGCCGCCGATCCGATGCGCCTGATCGACCGTGATGCTCCCGTCCACTTCGACGTGGATCTCGACGAAGTGCTTCAGGCCGCTCTTGCGGATCCGGCACTTCTCGATCCCCTCGACCCCTTCGATCGTCGCTGCCAGTTCGCGAACACGACGTTCGAACTCGGCCCCCGGCGCCTGATCGAGCATCTCGCGAACCGCCATGGTCAGCAGGCGGCCGCCGTTGAAGGCGATCACGCCGCAAGCGAAGAGGGCGGCCCAGTCGTCCGCCGACTCGTAACCCGCTCCGCCCCACAGTCCGATCCCGATCCCGACAAAGGCAGCGGCGCTGGTGAGCGCATCGGAGCGGTGATGCCAGCTGTCCCCTTCGAGCGCCGAACTTCCGAACGCTTCGTTCTGGCGCTTGACCCACCGCGCCAGAAGCTCCTTGATGACGACGACGGCGGCCAGAACGGCCAGCGTCGACCAGTGCGGCAGGTGATGAGGCGTCAGGATCTCGGCGACGCTCTGCCAGGCGATGGTTCCCGCAGCCGCCAACAGCGCGACGGCCGCGATCGCTCCCGCCAGCGATTCCGCCTTGCCGTAGCCGTAGGGATGCCGTTCGTCCGCCGGTCGTTCGGCGACTCGCAGCCCTCCCCAGACGACCATCGACGTGACGATGTCGGAGGTCGATTCGATCCCGTCGGCGATCAGCGCATACGAATTGCCGAAGAAGCCGGTGACGATCTTCAGGATCGCCAGCGCGGCATTCACCGCGATGCCGACCAGCGGCACGCCGCTCGGGTCAGCCCCTTCGCTCGAATCGATTCCTTGCATCGGCACCGTCGTCGGAGAGAAAGGGGCGGAGGAGTTGGGGCGTCGAAGGATGAGAGCCGTCGAGAGTGCCCGTCGCACGCCAGCGCCGATGTTAGCCGAGGCGGTCGCGTTCGGCGCGGGGGTGCCCGAGCGACCGGCACGGTCTCGCTTCATCGACCGGCTCGCTTCATCGAGACTTGCGATCGTCTCGTTGCGGCGCCGGCTTCCGGTCCCGTCGCTTCTCGGTCGCATCGCATCGCGGTCGCGTCGCATCGCGGTGCCGTGCGAGCGACTTCCACTGACCGAGCCGCTGGCCCAAGGGGCGTGCGATGGGCAACCGGGACCGAATCGCAGGACTTCAGCGCCACCGTCGCCGGCGCAGCTTCCGACGTTCCAGCCCCGCAGTTCCGAGCGAACGAACGAACCGGATGGTCTGGTTCGATTCGGGGGGGGCGGCGGTCGCTTCGGCTTGTTGGGGGATCGGCTCGGGTCTACGATGGCCGTGGAGCGTCGTCGGTTCGTCGATCCTTTCGACGTCCCCCGGCGGCGCTCCTTCGCGAGGGTCTGCCGCTGCGGCGGTTCCCACCATCGACGCTCGCTCCCCCACCGATCCCCTCTCCGACCTGCGGGACGTCCCTCTCATGAACACGATGTTCTCTGCGCGGTTCTCGGCGCGTCGAACCTCCGGTGTCGCGTCTCGCTCGATGTCGCCGACTTCGGCCGAGGCGCTGCTTCGCGGACTGCGGCGCTGGGCGATCGGCACTGCCCTTCCGCTGTCGCTGCTGGTGTCGTGCTCGCCGACGCTCGTCCGGGCCGACGAGGATCCGGCGTCGGGGGACTTCTTCGAGCGACGGGTGCGCCCGGTGCTGATCGAGCACTGCGCCGAGTGTCATGGAGCCGAGCGACAAGAGAGCGATCTGCGAGTCGACGCCTCGACCTCGCTGAGATCCGGCGGGGCGTCCGGCAAACCGGCGGTCGTTCCCGGCGACGTCGACGCGAGTCTGCTGGCGGCGGCGATCGAGTACCGCGACGGACTCGAGATGCCTCCGGACGGTCGACTGGACGATGCGGTGATCGCCGATCTGAAGGCGTGGATCGCCGCGGGGGCGACTTGGCCGGCGGCGAGCGATCAGCCCGAGGTGCTCACCTCGGCCGAGAAGCTCGCCCGCCAGCGCGGCGATCACTGGGCACTGCAGCCGATCGTCGAGCCGCCGGCGCCCGCGTTCGATTCGGCCGATCGTTGGTCGCGAACGCCGCTCGATGCGCTGGTCCGTCGAGGAATCGTCGAACGCGGTCTCGAACCGTCACCGGAACTCGATCGGGCGCGACTGATCCGACGTCTGAAGTTCGATCTGCTCGGCCTCCCCGCCGACTACGACGAAGTGCAGGCGTTCGTCGCCGACGAGCGTCCCGATGCCTACGAGCGCGAGGTCGATCGCCTGCTTGCCTCGCCGCGCTTCGGCGAACGCTGGGGACGGTTCTGGTTGGACGTCGTTCGCTATGCCGACACCAGCGGCTATGAACGGGATCAGGAAAAGCCGTTCGCTTGGCGCTATCGCGATTGGGTCATCGACGCGGTCAACGCGGACATGCCGTTCGATCGGTTCGTGCTCGAACAGTTGGCCGGCGACGAATTGCCCGACGCCGATCGCTCGACGTTGATCGCGACCGGCATGCTCCGATTGGGAACCTGGAACGACGAGCCGAACGATCCGGAGGAGTATCAGTACGAGCGGCTGGAAGACCTGGTGCACGTCACCAGTTCGGCCTTTCTGGCGCTGACCGTGAAGTGCGCTCGCTGTCATGAACACAAGTTCGATCCGATCCCGCAGGCGGATTACTACCGGATCGGAGCCGCGTTCTGGGCCGGTTACGTTCAGCCGGGCCCGACCGAGCTGCTCGGAGGCCCGCCGAGCGACCGGATCGGCCACGACGATCTGCTCGCCTGGACCGATCGACCGGGAGCGCCGCCGCCGCTGTTTCGTCTGGGCGCCGGCGATCCGACGCGGCCGCTGGAGCCGGTGGGAGCGGGGTTCCTGAGTCTGCTGCCGGAACTGGACACGCCGATCGTCGATGCCTTGCCCGACGAACGGACGACCGGTCGACGTCTCGAACTCGCACGCCGCATCGTCGATCCTCGCAATCCGCTCGCGTCGCGCGTCTGGGTCAATCGACTCTGGCAGGGGCACTTCGGATACGGCCTCGTCCGTTCGTCCGACAACTTCGGCTTCCTCGGCGATCGTCCGACGCATCCGGAGTTGCTGGATCGGCTGGCGGCTTCGCTCGGTCGGTCGAGTCCTGCCGAATCGACGTCGGACCGAGGGCTCGGCGACGGGACGAGCAAACGTCTGCATCGCCTGATCGTGACGAGCGCGGCCTATCGTCGCTCGTCGGAGCATCCTGCGAGCGAACGAGCCGCTTCGATCGATGCCGACAATCGACTCTTGTGGCGCTACGATCGCCGGCGACTGGATGCCGAGGGAATTCGCGACTCGCTCCTGGCGCTCTCCGGCGAACTCGACCTGCGCATGGGAGGCCCGGGATTCCGGCCGACGCTCGCCAAGGAAGTGCTCGAAGGGCTCTCGCGTCGCGATGCCGCCTGGAGCCCCTCGCCGCCGTCCGAACAGCGGCGCCGTGCCGTCTACGAATACACCTCGCGCAGTCTGATCGATCCGCTGCTGACCACCTTCGACGTGGCCGACACGACGATGCCCTGCTCGCGCCGCGAGCAGAGCATCGTCGCCCCTCAGGCGCTCGCGCTGCTGAACGATCCGTTCGTCGCGCGACTCGCGGCCGCCACCGTCGACGATCTCTTCGCACAGGTCGGCGTCGGCTCGGACGGACGACCGTCGAACGAAGATGCGTTGATCGATGCGGCGTGGCGCCGTGCATTCGGGCGCGAACCGAGTCGTTCGGAACGGGACGCCGCAGCGGCTCATCTCGTTCGCCTCCGCTCGCTGATCGCCGACCGAGATCGGCGTTCGGCAAGCCGCGGGAACGGCGACGCTTCGGACTCGACCGACGGTTCCGCCGCGCCCGAGTCCGACGCCGACGCTTGGCCTGGCGGATTGAGTCTGTTGCTGTTGGCCGACGACGGGCTCGAGACCGACGAGCGGGGACGCGTCGCAAGCTGGCTCGATCGCTCCTCCGCCTCACGCCGGGTGACTCAATCCGATCCGCAGCGGCGACCGAGCATCGATCGCGAGAGCGGTCGGCCGCGAGTCGACTTCGACGGCGACGGTGATCACTTCGCGGTCGACGGTCCTTTGGTGACGGGGGACGAGTTCACGATCGTCGCGGTGGTGACCGACCGCGGCTCCGACGGACTCCGCGAGATCGTGTCGAACTGGAACGGCGGGCTCGGCAACGCCGGCACGTCGATCTTTCTCGGCCTCGCATCCGGGAACGCGATCCGGTGGACCGACGACATTCCGGTGGCCGGGCTTTGGACCGATCGGACGATCCCTGCCGTGCTGAGCGCCAGCAGCGGAAGCGAGGGGGCAACGGTGCATCTGGGGAATCGGACGCTGCTCGAACGCTCTCAGCCGCTCTCCCCGCGTCGGATCGACACCGCGTGGACGATCGGCACTCAGGGAAACATCGACGGCGAGTACTGGAACGGAACGATCGCGGCGTTGGCGGTCTGGGATCGACAGCTTGCCGACGACGAACGGCAGGCCGTCGCAAGACGCCTGGCCGATCGCTCANNCGCGGGGAGCGCGACGATTCCCGTGCGGCGTGACGCGCCGCGAGTGGATCGGCGATCTGGGAGCGGGCTTCGTCGGGACCGCGCTCGCCGGTCTGCTTGCCGCCGACGGATTTTCGCTGCGCCGCGCCGGAGCGAGCGAGACGTCGCGCGCCGATCGGCCGTCGGCCTTGAAGCCGCCGCACTTCGCTCCACGTGCCAAGCACGTCATCTTCCTGATGAT
>DMPQ01000358.1 GCA_003455945.1 Planctomycetaceae bacterium
CGACAGGAAGTCGATGCGACGCTCGCCTCGCTCCGTTCGCCGAACGATCCCGCCGGCGATTCGGTGCTCGCGCCGGGGGATCGGAGTCCGGCGCTTTTCGGCCCCGATCAGCGTCTGGTGCCGCTCTTTCGCGAACGCTCCTCGGGCGATCAGGACGCGTATCAGTACTACATGCCGATCATCTTCACGCCGCAGTGCGTCGACTGTCACAACGATCTGCAGTCGGGAGGAGCGAGTCTCGAAGCGGCGGGGCGAGCGGCCGGTGACGACGCGCTGCATGTCCTGCGGTTGAGCCTGCCGGCCGACCGGACCCGAGCGGCGATTCACTGGACGTGGGCCGTGCTGATCACGCTCGCGATCCTGACCGTGTCGGCCGGCGTCGTGACCCTCTATCTGATCGTCCGTTACGTCGTCGTCCGACCGNNTGAAGCATCTGCGCGAGGTGAGCGACCAGATCCGCAACGGCAAGATGGAGACGCGAGCCGAACTGCATACGGGGGACGAGTTCGAGGAGCTGGCGTCGAGCTTCAACCGGATGCTGCGTCACATCGCCGACAGCCAGGCCGAACTGCGCCGCACCAACAACGATCTCGATCGCAAGGTCGACGAACTGGCGCAGCTCAACCTGCAGCTGCACGACATGAATCGCCTGAAGAGCGAGTTCCTGGCGAACATGAGTCACGAGCTGCGCACCCCGCTGAACAGCATCATCGGCTTCTCGGAAGTGCTGCAGCATGTCGAGGCGATGAGCGAGAAGCAGCGGCGCTACGCCACCAATATCCAGAAGTCGGGGCGAATGCTCCTCGAGATGATCAACGACATTCTCGATCTCGCGAAGATCGAGGCGGGGCGGATGGAGGTGAACGCGACCGAGTTCCGGCTCGACGTGATCGTGCTCGCTCACTGCGACATGGTCCGGTCGCTGAGCGAAGAGAAGAACATCGATCTCTCGGTCGAGATCGATCCGCAACTGCCGCCGATCCTGCAGGATCAGACCAAGATCCAGCAGATCCTGAACAACCTGCTGAGCAACGCGATCAAGTTCACGCCCGAAGGGGGACGCATCGTCGTCTCGGCCCGACCGCTCGACGATCGGACCTTCGAACTGGCGGTGGCCGACACCGGAGTCGGAATCGCGGAGGACGACCAGCAGATCATCTTCGAGAAGTTCCGACAGGGGCGAGCGGTGCTCGGCGACGATTCGCTGACGCGCGAGTATTCCGGAACCGGTCTCGGACTCTCGATCGTCCGCGAACTCTGCAATCTGCTCGGCGGCGAAGTGACGTTTCAGAGCGAGGTGGGGCGCGGGAGTACCTTTCGGATCCTGTTGCCGACGCGCTACAATGCCCGGCCGCGACGCGAGTCGGATCTGTCGAACCGCCTGGACGATCTGTCGCGCGGTCGACGGACCGACTTCCAGCGGCGCAGCGACTATCCCGAGATCGACGGCGATCCGCTCCCGATGGGCGTCTCGTGATCGACGAAGCTGTCGCAGTGCGGCGAAGCCTCGATCGATTCGCTCGGGCGAGCGACGATCGTTCCCTCCGCCGCGATCCCTTGCCACGAAGGACCTAGCCGCGTGCCCGTTTCCGATGACGTCGGACCGATCGAAGTCGAGCTCTACACCGACGGCGCCTGCAAGGGGAATCCGGGGCCGGGAGGGTGGGCCTGCATCCTGCGGCATCTGCCGACCGGCAAGGAGACCGAGCTGAGCGGCGCCGAAGAGGACACCACCAACAATCGGATGGAGCTGCGCGCGGTGATCGAAGGGCTCGCGGCGCTCAAGCGCTCCTGCCGCGTCGAACTGTTCACCGACAGCGAATACGTGCGTCAGGGACTCGAAAGCTGGATGGCGAAGTGGAAGGCGGCCGGCTGGCGNNCGCAAGGCGAAGGATCGCTACGAGCCGGTGAAGAACGTCGAACTCTGGCAACGCCTCGACGAACTCGTCGTCCGCCACAAGATCCGCTTCACCCGAGTCGCCGGGCATAGCGGCCATCCCGAAAACGATCGCTGCGACGAACTGGCCGTCGCCGCAGCCGCCACGCTACGGCGGCGCTGAGCGAACGTCGCACACATCGCGGTGCCCCGTTCGTGGGCCCGGCCACTCCGTGNNCTGGCTGCCGAACGTCCGTTGCGGCGCGGTCGGGTGTCCGGTGGGGCGTTGGAGCACGGAGGGGAATCCGGGCGGGGCGATTTCGGCGAGGAGTCTCGCTGAAAAGGTGGGCGGCCTCGAGCTTCCCGTCTCGCCTCTGGCCTCGTTCGGCGCGGATCGGTAGATTCATCCTGTCGGGCCAATCTACGCCGATTCCTTGCTGCGCCGAATCCGCCGATGGCCGACTCCACCGATCCCTCGCTTCCGGTCGATCCTCTTCGCTCGATCGCTTCTGCAGGACCGGACCCCTCGTCCGCATCCGCATCGTCCGGCATCGATTCGCCGACCGCTTCCGCACGCTCGAAACCGGATCGTCCGACCGAGCCGCCAATCGCTCCGACGACCGAGCTCCAGTTCCTGAAAGGGGTCGGTCCGAAGCGAGCCGAGCTCTTCGCTCGCCTCGGTCTGCGCAACGCGCGCGATCTCCTGTTCAACTTTCCGCGCGCCTACGAGACGCTCGAACCGACGACTCGCCCCGAGGACCTGGTCGAGAAGCAGCCGGCGACGATCGCCGGTAACGTGACGCTGATCGAGACGAAGATCAGTCGCAGCGGCATGCACATTCTCGGCATCGTCATCGACTGCGGCTCGATGAAGGTCCGCTCGACCTGGTTCAATCAGTCGTTCCTGCGATCGAAGCTCGCCGAGGGGTTTCGAGTGCTCGTTTCGGGCAAGCCGCGACTGGAAGGGGTTCGCTGGGCGTTCGTCAATCCGAAGCTGATCGTGCTGCGCGAGGACGAACCGCAGCCCGAGGGGCAGATCCTGCCGGTCTATCGACTGACCGAAGGGCTCGCCCAGCATCATGTCCGGCGCGCATCGCAGCGGGCGCTCGAAGCATGCGTCGACGGCATCGATGAAGTGATGCCGCAGCGGTTGCTCGATCAATGGAGGATCGTCGATATCCGGCGTGCGCTGCGCGGGATCCATCAGCCGGCCGACGCCGACGAGCTTGCCGCCGCTCGCCGACGACTCGTCTTTCAGGAACTGGTCGTGCTGCAGCTGGCGCTCGCGATGCGACGTCGCAAGCTGCTGGCCGAGTGCCGAGCGCCGGCGCTCCCCGTCGATTCGGTCATCGATGCCCGGATCGTGCGGCTCTTTCCGTTCGATCTGACCGAGGACCAGCGCCGTGCGATCGAAGAGATCGCCGCCGACATGGGGCGTGCCGTCCCGATGAACCGACTGCTTCAGGGAGACGTCGGCGTCGGCAAGACGATCGTCGCCTTCTACGCGATGCTGCTGGCGGTCGCCCACAAGCACCAGGCGGTGCTCATGGCTCCGACCGAGATCCTCGCGACGCAGCATCTCAAGGGACTTCGCCGCTTGTTGTCGCTCGCCAAGATCGACGTCGGCGTGCTCACCGGAAGCACGAGCGACGCCGAACGGAAGCGGACGCTCGCGGGAATCGCCGACGGTTCGATTCCGCTGATCGTCGGGACGCACGCACTGATCCAGCAGCCGATCCCTTTCGATCGCCTGGGGCTGGTGATCGTCGACGAACAGCACAAATTCGGCGTCAAGCAGCGGGCGATGCTCCGCCAGGCGGGAATCGATCCGCACTATCTGGTCATGACCGCGACTCCGATTCCGCGCACGATGACGATGACCGCGTTCGGCGATCTGGACGTTTCGACGCTGCGCCACGGACCACCGAACCGCCAGCCGCTGCATACCTATCTGGGGAACGCCGAACAGCGCGACAAGTGGTGGACGTTCTTCCGCAAGAAGCTCGACGAGGGGCGACAGGGATACGTCATCACGCCGCTGGTCGACGATGCCGACGACGGCAACCTGACGAGCGTCAAGACGGCGTTCGAGAACCTGACCAACGACGTGCTCGCCGACTATCGCGTCGATCTCTTGCACGGACGACAGAGTGCGGTCGAGAAGGGGGACGCGATGTTCCGCTTCGCGACCGGCGAGACGCAGGTCCTCGTTTCGACCAGTGTCGTCGAGGTCGGAGTCGACGTGCCGAACGCGACCGTGATGACGATCGAATCGGCGGAGCGTTTCGGCCTGTCGCAACTCCATCAGCTCCGCGGTCGCGTCGCGCGAGGGAATCATCCGGGATACGTCTGTGCGTTCGCCGAGATCGGCAACGAACAGGCTCAGCAGCGACTGGATGCCTTCGTCGGCACCACCGACGGATTCGAGCTGGCCGAGATCGACTTCAGGCTCCGCGGCCCGGGAGACCTGCTCGGCACGCGGCAGAGCGGTCTTCCGCCGCTGCGGATCGCCGATCTGATCCGCGATGCCGAGGTCGTCGCCGAGGCGCGCGAAGGAGCGATCCGCCTGCTCGAGCACGACAAGGATCTGACCAGCCCCGATTGCGAACGGCTGCGCCGCCAGGTGCTCGTGCGCTACGGCAAGGTGCTGGAACTCGGCGACGTCGGCTGAGCAAGGACCTGTTGCGATGCCAAAGCAGCGCCGCTCATTCGAGACTCAGGCCGAGCGGCAGCGAGTCGCCGAGCAGCTGTGCCTGTTGCTCCGAGGCCAGACGTCCCCCGTCGGCAACCAGCCGCAGCAGCCCGTCATCGGCGCCGCCGCTCCGGAGCCACTCGAGTGCGCGCGTCCGATGGTCGTCATCCAAGTCGCGGTAACGATCGTCGCAGCGCCTCGCCAGCTGCATCACCGTCAGCAGATCGCCCGTTTCGCGAGGCGACTCGGCGATCAGCGCATCTAGCCAGCGAGCCGCTTCGTCGCGCGGCACGACATGATTCAGCAAGCCGTACAGCGGGACTCGTCCGCCGAGTCGACCGAGCGACCAGACGATGCCGCCGCGCGTCGCCTGAACCTTCTTCCGATCGCGCAGGTCGATCAGCCAGCGCCCCAGTTCGACCTTCTGCGGGACCGGCAGCCGTTCCAGACTGCCGAGCAACCGCCAGATCTCGGCCGCCTCGTGCGATCCGAAATCGACGCTCGCAGCCTGGCCCCGGCCGGTCGTCGACTGGCGATGAAACTGGCGGAGCTGAGTCAGCAGCGGGCCGGCGAGCGCCTGTTGCTGACCGGCCGGCAATCCCCCAGCGATCCTTCGCCACAGGATCCAGGATTCGGTCTTCGTCGCGGCCGCTCCGTGGATCAGTTTTCCCTGCAGCAACTTCCACGTCTCGGCGACTCGCCAATCGTCGAGCGCCATGCCGAAACCGGGACGAAGCGCGTAGCCGACCAGATTGAGCCATCGTGCTTCGTGCTTGGCGCTGCGCCGCCGCCCGTCCTGCAGCTCGAAGGCGCTCTGCCACAGGCGGCGCAGCGTGCTCGGCGACCATTGTTCCTTCGCTTCGCCGATCGCATCGGCCAAGCGTCGCATCAGCGCTTCGGGATCGTCGGTCCCGTCCGGCCCGAACGTTCCCTGCAGGACCGCTTGTACCGAGGCCCAGACCGATTCGTCGAGAAAGCCGAACGTCTCGCCGCTCCCCTCGTGCGCTTCCAGGTCGGTCCGCACCGCGCTTCGGACGTCGAACTGCAGTCGCCACGACCGATCGTCTCCCGTCTGACGACAGCCGAGTTCGAGCGTTCCGATCTCGGTCAGTCGCGCGTGCAGTCGAGCCGGTACGACATCGTCGACGCCCGCTCCCGAGCGGACCTTCAGTACGGTCCGGATCGGGACCAGACTGCGCAGCTGCTGCGGATCGACGTCGATCACCGCGCCGACCGAATCGTTGGTGCGAGTCGCCGAGACGTAGATCGGCAGCTCGATCGGCGTGCCGACTCGCAGGCGAAACTCGCGTTCGAGTTCGACCTCGGGGCCCGGTTCGGTCCCGGCCGGCACCAGACAGACCGCGCGCGGCGGCGATCCGGCCAGGCCGACGTAATAGGCGCGAGCCAATCCGGCGGCGATCCGCACGCCGTGACCGCGTCGCACCATGCCGTAGTAGGCGGCTCCGCGCGCGACGGCCAAGTCCAACCGGTCGTGTGCGAGTTGCCCGAGACTCCACGCCGCCGATCCGTCGTTACCCGAGTCGCTCGCGACGGAACGCGACTCGGCAGGTCCCTTCCCGAACCAGAGTTCCAGCTGCTCGACGATCCGCCGGCGAATGCGCGGACTGTCGAAGACGCCACCGTTGAACAGGAGCCAATCGGGGCGGATCATCCCGGTGGTCGGTTCGGCGGGAATCGCTTCCTGCCCTCGAGCCGCGCGGCGCAGGAATTCTCCCAGATAGGTCGTCACGCGAGGATCGGCCGCATACGGCAAGCCGAACTCGCGAAAGCCGCTCGCCCCTTCGACCGGCCGTTCGCTCGGCGACACCAACGGAAAGAACCCGTCGAGCAGGACTCGCTCCGCTTCGTCGCGAGTCACCTCGACCAGCAATCCGCCGCCGAGAAGCTTCGCTCCGGAGCCGGGCAAGTGAATGCCGAGCGAGTCGGGACCGGTCTCGCCGAGCATCTCTTCCTTCACCGCGCGGCAGCGCCGCAGCAGGACATCCCAGGCGCGAGCCGACAGCGGCGTGCTGCCGAGCTTCGCTTCCAGATGCTTGGCGAGTGCCAGATCGAGATTGTCGCCGCCGAGAATCAGATGGTCGCCGACCGCGATCCGATGAAAGGCGACGCGCGTCCCATCGGCCGCATCGGGGCGCGCATGGATCAGCGTGAAGTCGGTCGTTCCGCCGCCGACGTCACAGACCAGGACCACTTGGCCCGGCCGCACGATCTCGGACCATCGCTGACGATGCCGATCGATCCACGAATAGAACGCTGCCTGCGGCTCTTCGATCAGGACGACGCGCCGCAGGCCGGCCTGATGAGCCGCTTCGACGGTCAGCTCGCGCGCGATCTCGTCGAAACTCGCCGGAAGCGTCAGCACCAGATCCTGTTCGGCAAGTGGCGCGTCGCGATGCGCCTGGTCCCACGCATGTCGCAGATGCTGCAGATACGCGGCCGACGCCTCGACCGGCGAGACCGGTTGCAGATCGGCCGCCCCTTGCCATGGGAGGAGTCGCGCCGTCCGATCGACCTGAGCATGGCAGAGCCAGCTCTTGGCNNAACTCGCCGGTCGCCGGAAGATACAGGAACGACGGCAGCGTCTCGAGACTCTCGACCAACCCCGCGTCGACCAGCTGCGGGATCGCGAACGTGTCGATCCGATCAGGGTGCCGCTCGGTATCGACCATCGCAAGCGCGCAATTGGTCGTCCCGAGATCGATGCCGACGACGTACCGACTCGGACGCTCCTCGTCGGCATCCGAGCGATCGAGATCGGCGGTGGTCGACGCAGTTCGCATCCGGTTCAACCTCGCTCGCCGACCGCATCATCGCGGACGTCGAACTCGAGTTTCCATTCCCCGGGCGTGCGTGTCCCGACGCACCAGAGTTCGAAGGTCCCGAGCTCGGTGATCCGCGAGCGGAAGCGGACCGGCAGGAACGAATCGTCGGTCAGCCCCTCGCCCGACAACGTCGTTTCGAGCGAATCGGTCTCGTCGATGTCCCCTTCTTCCCAACGATCGAGCGTCGTGCCGACCGCGTCGAGCTTGCGGTGCGGCGAGCTGAAGAAGCGGAACTTCGCCGGATGACCGACGATCAGGCCGATCTCGTTCGACGGCACGTCGGCTTCGGTCCCTTCCTCCATGCCGAACGGCACGACGCAAAGCGCTCGCAACGGTCGCGGCGCTCCGGGGATCGCCAGCCCCGCCTTCTCGATGCCGACATAGTACGAACGAGCCGTTCCGCCGCGGATGCGGATCCCTCCGCGACGCTTCGACCAACCGTAGTAGGCCGCGCCGCACGCGACCGCTTCGTCCAGATCATCGTTGCCGTCGAGCAGCTTCGGTGCCTCGCCGGAACGCCACCGCCCGAGTGCCTCGACCATCCGCTGCCGAAGACCCGGCGCCTTGAAGACGCCGCCGTTGAAGAGCAGATGGGTCGGCCGAGCCGCGCCATGTTCGTCGGCATGCCGAGCCAGGAACGCCGCGACATGCCGCGTGATCGCCGTGTCGGCTTCGTACGGCAGTCCGAGTTCCTGGAAGCCGGAGGCCATCAGACGCTGCGGCTTGTCGTTCGCCTCGCACAGCGGAAAGAAGCCGTCAAGCAGCAGGTTCGCCGCCGTCGCGCCGTCCAGTTCGATCGTCGCGCTGCCCCCCACCAGACTCCGTCCGCGCTTCACGACGGTGATCGGATGCGACGCCGGCGGCTCGCTGCCGAGCAATCGCTCCTTGGCCTGACGACAGGCGTGCCAGAGCGAGATCGACTGCCAGGGGTCGAGCTTCAGCCCCTGTTCCTCGAACCGCTGCGCCGCGTAGTACGCGAGCGCCAGATCCATGTTATCGCCGCCGACCAGCAGATGGTTGCCGACCGCTTGGCGCCGCAGGGCGAGTTCCCCTTCCTGCTGATCGACCTCGATCAGCGTCAGGTCGGTCGTCCCTCCGCCGACATCGCAGACCATCAGTCGATCGCCGACCTGCAGCTGTCGCCGCCAGCGATCCCCTTGGCGATCGAGCCACGCGTAGAGGGCGGCCTGAGGTTCTTCGAGCAGGATCAGATCGGCCGGCAGTCCTGCGGTCGCCGCCGCTTCGCGCGTCAGATCGCGCGCCGCCGCATCGAAACTCGCCGGCACCGTCAGGATCACCTGTTGCTGAGCGATCGGCGCGTCGGGAAACCGGTGCTCCCAAGCGGCGACCAGATGCTCGAGATAGCGGCGCGAGGCGGTGACGGGCGACACCTTGGTGACGTCGTCCGGCGCCTCCCACGGCAGGATCGGCTCATGCCGATCGACGCGCGAGTGACCGAGCCAGCTCTTCGCGGCACTCACCGTTCGGTCCGGCACCTCCGCACTTCGATCCCGAGCCCATCGTCCGACGGCGAACGCGTCTCCCGAACGCCACGGCAGATCGAACGTTCCGGCAGTCGATTCGAAGCTCGACGCCAGATACAGGAACGACGGCAACGAACGGTGCTCTTCGATCGTCCCGGGGCCGGACAGCTGCGGGATCGGCAGCACCTGGACCGTCGGTCGATCGCCGTCGAGCGCCGCGTAGGCGACCACCGAATTGGTCGTGCCGAGGTCGATGCCGATCGCGTACTTGGCCGTCATGTCGTTCCGAGGGGGCTGAGAGGCGAGCAGTTCGGTGAGCAGCGAGTCTGCCGGACGAGACATCCGCTGCGTGCGTCGTTCCGTTCGTCGCGACGGCGTTGCTCCGCGTCGCGCCGAAATGGGATCGATTCGGCGAGTCGACCGAATCAGCCGAGTTCGATCTCGGCCGGAGCGATGACCCGAGCCGAGGCGTCGGAGCCGGTCCATTCGGGCAGATCGAGCTTCGACGCCTGCCAGCCGCCGTGCACCAGTCGCCCGCGATACGGCGGCTGGCCGGTCACCTTGCCGACCAGACTGACCGTCTGCGGATCGGTCCCCGCCGGGACGTCGATCGCTGTCCCTTCGGATTCGTTCCTGAGCGGAACGACGGCGAACATCCGGTTCAGCACGTCGCGACCGCCGCGATGAACGTCGCGCACCGCGGCCCCGATCTGCGCGTCGCTGTAGCTCGACACCTCCTCCATCAGGAAGTCGACCAGTCGCGCTTCGCGCTGCAGCGCGGCAAGCAGCGTCACCGCATCGCTCCGCTTCGGCTTGACCGGTGCCGGCGGCTTGGCCGTAGCGACTGGGGCCGGAGTCGGCTTCGTCGTCGTGGGAGCGGGGGCCGGCAAGCGCTTCGCGGCCGGATCGATCTCGCGAACCGCTTCGGCAAAGTCGCGATTCCCCAGCACCTTGAAGAAGGTCGAGAAGGCGAGTCCCAGTCGTCCCATCGTCGGCGAGTCCTATCGGTCACGAGAAGTTCGATCGTCGGTCGCCTGCCCAGGCGAGGAGCGCGGCGAGCCGAAACGGTTCAGCGAGGGAGTTTCAGGAAGCGTCCGTAGGCATCGTCCCAGGCGGCACTGTTGCGCGGCTCGACCACCTGCATCTCGAAGCTCGACCGAACACGGCGTCGCGCCTCGGCGATCGAGTCGCAACTGCCGAGTGCGATCGACTGCATCGCCAAATTGCCGATCGCCGTCGCCTCGACCGGCCCCGCGATCACCTCGCGGCGACACGCGTCGGCCGCCATCTGATTGAGCAGTCGATTCTGGGTGCCGCCGCCGACGATGTGGATCCGCTCGATCCGTCGCCCGACGAACCGCTCCAGTGTCTCGAGGACTTCGCGATAGCGGAGCGCCAGGCTCTCGAGCGCACAGCGGATCACCGCTCCTTCGCTGTCGGGAACCGTCTGGCCGGTCGCTTGGCAATAGTCGCGAATGGCGGTCGGCATGTCGGCCGGCGCCAGGAAGTCGGCATGATCGGGGAAGATGAACGAACCGAGCGGCGGCGACTTCTCGGCGCGAGCGACCAGATCGGACCAGCCGAACTCGTGACCGCTCCGCTGCCAGATGCGGCGACACTCCTGGACGAGCCAGAGGCCGGCGATGTTCTTGAGCAGTCGCGTCGTCCCGCCGACTCCCCCTTCGTTCGTGAAGTTCTCGGCAAAGACATCGGCGGTCACCATCGGCCGCGGCAGCTCGACTCCCATCAGCGACCACGTCCCGCTCGAGATGTAGCACCAGTCGGGCATCTCTCCCGGTCGCGACTCGGCCGGGACCGCCATCACGGCGCTCGCCGTGTCGTGGGTTCCGGGGAGAACGACGTCGATCGCTCCGAGGCCCGTCTCGCGTCGCACCTCGTCCGTGACCGGTCCCAGTCGGGTGCCGGGGAGCGACAGCGGGCCGAAGATCTCGGTCGGCAGACCGAACCGTTCGAGCAGCGGTCGGGCCCAATCTCCGCGAGTCGGATCGAAGCACTGCGACGTCGAGGCGTTCGTCGCCTCGTTCGATCGGATCCCGGTCAGGAAGTAATGGAACAGATCGGGCATCATCAGCAGCGAGGTGGCGGCGTCGAGCGCTCCGGCGCGCCGCTGACGCATCGCCAGCAACTGATACAGCGAATTGAACTCCATGAACTGCAGCCCGGTCGCCGCGAAGATGTCGTCGCGCGGGACCTGGTCGAACGCTGCCTCGAGCATCCCCAGGTTCTGGCTGTCCCGGTAATGGTGCGGATTCCCCAGCAGCTCGCCCGATTCGTCGAGCAGACCGAAGTCGACTCCCCACGTATCGACGCCGACGCTGGCGAGCGCCGAACCGAAGCGACGTCCCCCTTCGGCCAGTCCCTCCTTGATCTCGCTCCACAACCGGAGCACGTCCCAGTGCAGATGCCGACCGACAGCGATTCCGCCGTTGGGAAAGCGATGCAGCTCTTCGAGCGAGAACCGTTCGGCATCGAGCGGACCGGCGAGCAACCGCCCTCCGGATGCGCCCAGATCGACCGCCATGCCGATGCGATGCGAGACGGATCCGGCCGACATCGAGGGGGCTCCGCAGGTGGGATGCGAAGGGGCTGGAGCGAGGCCGAGCGACGGCTCGCGAAGAAGGTCCCCAATGTACCCGACCGGCCGACAGGCGGGGAGCGGGTCGAGCGGCGGGGAGGGGGCCTGTCGCGCCGACAGACCACCTCGTTCGCCGTACCGCGGCGCTCGAACCGCGAGGGGGCGGGCGCAACGTCTCCTTGGAGCCGCACTGCGTGAATCGGGCAACCGAAAGGAAAAGGCCCCCGGAACCTCGCGTCAAGGATCCGGGGGCCCGCCAACTTCCCGCTCCTTGCGGAGCGAGGTCAACACGGTCGCGAGGGGGGGCTCGCGAAATCAGCGGCGTTCGCGAGCGTCGAAGGATGGTCTCTCCCGCTCCGACTACTCGTGGTCGCCGTCGTCATGACCATGAATCGTCGCCATCCCTTGGTAGACGTGAATGTCGATCTGCTGGTTGATCATTCGGACCGAACCGTCGCCGAACAGGAAGTGCACGCCCATCGGATGGTAGCTGCGGAAGTCCTCGAAATGACCCGCCGGGTGGTTCGGCGCGTGATCGGCCGAACCGACGATCCGAGCCATCGGCTC
>DMPQ01000356.1 GCA_003455945.1 Planctomycetaceae bacterium
GACAAGATCGATCTCGTGCAGGTCGATCAGTTCCGACAGAGCATCGAAACGCAGCGGGCGCAGCTGCTGCAGTCGGGGATCAACCTCGAGAACTCGATCGAATCGTATCTGACCGGCACGTTGGGACTGCCGCCCGATCTGCCGGTGGCCCTCGATGACGCGTTCATCCGTCCGTTCCAGCTCGTCACGCCGGGGATCACGCGGATCCAGGCCCGATTCAACCTGATCCAGGACGAGATCGGAGCGCTGCCGACCGAGATCACTCCCGAGCAGCTGGCGCCGATTCTCGATGCGCTCGACGCCGGGCGACTGGAGCTGGAAGCGTATCTGAAGGTGGTCGAAGAGGATTTCGCGACGCTCGAGGCGAAGCTCCCCGAGCGAACGGCGCGGATGACTCCGGCCGAGATCAACGCTCTGCAGAACGACTTGGGAAAGGTCGGCGACAAGTTCGACGAACTGGTCGGCCTGATCGCGGCCGCTCCGCCGCGATTGGCTGCCATCCGCCAGGAACTCGGCTCGCGCCCCGTCGACGAATCGCTCTCCGACACGCTCACCTGGATGCGTGACTTCCAGCAGCTGGTCCAGGCCGTCTCGCTGCTTCAGGCGCGCGTCCGTCTCGAGGCGGTGACGATCGATCCGCTGGAACTCGATCCGGTGACGGCGCTGACGATCGCGCGAGCCAATCGTCCCGACCTGATGAACAACCGAGCCAATCTGGTCGACTCGTGGCGACTGATCGCCTTCAACGCCAACGCGCTGCTCAGCGATCTGGACGTCACCTTCTCGGGCGACCTCAGTTCGGTCGGTCAGAATCCGGCTCAGTTCCGCGGTCCGACCGGTCACCTGTCGGCCGGCCTGCAGCTGGACGGCCCCTTCACGCGACTGCTCGAGCGGAACAACTACCGACAGTCGCTGATCGACTATCAGCAGAGTCGTCGGCAGTACATCCAGTTCGAGGACTCGCTGAACCTGTCGACTCGCCAGACGCTCCGCCAACTCGAACAGCTCCGGACCAACCTCGAGATCCAGCGTCGCGCCGTGACGATCTCGATCCAGCGCGTCGATCTGACTCAGAGCGACCTGAATCGACCGATCGCACCGGACGAGCCTCGCGGCGATACGGTGGTGCAGAACCTGCTGAGCGCGTTGAACGATCTGCGGAACACGCAGAACAACTTCATGAGCGTCTGGCTCAACTACTACGCGACGCGCATGGTCCTGATGCGCGATCTCGGCGTCATGGAACTGGACGACGAAGGGCGCTGGATCGATCGACCGATCGATTGGTCCGCCTGGATGCCGACCGAGGCGATCGAGATGCCGCCGTCGATTCCGCGCGAGTGGATGGAACAGGCGTTCCCCGAGGGGATTCCGCCGCTCGCGCCGACCGACGATTCGGAACAGGGAGAACCGGCGGAGCTGATCGAGCCGTCGCAGAGCTATCGCCCGCAGCTGGAACGACTGGCAGATCGCCGCGAACCGCTCTATCGCCCGCTGCCGGTCGAGCCCGAGGCGCCTCGTGCGGCCTCCGAACCGCGGCGAACCGAACGCCGCCGGTGACGGATGCGCGCCGTGACCGCCCCAACCAGCCCGAAGCGCAGCGCCGGGATCAGCCCCGTCAAGAATCGTGCGGTACACCTCGGTCGTCCCTGACGGGACGACGGAGTTCGCGCAATGAGGCGAGTTACTCGGCGATGAATCGCCGGGCTAGTTTCGGTCGTCCCTGACGGGACTACTCGGCCTGCGGTTCGGCGGGGTCGTTGCGAGGCACGGGGACCCCTTGCTGGCGCTGCGGGCTGGGAGGCCACGGGGATCGTGGGCCCGGCCANNCCGTGGCCGAGGCAAGGCTTCGGAAGGCTGCCACCAACGTTTCGATGCTTGATCGGTGTCTGAGCGAACCCGACCTCGGGCTCGGAGAGCCCGGGGCCACTTGATCCGACCGCCCCCGGTCGCGGCGCGTTTGCGATGCGAGGCACGGGGCCCCCTTGCTGACGCGGCGGGCTGGGGGGGCGATCAGCCGTGCTTGGTCATCAGCGCCAGATAGAAGCCGTCGACTTCGGCGTTCGGCAGGATGCGACGCGTCAGTGCGAGCGATTCGTCGTAGCGGTCTCCTTCCCAGGCCGTCAGACCGGGGCGAGTCGCCACGGCCGGCACCTCGAACGGGAGCAGCTCGACGCGGCCGCCGAAATGCTCGAGCGCACCGGCGACCGTCCGTTCGTTCTCCTCCGGTGCGAGCGAACAGGTCGCGTACAGCAGTCGACCGCCGGGACGAGTCGCGACGAGACCGGCCGTCAGCAAGCCGAGCTGCTTGCGCGACTGTTCGGCGATCTTCCTCGGACTCCAGTAGCGAAGCGACTCTTCGTCGCCGACGCGCAGTCTCGCTTCGCTCGAACAAGGTGCATCGAGCAGGACGCGATCGAATCGATCGGGCGTCTTGCGAGCGACATCGCGACCGTCCATCAGATAGGTCTTCGCGATCGTCACGCCGCCGAGCTTCAGGTTGCGCGCCAGACGGAACATCCGCTCGCGGACTCGCTCGACCGCCGACAACCGTCCGCGATTCTCCATCAGCGCGGCGAGATGCAGCGTCTTGCCGCCGGGAGCCGCGGCGAGATCGAGGACCGTCTGTTCGGGATGAGGTCCGAGAATCGGCGCCGCGCACTGACTCGACAGACTCTGCACGTACAGTCGCCCGTCGGAGGCCGCCGCACTGCGAGTCAGCGCCTCGCGCCGCGACGGATCGAAACGCACGGCCGTCGGATGCCCCGGTACGCGAACCGGCTCGAGCGCCGCGATCTCGGGATCGGCCAACGTCGTTTCGATCGGAGCGCGGAGCGGGTTGAGCCGGGCCCAGACCGGCTTGATCACCGCGAACGACTCGATCACGCCGTCGAGGTCCGCAGGAGCGACGATGCGCGTCAGCCGCTCGACGAACGCTTCGGGAAGACGGCCGCTCATGCCGATCGNNGCGCCGCTCCGACCGCTCGACTCAGAGGGCCGAGCGGTACCGCTTGCGTCGCGCGTCGGGCTTGGGAGGAGGAGCGGGCTTGTCGGCCGGCGCCTCGATCGCGGGCCCTCCCTTGAAGTCGTGCGGATCGGGGACGTGCCCCATGTCGGGCAGATCGATCTCGTCACGCTTCAGCAGCTTGTCGATCCGCATCTCGATCGAGGTGAGAAACTCTCCCTGATCCGGTTCGACGAAGGTGTACGCGACCCCTTCCTTCCCCATCCGTCCGGTTCGGCCGACGCGATGGACATAGTCGTCGCACAGTTCGGGGATGTCGAAGTTGATGATGTGCGAGATGCCCGAGACGTCGATCCCTCGGCCGACGACGTCGGTCGCCACCAGCAGCTTGACCTTGCCCGAGCGAAAGGCACTCATCATCGACGTGCGAGCCGACTGGGCCATGTCGCCGTTGATGCAGCCGACTCCGGGGACTCCCTGATCGAGCAGAAAGCGGTAGATCCGCTGCGTCTGGATCTTGGTCCGACAGAAGACGATCGCCTGAGACGGCTGTTCGCGTTCGAGCAGCTTGAGCAACAGCGAGCGCTTGCGGTTCCGCGGGATCGAGAAGTAGTACTGGTCGATCGTGTCCGCCGCGACCTGATACGGAGACAGGTTGACGAGGATCGGTCGGTACATGTACCGCCGCGCGATCATCCGCACCTCGTCAGGCACCGTCGCGCTCAGCAACAACGTCTGGCGATCGGTCGGGCAGCGTTTCAGGATCTTCTCGATCGCCGGTCGGAAACCGATGTCGAGCATCCGGTCCGCCTCGTCGAGCACGACGCACCAGACCGCTTCGGTCCGCATCGTTCCGCGCTGCAGATGGTCGATGACTCGCCCCGGCGTTCCGACGACGACGTGAATCCCCTGCTGCAGCTTGGTCTGCTGCGCCCGGAACGGTGCACCGCCGAAGACGGCGACCGAGCGGAACGGCGAGCCGTGCGCGAGCTTCTCGAACTCGGCATGCACCTGCAGAGCCAGTTCGCGCGTCGGTACGAGCACGAGTGCCTGCGGCGAGAGGGGCGTCGTCGCTTCGTCGAGACGCTCGAGGATCGGGATCACGAACGAGGCGGTCTTTCCCGTTCCGGTCCGCGCCTGACCGACCACATCCTGATCGTCGAGGGCCAGCGGAATCAGCCCTGCCTGAACCGGCGAAGGGCGTTCGTAACCGGCTCGTTCGAGCGCCCGCATCATGTCGGGCGACAGGTCGAACTGATCGAACGAGCGGAGCGAGATCCGCCGGAGAGTTTTCTTGGTTTCCAAGGTGATCGAACGTCCGACACGCGAGTGGGTTGCGACGGCGGCGAGACGGGGTCCATTCCCGGCGCCTCGCCCGCTCGACCTAGCCTGACGCATCCCCCGACCGATCGCAAGAGGCAAGTTCCGCCGGCCCGTCGGGTCTCGGAAACAAATGCGGGGGCATGTCGAGGGGGAGGCGGAGGCGCCGAGAGAGTCGCGGGGTGTGGGGGGACGCACGGGACGGATTCGTCTCACGGATTTATCTCACGGGGGGACTGGGGCGAGCTGAAGCACGGGTGATGGCATAGGTGACGGCATGGCAAACCGGGAAGACTAGAGAGACACCACGTGCGAGGTCTCCGGCGTCGTGTCCGACGATTGATCTTGTCTCGGGCTCGTCGCTTGGGGTACGAACTTCGGATCGCGGACGAGGCAGGAGACTCGTCGCGCGACGTCGGCACGGAATTCCGTGTCGACCTGCCGCGGGCTCGATCGCCGGTCGCGCGGCTCCTAGGCATTCAGGGACGAACGCACCTCATGATCGCGCCGCTCGCCCATCGGCTCGCACGCTGCGCCTCCTGGCCGTTCGCCGCGATGCGGCGCATGACCGCTCCCTTCGCCAACCTGTTCCGCGCCTGTCGGATGGCGTTTCGCTATCGGTACAGCCTGATCGGAAGCGTGCTCTGCTCGATCGGCGTGGCGCTGATGTGGGGAGCGAACATCGGCGCGGTCTATCCGTTCGTCGACGTGGTGCTCGAAGGCAAGTCGATGCACCAGTGGATCGACGACAAGATCGCCGCCTCGGACGCGATGATCACCGCCAAGTCGGACGAGATCCTGGCGAAGCAGGCGGAGCTTGCCGGCGTGCCGGCCGGAACCCTCGAGCGAAACGTCTCGAAGAGCCTGGTCAAGCTCGAGGACGAGCGACGGGCGCTCGCGTCGGAGCGCGCCTGGTACGCCTCGGCTCNNGCTCGTCCCGTCATTCGCGACTGGCTTCCTGCGACTCCGTTCCGCACGCTCCTGTTCATGGTCGGCTTCCTGATCGTCGGCACGACGCTCAAGGGGGTGCTGCTGATGGGGAACATGCTGCTGGTGGCTCGCGTCGGCCAGCGCACGATTCTCGATCTGCAGAACCTCTTCTTTCGCCGGACGCTCGATCTCGATCTGGGGACGATCGGCAAGAACGGAACGGGAGATCTGGTCGGTCGGATCCGGGGCGAGACGGCGGCGATCGGCGGCGCGGTGACGACGCTCTTCGGCAAGCTGATGCTCGAACCGCTGAAGATGACGGCGTGTCTGGTCGGCGCCGCGGCGGTCAACTGGCGTCTGCTGCTGCTGAGCATCGTGATCTGTCCGATCGCCGGCGCCGCGATGATCCGTCTGGCTCGATCGAGCAAGCGCGCCAATCGGCGGAGCATGGAAGAGTCGGCAAAGCTGATGAACCGCCTGTTCCAGTCGCTCACCTACATCAAGATCGTCAAGGCGTTCACGATGGAGCCGCACGAGCGGCAGCGGTTCCGCTCGACCGCCCGTGAGGTCTACCTGCGCGGCATGCGGATCGCCTTCTACGGCTCGCTCGCCCGGATCAACAACGAAGTGCTCGGGATCGGCGTCATCTGTCTGTCGCTGCTCGCCGGCGGCTATCTGGTGCTCGAGGAGCGGACCGACCTGTTCGGCATTCCGATGAGCGACACGCCGATCACCGCCGGGCAGCTGCTGCTGTTCTACGCCTATCTGATCGGCGCGGCCGACCCGATCCGGAAGATGGGAGACGTCTACAACCTGATGCAGACCGGAATCGTGGCGGCGGATCGCGTCTTTCCGCTGATCGATCGCCGTTCGGCGGTGGTCGAGCCGCGTCATCCGCGACCGCTTCCGGCAACGAGCGCGGCGGTCGAGTTCCGCGGCGTCCGGTTCGCCTATCCGGGCGGAGCCGACGTGCTGAAGGGGATCGACCTGACGATCCGCGCGGGCGAGACGCTGGCGATCGTCGGCCCCAACGGCTGCGGCAAGTCCAANNGACGGCCACGACCTGCGCGAGTACCGCTCCAAGGGGCTTCGGCGTTACATCGGCTGCGTCACGCAACAGACGATGCTCTTCGACGACACGATCCTGGCGAACATCCGTTACGGCAGCCCGTGCTCCACGACGGAGGATGCGATCCGAGCGGCGCGTCAGGCGCACGCCCACGGCTTCGTGTCGGCGCTCGAGNNCTGCTGATCCTGGACGAGGCGACGAGCCAGATCGATCCCGAGAGCGAGATGGCGATCCATGAGGCGTTGGCCGAGTTCGTCCGCGGACGGACGACGATCATGATCACGCATCGGCTGAGTACACTGGACCTCGCCGATCGCATTCTGGTGATGGACGACGGTCGAGTCGTCGATCTCGGCTCGCATGCCGAACTGATGGGGCGCTGTGCGGCCTACCGTCGCCTGCGCCAGACCGAACTCCGCGAAGCGGCCTGAGGTGCGCGATGCAGATTCCCGTGGCGGGCACGACCACCTTCGAACGGATCGCCCTGGCGCGTCGCATCCTGATCGACGAGACGCAGGCGCTGCAGCGTCTGGCCGGACGTCTGCCGGCCGACTTCGATCGGGCGGTCGANNCAGCACCGGGACGCCGGCTTACTTCGTGCATCCGGCGGAGGCGATCCATGGCGACTACGGCAAGTTCGGCCCCGACGATCTCGTGCTGATGCTGACCAACAGCGGCGAGACGGAAGAACTGGTCCGCATGCTCGACTCGATCCGTCGCACCTGTCGCGGACTGATCGCGATCACGTCATCGGCCGACAACACCGTCGCTCGCGCCGCCGACCTGGTGCTCGACTACGGCAAGGTGACCGAGGCCTGCCCGCTCGGGCTCGCTCCGTCGACTTCGACGACGGTGATGCTC
>DMPQ01000373.1:0-187 GCA_003455945.1 Planctomycetaceae bacterium
GAGCGCGACACCGATCGCACCCCTGCGAGCGAGGCACGGGGATCCCGGCGCTTCGCTTCGGGCTGGATGGGTCGGCGACAGGTTCGCGCGTCGGGGACGACGCGGGCCCACGGCAAATGCCGAGCTGCTCGAGTGGGCCCGTCCACTCCGTGGCCGAGGCAAGGTTTCGTGCCGCTGCCGAACGAGC
>DMPQ01000373.1:192-6509 GCA_003455945.1 Planctomycetaceae bacterium
AGCCTCGAAGTTTGTTCGGCGTCAGACGCGCGGCTAACGCTGCAGGTCCCGCAACAGTCGCTCGAACGCCGCGCGATTCGGCGCCTCGTCCCAGCCGGGCGGAGTCGACTGCAGGTACTTCAGCAACTGAAGCGCCCGCTCCTTATCGCCCTGAGCGGCGGTCAGCTCGGCGATCCGGTACCGCGCCTCGAACCAGCCGTCGGTCTGCGGCGCGGAGCGGGCGGCAAAGCGTCGCCACTGTTCGATCGCCTTCGCCCGATGCTCAGCGCCGGCCGCTGTCAACCGCTCCGCCCCCCATCGCTGCAGCGCGCCGTCGTTCGGATACTCCGCGATCAGCGCTTCGATCCGCTCGACCGCCTGATCTTGAAGATCGAGTCCCTGGAGCGCCGCGATGCGACATCGATCGCGGCGTACCCGGTCGGCTCCCGGAGTCGCGTCGAGTCGATCGAGCGGGCGTTCGGCGACTGCTCGCAGCAGCTCTCCCAGCCCGGCTCGCTCGGCTCCGTCGGCACCCTCCAATCGCTCGGCCAACGACTCGGCCGCATCGAGCAGAACCGGAACGGAGAGTTTCTCGAGCTGGGCGAGATCATCGCCCGACAGCTCGACCTTGCCGCCGGCGCGACCAGCGGCAGCCGCTCGCGCCAAGCGGAGTTCGATGACCTGTTGGACATCGGCCGCATTTCCGGCCGATGCGGCGATCGCATCCAACCGCGCGACGATCGTCGACGGATCGCTCCGTCCGTCGCGCAGTGCCAGTCGTGACCAGCGGACCGCCTGACGGATCCGCCAGGCATGCGCGGCGGGAGCGGCAGCAAGCGGAGCCGCTTCGAGCGACGCGCCGAGCGCTTCGGCCGCGCTGCCGATCGCGGCCCGCAGCTCGCCGGTTGCGCCGTCTCGTTCGCGCCGCAGCAGCAACTCGATCGCCGTGTCGACCAACCCTTCGACGCGCTCCGCGCCCGGATCGGTCTCGCCGGCCGACGCGCCGATCTCGATCGCCTCCGCCAAACGCCCTGCGGTGATCCAGCGAGCCATCAGGACCAGACGCCCCTGACTCGCTTCGTTCGAGGTCGGCCAGCGCTCGACGAACGCCCGGAGCTGCTCATCGAAAACTCGATTCGCTTCCAGCGTCTCGGGCGTTCCAGGTTCGAGTCCTTCCACGGCCGTCAGGCGATTGCGGAGGGCGTACCAGGTGAAGGTCCGCGTCTCGGCGTCGTCCTTCGCTTCCGCCGCAGCGATCGCGAACCAGTTCGCCGCCTCGGCCGAATCCCCTCGCCCCTGAGCGATCGCCCCGAGGCGAATCGCGGCGAGACGCGCCTGATCGGGGCGCCCGGTCCGTTCGGCGAGCGACCGCGCCTCACGATAGCCGGCAACCGCCTCGTCCAATCGCCCCTGCAGCGTCCGTTCGTCGGCGATCGAGAGGACGAGATCGACGTTTCCGGAACCGGCCGCAGCGGTCCGACCGACGAGCATCCGCGCGGCACGGCGCCCCCAGTATGGACCGTGTTCCGCCTCGATCCGTTTCCCCCAAGCGACCGCTTGGTCCTGGAACTGCGAGTCCTTGGTCGTTTCGAAGCGATCGAGCAACCGTTCGAGAATCGCCAGGTCGAGTTCCGCCGAGCGACCGAAGCGCCCTTCGATCGCCAGCACCGTCCAACGCCCCGCCGCTTCGCCCGCTCCTGCCGCCTTTTCCAATCGGAACCGCTCCGCCACCAACCGGCCGCGGAGTTCGGCAGGAGCCTGATCGAGCCAACCGAGCCATGCTTCGTCCGACGCACGGACCGGCGGAGGGACCAGCACGTCGAGCGCGGCTTCGAGCTGCTCGGTCTCGCGGAGCGCCCGGGCGCGAGCGGCGATGACTTGCCATGCCAGCGGCTCGTCGAGCGTCACTTGGCGAGCGACTTCGTCCAAGCGTTCGGCAGCCGCCTGATACGCTTCGAGTCGATCGAGTCGTTGGGCCGGTTCATACCAGTGCGCCCGCTCCAGATCGGCTCGCGCCCGATGAAACCGGACATTGCGCTGCAGGGCGAGCCACCGCGTCGCATCCCATGCAGGCTCTCCCGGCGGTTGAGCCTCGTTCATCCGATTGGGGATCTCTCGTTCGACCGTATCGAGCAGGGCTCGCGCGGCCCGGATCGACTCGAGCGCTTCCGCAGCGACCGCCGCGTCGCGGATCGCTCCCCCCTGGTCCTCGTCGCGCAGCGTTTCGGCGCGAGCCAAGCCGGTGAGCGCGTCCTGTACGGTCAGCAGCAGGCGGTCGCGCGGATCGGTCGACGTCGCGAGCCACTCGTTCGCCAGCCGATGAGCGGTCTCCCAATGAGTCTTCCGTTCCGCTCCCGACGTCTCGACTCCCCAAGCCGCTTCGATCCTCAGACGCCTCAGTCGCGCCTGGCGAAGCGCGGCGGAATCGGGCTGCGACGCCGCGAACCGATCGAGCGCCTCGGCGGCCAGCCGAAACAGGCGTCGTTCTTCGAGCGAACTGACCCAGGCGATCGGGTCCTCGACCGAACCGTCGCGGCGCCCGCGAGAGGGTCCTTGAGCCGACACGTCGGCAGTCATCAGCGACGACAGCAGCGCCAGGAGCACGACGGCGAACCGCACGACCGCGATTTGCACGACGGCGATCGGCGTCCGACCGGTCGACGCGACCGGCAATCGGCGACCGCCGTTTCGGTGGACGAGACGCGTCAAGGTCCGGTCTCCTCGACGGCGAACTGCACCGCATCGAACCCGGCCAAGCGAGCCGCATCGAAGGCGTCGAGCGCCGCGCCGAGCGGGACGAGCGGGTCGGGATGGACGATCACCGGAGCGTCGCGGCGAATCGCGGCAATCGCCTTCAGACGTTCGGTCACTTCGGCGCGGTCGACCATCGGCACTTCGTTCAGTCGCCACGCGATCGACTCCCCTTCGCTCACCAGCCGGATCACGATCTCGTCGAAATCCTTTTCGGGGGGCGGGGCCAGGAGCGGATCGGTGTCGGTCGTGCCGATCGGCGGCGCCAGCTCGCTCGGCAGATTCAGCTCGGCCAGCCGAAAGCTCGCGGTCCAGACGAAGAAGACCAGCAGCAGAAAGACGACGTCGATCATCGGCGTCATCGTCGAGTCGTAGTCGGCGACTCGCGATCCGTAGGGAGAGACTCGCTTCATCGCTCCCCCTCGCCCCGTCGATGGACGGCGTAGGTGACGTTCCAGATCCCGACGCGACTGCAGGCGAGCATCAGTTCCTGAGCATGTCGATACGGCGTGCGACGCGAGGCGCGGATGCGAACTTCGACATCGCTCCCCTTCACCGACACCGCCTCGGTCAACAGCTCTTCCAGTCGGTCCGCGGTCACGTCTCGGCCGCCGATCGACAGGCTGCCGTCCTCCTGAAGGTTGATCGTCAGCCGCGGGAGCGTCTCGTCGCTCAGCGCGCTGCCGCTGTCCGCTTCGGGAAGCGGCAGCGGCAGGTGCTGTTCCTGCTGAGCCATCTGGCTCGAGACGAGGAAGAAGATGATCAGCTGGAAGACGACATCGATCATCGGCGTCAGATTGATGCCCAATCGTCGTCGTCCCGAGGAAGGTATCCGCATCGTCCGCTCCCGTCGCCAGCCGTCGTCGGTCAGCCCTTGCGCTTCTTGCGGAGCGGTCCGAAGACCTGCTGCGCCTGGAACGCCGCTTCGGCGACGAACTGATCGACTCGATTTCGGAAGACGGCGAACGCGGCGAGGGCAGGGATCGCGACGATCAGCCCGGCGACCGTCGTCACCAGCGCCTGGTAGATCCCCGAGGCCAGCTCGCCGGCTCCGGCCGCCCCTTGCGACGACGCGACCTGCTGAAAGGCGAAGACCATGCCGACGACCGTGCCGAGCAGTCCGACCATCGGAGCCAGATTGCCGATCACGTTCAGGTACTCGATCTTGCGGAAGAGTCGCGCCGACTGTTCCGCCAGCGCATCCTCGAGCGCCTTCTCGACCGCCGTCCATCCGAACTCGAGCTCGGCGATGCCGTGCAGCAGGACGAACGATTGGAGCGACGGCTGCGCCTGGCACGCCGACACGGCGTCGTCGATTCGTCCCGCGACCAGCGACTGACGGACCTGTTCGTCGAGTCCCACCGGCATCAGGTCGCGACGCCGTACCGTCAGCAGATGATCGACGATCAGATAGATCGTGATGATCGACAACGAGATCAGCCCGACCATGATCGCGATCCCCGAGATCCCTCCCGAGAAGACGATCTCGAGGAATCCGTCCGGTGCTTCAGCCGGAGCCGTCTCCTGAGCGGCGACGGGACGAACGGCGAGCAGGAGCGCGAGGCCGGCGCCGATCGACCGCATCGTCGGTCGGATCATCGAAGTCTTCCACAAGCGGTGCGGAGCACGATTCATCACGGGGTTCCGATCGTCAGTTGTCGAGCCAAGCGAGTCGCATCGGACTGAGGGAAGCGTCGTTCGAGTTCGTCGACCAGTCGCCGCGCTTCGTCGGGATGATCGGTCGTCAGTTGGCGTGCGGCACCGAGCAGCCCCTCGGCCTCCCACGCTTCGACCGGATTCCGGTCGAGCGCGAATCGCAGGTAGGCGAGTGCCGCGTCATCGCCGGGAGCGAGACGCGAGCGCCCTTCGGCGACCAACCACCGCGGCCCGGATCGCAGCTCGATCGGACCGAGTTCGATCTCGCCGTTCCACGCATCGAGCGTCTCCGCATCGGCCTTGGTGACGTCGTCGCGGAGCAGTTGGAAGCGAGCCAGATAGCGGATCCTCTCGTCGCGCGAGTCGGTCAGATCGACCAGCGCGGCGCGCGCCTGAGGCTTGGCGACGCCGTTCAGCAGCCACGCCGCTCCGAGCAGGCGATCCCATTCCGAGGTGCCGGTGAGCCAGGTGCGCGCGGCGCTCTCCCAACTCGGATCTGCGGCGCCACGGATCCAGGGGAGCGGAATCGCNNGGATCTGCCGCGCCGCGAATCCAGGGGAGCGGAATCGCCGCGACATGCCGAGTCGAGGGATCGGCTGCGATCAGCTCGCGAAAGCCGTTGCAGGCGATCGGATGTCGACCGAGCGCCGTGGCACAGCGGATCAGCAGCGCGCGAATCTCGAGCTTCGCCCAGGGGCGCTCTTCGGATCGGTAGGCGGCATCGAGCTGCTCGTACGCCTCGGTCCAACGCCCCTCGCGAAACGCCGTTCTCCCCTCGGCCCACGCCTGGCTGCCGTCGAACTCGAGGTCGACGATCCGTTCGGCCGGCAACCGGAGAGTCCCTCCCCCTTCTCCCGGCACCTGAAACGCGATCTGGCCGTCGGTCCAGTCGAGCAGCGTTCCGGATCGTTCGCGGATCTCGGACCCTGAGGCGTCGCGATATCTCAGGCGGTCTTCGGCCATGCCGCTTGTCGCCGCGAACAGCAGCCCGGCACAAGCGAACCCCAGAAGGCGAACGAACTCGCAACGTCGTGTCACCGAGTCGAATCCCCCGTTACTTGTCGCCGAACTTCGTGACGTCGCGGTAGACGTACTGCCCCGAGTTCCGATCGGCGAGCTTCTGCAGGAAGTTGACTCCGCGGCGCTGCGGACCGACTCCGAACTCGATCGTATGGATCGAGGCCGCATCCCGGTTCCAGCGATCGACGAGCGCCAGCTCCTCGTCGGTCAGTTCCGGTTCGGCCGCGTCGGTCAGGAAGAAGACGACATCCGGCCCCATCCGCAGCGCCAGCTCGAGCGCTTCGAGATGCCGAGTCGCTCCGCGACCTCGGATCGAACCGACGAAGCTCGCGGCCGCTTCCTTGTTCCGATCATCGGCGAACATCATCGTCGCCGGCCCGGCGCCGATCGTGAAGACCGTCGGCCGTTCGTTGTAGAAGACGATCTGAAACTCGTTGGTTCCGCGGAGCGACTTCAGGCTGCCGATCAGTTCGCGCTTCGCCTGTTCGAGCGGCAGTCCGCCGAATCCTTCCATGCTCGACGAGCGGTCGAAGACATAGACGAATCGCGACCCGGTCCCCTGCACGCCGAAGACCTGAGTCGTCGTGGGGCGGCCGACCGAACCGTCGAATCCGTCGCCGTCCAGCAGCGAGGTGGCATCGACGACGGTCCCCGAACCGTCGGTCCCTCCCGAGCCGCCGGTCGGCAAGGTCGGCAGCAGCCCCGCGATCGACGGCAGATCGGGGCGCTGCGCTTCGGCCAAGGNNGTGAAGAGAATGACGTGCGCGACGAGACTCACGAGCCAAGCCGAGCGATGGCGAGTCCGCAGCGCCGGCGACTCGACCAACGTCGGGACGTCGAGCCCGGGATCGGCGATCGGTCCTTCGGCAGCGCTCATGCGGATCCGGCGCAACGAGTGGGCGCGGCGGCCT
>DMPQ01000373.1:6597-6840 GCA_003455945.1 Planctomycetaceae bacterium
AGCAGCCAAGCGAAGCCTTGCCTCGGCCTCGGAGAGGCCGGGCCCACTTCAGACGCTCGGCCTTTGCGTGGGCCCGCGTCGTCCCCGACGCGCGGCCGTGCGATTCTCCGTCGTCGAGACATTCGCGGTGCGTTCGGTGTCGGTCACAGTGCGTGGCCCCGGGCTCTCCGAGCCCGAGGTCGGATTCGCTCGAACGGCGTTCAGGCTTCGAAGCTTCGGCAGCAGCCAAGCGAAGCCTTGCCT
>DMPQ01000490.1:0-10347 GCA_003455945.1 Planctomycetaceae bacterium
TATCTGAGGTGGATAAAGCCGAGTTATGTTTCAAGACAACACCCCAACCATTGATGCCAATAGGAAGCTGTAATAGGTGGTCAGAGTATCCGAGCATTTCCGACTACACCGGCAGCAACCGACGCTCGACTTCGTTGACGTCGACATCTCAACGGATCTACGTGTATTTGTTGATCCGCGTGCGTTGCGCCTGCTCAGAACCGAGTGGGGCGAAGAATGTGTTGCACTCGTGCAAGACTTCTTTGGCTCGGTGATGGAGGCCATTCGCAACGATGACAATGACACCGCTCGGCGACTCCTTCGCACTCTTCGCGAACCCAATGAAACCCACCTCGGACTGTCGATCGCACAATCACGCGGCCGAGCACTTGGGCATGAATCTGNNCCGCCGAATCCGGACTGCTGGAGGACCTTGAGGACACTGTGCAGCTTGTCGACGGTATCTCAACAGACATCATTTCCGACATTACGACCAACATCATTCGGCAACCACTAATTCACTACACTCAGACCGCGTGTAACTGGTATGGGATCCCGCTGACTCCAGACGTTGATTCCGGACCAATGTGGGACCCTGGGACGCAGGAGTGGTTCTCGGAATACGTCGAGTTGCCAATGGTGCCGAGCGGCAAACTACTCTTGGTTCCAAAGGCCATTGTTCGACGTCGTCTCGAATACGATGCTGACGAATATTACCGCCACTACATTTTGGAACATCTTCAGCAGGTCGAACTTGCCGCAAACAGTGAATTGGTTGAAACCCTGTNNCCTGCGGCGCGGCGGTCGCCGCGTCACCAAGAAGTCATTGGAGGCGAAATACGGACGTGGCAAACGCGTGAATCTCCGCGAGACGCGAAGAGAACCGTCACTCCTTACACGCTACCGCAGCGCCAAACGAGATGCTGTTCGCCCGCCTCTCGATCACGAGGATTTCGCCGCTGAAGAAGGCACTCCGGCACCAGATTGGCCGACGCTATTGAATGACGTCCGGTCACTCCCCACTGGCCGTGACAACGCAAAGAACTACGAACGGGCTATTGAGGCATTCGTCACCGCACTGTTCTATCCTTCGCTTTCCAATCCGCAGCCACAAACCGAAATTCACGACGGCCGTAAGCGCATTGATATCACCTACACGAATATTGCAACGACTGGATTTTTCTATTGGCTTGGAAAGCACTACGCCGCGCAATATGTATTTGTCGAGTGCAAGAACTATGAAGGTGATCCGGCCAATCCGGAACTTGACCAATTAAGTGGGCGGTTCTCGCCGCAACGTGGCAAATTCGGTTTAATTGTTTGCCGTAGCATCGCCAACAAGGAGCTCTTTGCGGCCCGCTGTCGTGACACCGCAAGAGATGATCGCGGCTTCATCGTCTATCTGGATGACGCGGATCTCGAAACTCTTGTGGCTGCGCGACAAAAGTCGCCTGCCGATCACCATGCTCTTGATCTATTGCGAACGCGGTTCGACTCGCTCGTCATGTAATCGTACAGCAGAATGCAGCCTAACAAAGCCGTGGACCGGAGCACTGATTCACCCGAGAACTGAAGCTATAATCTTCCGTTCGTATCCGGTTGCGGCAGACGTTCTGGCTTCTGCAGCCGCCCAGCTGCGGCCGAATTGAAGCAGTCACACGATCGATCACTACATCTCGATTACCATTGCTTCCGCAGCTACCCAGCTGCGGCCGATCTGAAGTCGACTCCTGACGCGACATCGTTGGTCCATGGACTTTGCGCTCGGCGCGACTTCATGAACGCCGTCCGGTGGAGACCCTGGGCTTTCCTCTCAACACAACCGGAACCCTGACCAGCGCGCCGGTCGTTGCTCCGACTCGCCCGAGGAGTCGTCGTTCTCCGAGAATGTTGCGGGCCAGAGGCCTATCGCCGGGCGTAACGCCGCGATCGACGACAAGACGATCGAGGACAGCGGGGAACTTCGGTCGGAAGTTGCCGATTTCTCGGTCGGCTTGCTGATGGGCGGGAGGTCGTTGGTCGTGAACTCGGACGGCGAAGAATCGCTGCCGCTGGCCATGGAGTTCTGGGGCACCGNNGGTGCACTTCGTGGAACGGTTACGGCCATGGAGTTCTGGGGCACCGAACAAGAAACACGGCTCGAGGGAGTGCGAGACGCTCTGGCGGCCTACGGCAAGACGATCCTGGAGTTCTGCGTAGAGGCCGGGATCGATCCGAGCGAACTGTCGTTCGATCAACTCATCCCCGACTTTCGAGGCACTCAAAGCCGATTGCGAATCGGATGGTGAACTGAACTACGACCTTTTCGCGGTTCGAACAGCGACCGAAAGCCGGGATGGCGCTTGCCGCACCGACTTCGGGTAGTTTGTCGTCGCTGCCGCCGGTGGCCGATCGCAATGCCACGGCGAGTCGGGTTAGTCTCCGTCGCCCCTTCGGCTGTCGCGCCGATCGCTGATCGAATCGACTCGTTCGTGTTTCACCTCGAGAGCCTCTGACCATGCGACTCGTGAGCTTTCTGGGCAAGGGAGACTACCGCGAGACCGACTACCGCTTCGAAGAGCAGCTCTATCGGAGCCGATTCGTCTTGCGAGCATTGGCCGATGCGCTTCGGCCGAGCGAGATTCGGGTGATCGCGACCGACGAAGCCTGGGCGCAGCACGGGGCGGTTCTCGATGCCGAACTGACCGCTGCCGGACATCCGGCGGTCATCCGCGTTCCGATCCCGACCGCTGCCGAGCCGGATGACCTGTGGCAGCTGTTCGGCGCCGTCGTCGCGACGCTGCGGGATTCGCAAACGCCGATCCTGTTCGACATCACCCACGGTTTTCGCAGTCAGCCGTTCTTTGCGGCCGCCTGTATTCAGTACGTCCAGACGATCGAACCGAACGGCAAGCCGGTTCGCGTCGTCTACGGTGAGTACCGCTCCGGTGAGCCGAGTCCGATCTGGGAGCTGACCACGTTTCTCGATGTGCTCGCGTGGTCGCGTGAGCTGCTTCTTCTGCTCAGGACAGGACGCGCCGATGGAATCGTCCTGCCGACCGAGGCGCTCGGTCGGGAACTGAATCGGACCTGGGCGGCCAGCGGCCGAGTCGGTCCTCGGCCGCAGATTCAGCTTCTGTCGCAAGCTCTTGCGCGATTCGGAGATGATCTGACGACGATCCGTACCGGTTCGCTGTTGGTCGGTGACCGCCCGACAGCCTCCGGTCTGGTCGACGCGATCGACCGAACACGGGGCGATATCGAGCGTTACCTGCCCCAGCTGGCGCCGGTGATCGATCAGGTACGCGGCTTGGCCGCTCCGCTCGACACGGGCGGAGAGCGACTTTCGACTCCCGGCGGTCAACGTGCCCTGCTCGAGCTGGCGCGACTCTATCGTCGTCTGGGGCGTTACGGCGAAGCGGTTTCGGTGTTGCGTGAGGGATGGATCTCGGCCGGTGCCTCGGAGGCCTGCGACCAACCGGGACCGACGCTCGATTTCGAGGCCCGCCATGCACAGGAACGAGCCTGGATCGAGCTGGTCCCGAGCTCGCGCAGTGTCGCCGAAGTCCGCAACGACCTGCAGCATGCCGGCTTCAAGAAGCAGCCGAACACGCGCGAGTGGTTCGACCGCCAGTTGACGATGCTGTTGGAGCGGTGGGAACAGGCGATCGAATCGACCGTCACGACGACCGATTCGGGTTCGTCATTGCGGCCGCAGGAACAATCCCTCGCCTTGTCAAAGGAACAGGACTTCGACCGGCTCTTGGAAAATGCTCTCCGAGATTCCCCCGTGTTTCTCGCTTGGCTCGTCGACCAGACCAAGTTCGCGGGGCAGGGTGCCGTCTATGACGCCTCGCGATCCGACCATCCGTGGTCGTTGGTCGATCTGGAAACGATGGATCCGGCTACCGGAGAGACGCGGATCGTCCGGCGTGGGTCCGAAACCGACGTCCTATTGCTGCTCCGATATCCCGACGGGCGACGAGTCGCCTTGCATATCGAGAACAAGCTTGAGGGAGGGCGATTCACTCCTGATCAGCCGGCGATGTACCGGGCCCGCGCGGCACAGTGGCTCGGGGATCCCAAGTACGGCAGCTACGTCGACTTCCAGACGATCCTGATCGCCCCGCAGTCGTTCCTCGAACGACATGCGTCAGGCGCAGCCGAGTTCGATGTCCGGATTCGTACCGAGGAGCTGCTTCGGCAGCTGGTGCATCGGGAGGCCGATCGCTCCGATCGGACTTCGTGAATCGTCGGCGTTCGAACGGCGACTTTCCTTCGGAGAGGCCCTTGGTCGAAGGCCGGTGGCCGGTGACCGGCGAGCCACGAAGCACTGACAAGCAGCTCAATGCCTCGACGGGACTGCAGGTCTGCGTTAACCGCGTCATCTGAACTCGTCGCCGATCACTGCCAGAGCCGCCGTTTCGGCTCGCCGAGGACGTTGGGGGCAGCGGCAAATCTGCGCCGATTTGCTCGTCGGAACGTCACACCGGTAACGTTCATCCCGTCCTCCCTTGGCGGACCTCGTTTCGAACGCCGGCTCCCGAGGTTCCCCGTGTGGCGCCTCCCCGAATCCCAGCGTGATCGGGCTACCGAACCATGGACTTCCGACCTGCGCAATCTCCGGTCCCTGCTCCGCCACCTTTGCCCCCCTGGTGGCAAGAAATTCCCGGCTCGGGCGTGATCGCGACCCTCGAATCACCCTCGGTTGTCCGGAGTGATACGGACCGTTTCGTTACCTCGGAAGCGAAGTCGACCGGCGCGAGGGCCGACACGGTACCGGCAGTTCGACGCGACTCGGCCAAGTCGTCCGATTCGACGGCAACGTCGATCGGCCGGCAGGGGCTCTTTTCGAGAGATCTGCTCGCGTTTCGCATCTCCGAAGGTCCGTGCCTAGCCCCTTGGGTCACGGAACAGGTACTTCAGGCGCTGCGCGGGACCGTCCTCTCCTGCTTCGAGTCCCACCACAAACTTCCGCAGTGGATCAGTGGCCATCAGTCGAACGGATGTCAGACGCGTGAGGTGCATCTGGCCACCGTGCCGCTGATCGGCCGAGATGCTGCAACTGGCGACAGCAGCCCGGAGATTCTCGGCGTCGCGTTGGCGTTACCTCGCGATGTACCGCCGATCGAACGCCTTCATCTGTTCGCACGACTGTCGAAACGGATGGAGGCCGACGGAGGGCTGACGCTGCGCCTCGGCCGCTTAGGTCGAGTGCGGCTTTCAGGACCGATCGAGCTGGAAGGGTTCGCTGATCGGACGATCGCGTCGCTGGTCGCAACCGCCGGCGAGTGGGCGAGCGTGACTCCGGTCGTGTTGCATCGATTCCCGAAATGCAAGCCGGCCGGTTCGCCGGACTGGCAGGCCGAAGTCCGTTCGATGATCCGCGACGCTTGTCGCCACGCCGACGTTCCCGATCCGGTGACCGTCCGCTGCGACCTCGTCTCGTTCGTCGCAGGCTTGCCTCCGGCGGCTCGTGCACCGGAGGCCTATCCGCTGCTGAAGCCGCGTTCGGCAGGGGCTCCGAAACCGCAGCTGCATGTCCGACTGACGTTTGCCGAACCGGTTGCGGGCCCGCTGGTCCTAGGGCTCGGCAAGTACCGCGGATTCGGACTCTGTGTTTCCAGCGAAGGTTGATCGTACGATCGGCGTTTCCTTCGACGATCGTTGGCGGCGATCGACGCTCTTCCGAGTCGGGTCCGAGCGACGCATGACGACCTATCTGCTCAATGCGCCGGTGCTCACGGCGTTCGGACACTATCGGTTCGACGGACCGATTTCGGTTGACGACGCCCGCCGGCGGTTGTTGGAGCAGGGATTCGAGTCGGCGGTCGGCCACCAGGCGACGGCGCATTTCCTGTCGAGCTTGCTCGATCTCGACGTCCCGCTGCGGCGGATCGAGATCCGCATGCTGCCGGGAGATTTTGCCGTCGTGCTGCGATTGGGTCGACGGCTTCACGAGGGAGAACTGATCGATTTCTCCACCCTGGCCGACTGGCCGTATGAACTGGCGGCGTTGACTCGCTTGGAATGACCGACGCATCAGCGCGTGGAAGGATTGCGCGGTCCCGACGCGCTTCGTATTCCCGTCGCGATCTCGGCTAGTTGCGAATTCTCCTGACGGTCTTGGATTTTCGAGGATCCCCGATGAACGGACACCCCGATCCGGCCGAGCTGTTTCCCTTGCATCGATTATGGCGAGACTCGCTCGAGGAACTCGCTGACGGTCTGCGACGACTCGTTCGGTATCGTGACCTGACGGGAACCGACCTGCTGAAGACCGCTCGATTGATTGTCGCGCTGGAGCGACTGCCGCATGCGCCGCAAGTCGAGCTGATCAACGCGTCGCTCGAGACGAATTTTCTCTCGAGTCGTCAGGCGCTGACAATCGTGTTGAGCCAAGATCGTCTGGAGCTGTCGCGCATAGGCATTCCGGCCGATCCGGACTATGACGCCGAGGTCGAAACGGTCCTCGATGTCGATCGGTGCGAAATCGACGAGTGGACCGACGAGGATGCGATCGATCTGATGCCTGCCTTGGCGGAATGGGTTAACCAATGGGCGTCGTGGGTAACCGATCCCGACTGCCGATTCGAGATTTCTGATGAAGAGGTCTTCGACGACGAGACGGATGACGCGTGGGACATGATGCCACCCCGCTGAATCGATCCGCAGAGATCCGAAGGCCGACTGTCGTGCGGATATCTACGAGTCTCGGGACCTCCGCCGCAGCCGAGAGCAACGAGCGATCCGACAAGGGCCCGAGATGCGAACCCTGATGATCTCTACCTGCGGCACCAGTCTGTTGACGAACAACGCTGATGCCGCCACTCGGTCGCTCCTCAATCAGGTCGCCAACCGGACGCTGGCGTCCGTCTCCGGCGAGGAGCTCGAACGCCTCACGAGTCGAATCGCGGAGTGCCGCGAGCGATTGGCCGCCGCGGATCTGCTGCAGGGCCGCGCTCTGAGTGCCGAACTGAACGGAGTCTTCGGCTATTACGATGACCGTCCGCTCGGACATCCGGCCGATCGTCATGTGCTGCTGCACACCGATACGCTGCTCGGAGAAGAGACCGCGGGATTGTTGCACGGATGTCTGATTCGCTTCGGATTGTCGACGACGTTACAGACGTTCCCTGGTCTCAGGACCGACACGCTGCTGAACTTTCAGGAAAGCGTCGTCTCGCTGATCGGATGGTGTCAGGAGGAGCTACCGGGGTATCGAGCGTCCGGTTTCCGCATCGTTTTCAACCTGACCGGCGGGTTCAAGAGCATCCAGGGGTGGATGCAGACGCTCGGCATGATCCATGCCGACGAGATCGTCTACATCTTCGAATCGGCGAACGAACTGCTGCGAATTCCGAGACTTCCGGTCGCGTTCGAGGTCGGCACGAAGCAAGTCTTGCGCAACCATCTTCCGTTCTTCCGCCGCCTTGCGACGTCCCACGCGGTCCCATGGTCGGCCGAGTTGCGGGACATTCCCGAGGCGTTCTTCGTTCGGATGGACGACGAAGTCGGTTTCTCCCCGTGGGGCAAGCTCGTCTGGGAGCAAGGACGTGCGGACCTCTACGGCGAGCAGCTACTGGATCCTCCGTCTCGACGGCTGCGCTTCTCCGATCGCTTCCGCCGCGCTGCGGCCGCCCTCGCTCACGACCGACTCGTGATCCTCAACGAACGGATCGACGATCTGACGCGGTACTTGGCCACCGGCGAGAATCTGCGACGCCTGGACTTCAAGCCTCTGCGAGGTAATCCGCTTCCGAACTCGACGCATGAGTTCGATGCATGGGCCGACCAAGCGGCCTGGCGCGGCTTCGCGCACTTCGACGGCAATGTCCTGGTCCTGGATGACCTCGGGGTCGGGCTGCACTGAACCCGCGAGCGACGCTGCAAGCCGACTCGATACGCGGTGACGAGGGAACGTTGTCCCAGATCTCTCGAGCAGGGCCGTTGCGCCGATCGAACTTGTGTCGTCCTGCTCGAGTCCGGGACAAGTGGCGTCGCGGTCCGAACGAACGCTCACCGTCGACGTTCGTCCGCGCGACTGGCCGATGCCCGAGCGATCGAAACACCCTTGCGAGGATATTGCTGATGACGATTCCCGAGTTGCTGGATCGGATACTGCAGGCGTCGTCCGTCTCGCCGTCCCCCGCGGTCCCCGACCGTCGACCGCTTTACGGGTACGTGGCCTCCGAGCCGCAGCTCGACGAACTGCGGCGGCTCGTCGCCGTTGGGCTCTCCCGTCGGGAGTCCCCGACGAAGATTCTCGCGGCCGGTTTCTGCCTAGCTGCGGCTCGCTGGCTCGGTAGCCTCGAGGATCGTCAGGTCACTTGGGAGCGGCTTTGGACGGAGGGCTTCGGTCTGCAGCCGCTCGAAGTCCAGCTCCGAGAACCTCTGCTCACCCTCGGCATGCGCTATTGGCAGCGTCCGATCGTTCGGCTCAGCACCAACCGCTATCTGAGCACGTTGTATGTCGAGGGCGGTCTCGCGACCAAGCTCTTGGCAGAGCCGGGCAATCCGCTCCACGCCTACGTTCTCGACGTGCTCACCGAACACGAGCGATATCCGCACCTGTCACTCGAGGGTGTCGTGCGGCGATACGAGGGGCGAGTCGCGCGGGGCTATCGAACCGATGCCGTGCATCTGCTGGTCGCGGGCATCGTCCGGGCAATCGCCGAGGCTCGACGCAGTCTGGCCGATCCGTCGAGGGCCTCGAACGATCAGCTCGATCTGTTGGACGAGAGTTGGATTCCTCTGCTGCCGCTCTCGTTGGCGGACGAAGGGGCGCGGAGCCTGATCCGACAATTGATGACGGTTCCGCGACCCGAATCCGAACCGTCGCTGGGGATCGAGATCGAGACGTCGCTGGTCGATCGGACCGAGACGCGTGACGATGAGCACCGCTTCCTGATCGGGCGACGCCTGGTCGGCCCAACGACCCTCTCCGCTGATCTGCTCGTCGATCGAGCGGACGCTCAGGTAGCTCCCGTCAACGCGACCAAGCTGTTGCTGCAGGGTGAACGCGAGCAGATCACCGCTGCGCGACTGAGGAAGCAGTACGGACGTGACGGCTATCGCGTCGATTGGACGGCCGAAGAGCTGTTGGGGGACGACGCGGCCGGTCCCCTGCGGATCGGATTGATGCAGGCCGATCGGCGCTGCACCGAGCTCGAACACGACGGCTGCTCGGCGCTTCCCGACGGGCCGTGGTATTTCTCCGATGACGGCTCGCAGCGCTATCGATGGCTCGGCGCCAACTCGATTCGAGTGACCGATCGGGTCTGTCTGGTCGCGCTTCCCGATGACGCATCGGACGGCAAAAAGCCGGCCTGGGAGGGAGGAGAATCGCCCAAATTCGTCGGCACGCTGAAGCTCCGGACGGAATGCCGCCCGGTCTATCGATTGCGAGCTAGCGGTTCTTGGACGACTAGCGACGACACATATCAGGTCGTGTTGGGATTCGATCGTACGATCGGAGCCAGCTACCAGTTGCTCGGTACCGAGTCGATACTCGGTTTCGGCGGGAGTCGCGTTTGGATCGGGCGACCTCGCGTGGTCCGAAAGCTCGACGAAGGCTCGCCCGCAAGGGAAGTCTCGAACACCGAACTGCAGTGGCGGCCCGATCGACCGGGAACCGACTGGCAGCCGCTGAGTCCGGCCTGTCTCGGGGCGGTCGTGCTGCGATACCACACGCAGGGCACGACGTTCTTCCGACGACGACTCGTCGTCCTTCCCGAGTCGTTCATGATGGACTATCGCACTAGAGAGCGGCAAGTGCAACTGCGCGGCATGGCGGGCGTCTCGATCGTCGCCGGCGCGGCCCCGTTCGAGGTCGACGTGCAGCAGGTCGGATCGTTGGCTGTCGTCCGAGTCGAACTGCCGACCGAGGCTCTGCACGAACCGATCCCCTTGCGGCTCGACTTCGGACAGGGACGACAAGCCGAGATCGCCGTGGCATGTCCGGTCGACGACATCGCCGTGCTGGATAACCTGGGTCGCCGAGTCGTCTTCGATAAGGCGCTGGCGCCGATTCCTCTCGGTCGGCTCGAGACCCTCCGACTGCGGGCTCGGTACGCCAGCGGCGCTCGATTTCATCTGGTGGATGACGAGGCGCCAAGCGGTATCGAACTTGCCGAGCGCGGTCTGCGATCGGACGGCCAAGGGGGCTACGAGTGCCCGCTCGATCTGGCCTTCGATCAGGTCGCCGCTCGCCTGGCGGCCGATGCCGACGCCGACCGAGCGACTCTTCGTGTCAGCCCTATCGGACAGCTTGGGGGCGTGAAGCTGCGCGTCGGTCGATCCGGCGGAAAGCTGACCTGCGAGAAGCAGGCGGACGGCTCCTGCCGTCTGCAGCTGAACGCCGATCAACGTCGGCAACCTTGGTTCGCC
>DMPQ01000490.1:10352-19870 GCA_003455945.1 Planctomycetaceae bacterium
GGTGGTCGGTAACCAGCCGTTCGATCGACCGGCCTCGACCGACCTGGAGCGGGCGATCGACATCATCAACGCCGGGCAGCGAACGGCAGCGATGAAAGAACTCGTCATCGCACTGGTCGCCGATGTCGAGCATCCCGACTGGCCCGCGGTCGAACGGATTCTGGACCGGGCCGAAACGCTACCGCCGAACGCATTCGACCTGCTGAAATACGTTGCTGAGATGCCGCGAGCGGCAGCCCAGGTTGCGGTGCGACGCTACGATCGTCCCGGGACTCATCGCAAGTTCGAGGAACTGACGTTTCTCTGGTCGGTCGTCGGTATCGAGGATTGGTTCGACGCGATCGACGCGATCGCACGTTCGTTGGCTGCCGGACCGGCCGCACCTCTGATCAGAAACTGGGTCGAGTCGATTGTCCGACAACTCCCGAATCTCGCTCCGGGTCTGCGAGCGATCGAAAGGGTGATTGCCGAGCGGCGACCGGAGTGGGGCCTCGAGGCCGAGCCGTGGACCGCGCCGGAACTGCTCTGGCGGGAAGCGTTAGACGAACGAACTTGCCTGATCCGATCGCACGAAGGTCGCTGGTTGGGCGAAAGGTTCTTTCTCTCGACGCCATCGGCGCGGAGCGCCGAACGGTTCTTCGATCTGCGGATACCGGCCGAGCCGTGGCGTAACGACGTATTGCTGGCACCGCTGGAGGCAGCCGGCTGCTCGAACGAAGGCATTTGGCCGGAGAAGGAGCAGTTGGCACGCCTGATCGAGCTTCGGAGTTTTTCGCCGACCTGGTTCGATCGCATGCAGGCGCTCGCCCTGGAGTGGATGCTCTCTCGAGCGACCTGAAGGCCTTTCGTTACGAACTCGTCTGCACCAGTCCGACCTCGCGTATCGATTGACGAATGACTTCAAGGACAAGGCAAACTCCGATGACCGATCCGGCTTTCGCTTCGCTCGAGAGCGAGCTTCGGCTTCGTGCTGCCCGGGCGACGATCAGTACGCTGCGACTCGCCAACCCGTGGCTCCGAAATCGGCTTCTCGAGCAATTCGAATCGACGAGCGGACACCCCGGTTCGTTCATGGGTGAACCGGTCTTCGAGTCGTTGTTCGAATACGAACGGTCCGATTACCCGCTCGCCGAAGCCGGATTGCATGCCCGAACCGTCCGAGCGCTTGACGCTCCGCCGACGATCCATGCCGCACGCCGATTCCCTCGCAACCAGATCCCTTATCGGCATCAGCGGCAGGCATGGGACGCTCTTCGACAGTCGCCGGCACGCTCGGTCATCGTCAGCGCGGGAACGGCGAGCGGCAAGACCGAGTGTTTTCTGGTGCCGATTCTCGACGATCTGGTTCGCGAGTACGAAGCAGGTGGACGAGCGATGTTGACCGGAGTCCGTGCGCTTTTCCTCTACCCGCTCAATGCACTGATTAACTCGCAGCGCGANNGCGTGGACCGCCGGCTTCGACGGAGGTATCCGTTTCTGTCTGTACAACGGCCAGACGCCCAATGATCCGCTGCCGCAATACCAACGCTTGGCGACTCCTGAACAGGTACTCGATCGCCGGCACCTGCGAGCGGATCCGCCGCCGATGCTGGTCACGAACGCGACCATGCTGGAGTACCTCCTGCTACGACCGGACGATCAGCCGATCCTCACTTGCTCTCAGGGAAAGCTGCGATGGATCGTTCTGGACGAGGCTCACACCTACCTGGGCTCGAATGCCGCCGAGATCAGCATGCTGCTCCGGCGTGTGCTGCTCGCGTTCGGTGTCGCACCGACCGACGTCCGCTTCGTCGCGACCTCGGCGACGATGGGTAGCCAGGACTNNAAGCTCCGCGGCTATCTCGCCGATCTGGCCGGCGTCCCGCTGGAACAGGTCGATTTCGTGACCGGTCGTCGCGTGGCGCCCCTGCTTCCGGAACCGGGCAATGCCGCCTGGCCGACCGACTCGGAATGGCAGTCGCTCCCCGGTGCTGCCGAGCGCCGCGCACGCCTGCTCGCGGTCCCCGAGGTGCATCGCCTGCGGCGAAAGCTGATCGATCGCCCGGCGACGCTTGCCGAGGTCGCCGCAACGCTCGGCGGTCTCGACCAGGACGAGACGCTGCGGCGGCTGGATCAACTCTCCGAGCCGGCGCCGGTCGGCGCGACCGAGCAGGCACTCCGGCCGCTCCGCGGCAACTACTTTCTACGCGGTCAGGCCGGCGTCTGGGCTTGCTGCAACCCGGACTGCGTCGGGCTGATGAGCGACGGAGAGCGCCCGACTCCGGTTCAGTGGCCGTTCGGTGCGCTGTCGTTATCACGACGGACCAGGTGCGCTCACTGTGAGTCGCTCGTCTTCGAGATCATCTCCTGCGCCACGTGCGGCACCGCCTATCTGGAAGGCTTCGAAGCCCAGGACCGCTTTCTGCCCTCCGATCGACCGGCGCCGACGACGCGCGACGAAGTGCGCGAGGAAAGTGCAGAGCCGATCGACGAGGAGGCGGAAGAGACAGCGCCGAATGAAGACGAAGACTCCGACGAGCCGGAGGACCTTCTTCGTCCCCGCGGGAATCGGCAATTGCTGTTGGCCGGTACGCCGCCGAAGGTCGCGGGGGGCGTGGCCGCGGACGATTCGCCGATCGTTTACCCCTTCGATCGATCGTCGGGCAGTCTCGACGAGTTCACGGCCGGACAGGTGCACGGGATTGCCGCCGGTCGATACGAGGATGATCCGAGTCGTTGTCGCTGCGCGGTCTGCCGCAGTTCGGACTCGCCGAAATGGACCAACTTTCGGTCGCTGCGCGTCAGCGCCGATTTCCTCGTTCAGACGAGCCTGCCGGCAATTCTGGAACACGTTCCGCCGGCGGATCAAACCGGCATCCCCTACGGCGGTCGACAGGTACTCTCGTTCAGCGATTCTCGTCAGGGAACCGCTCGCTCGGCCCTGTCGATGAATCTGACGTCGGAGCGGAACTGGCTCCGCAGTCATCTATTCCATTCGATCGCCAAGGAGATTCGCCCCGTTGATGACGCGCAGATCGCGGAGCTCACCGAGAAGATCGAAGCGATGCGCACCATTCCAGTTCTGGCAGCGAACTGCCGCGAGCTCGAGCAGCAACTCGAGCGACTTAGAACCGCTCCGCCGGAAGCCGATCGTGCTTGGTCGAGCCTGATCACCGAACTGGCCTCGACCGCTCAAGTCGAACGAATGGCCGAGAACGCTTCCTGGCTCGTTCCCGGACCCGATTCGCCGGAGCGTTACGCCAACTGTCTGATGTACCGTGAGTTCCTGCGTCGACCCCGCGTCGCCCTCAGCCTCGAGACGATGGGCTTAGCGCGAGTGCGCTATCCGAAGCTCGAGAGCATCGTTCAGACGCCGACAGGATGGCCCGGCTCGCTCGACGAATGGCGGTCGTTCCTGAAGCTCTGTCTGGACCACCTGGTTCGCGCCAACGCGGCCGTCGCGTTCGATGAGAATCTCCTGAACTGGCTGGGCTCCAAGGTTCGCCAGCGGGCCTTGGCACCCCCACTCACCGAGCGTTTTCGTCTCGACCGAAAGCAGATGCTCTGGCCGAGCGTGCGCCGGGGCGTGCGCCGACCCCGTCTTGCCAAGCTGCTGGAGTTCGCGTTTCCGGACCTGACCGATCGCGTCGACGATCTGGATCATCTGTTGCGCAAGGCTTGGGGCGCGCTCGTTTCGGCGAGACTGCTCGAGGCCGTCGGCGACGCCTACCGACTCAAGCTCGAGGACCAACAGATCGGCGTATCGCTTCGGGGTTGGCTCTGTCCGGTCACGCATCGTGTGCTCGATACCGTACTTCGCGGAATCTCGATCTTTCAGACCGATCGGCCCGACGGAGCCCAGCTGCGAGCGACCGAAGTCAGGTTCCCGGAGCTGCCGTTTCCGTTCGGAGCGACCTGCGACGGGGAACGGGTCGAACGTCAGGAGATCCGCCGGCAGCTGACGGACTTGCCGCAAGTCGCGACGCTGCGCGAGCTGGGCGTCTGGTCCGAGTTCCACGACCGAATCTACGAGCGGACCGACCACTACGTCGCGGCCGAACACTCCGGTCAGCAGCGGCGCTTGCGTCTGCAACAACTCGAACGGTCGTTCAATGCGAAGCAGATCAACGTACTCGGCTGTTCGACCACGATGGAGATGGGAATCGACATCGGAGGCCTCACCGCGGTCGCGATGAACAACGCTCCGCCGGGACCGGCCAACTGGCTGCAGCGAGCAGGGCGAGCCGGACGTCGCGGTATCTCGCGAGCCTACACGCTGACGCTCTGTACGGCTCAGCCGCATGGCGAGGCGGTCTTCGCGAATACCCGTTGGCCGTTCGACACGCCGATCAGCGTCCCGCGCGTCACGTTGGAGAGCGCTCGGATCATTCAACGGCACGTCAACGCCTGGCTGTTGGGGAGCTTTCTGTCGAAGCAGCTGGCCGATCGCAATCGGATTCGTCTGCAGTGCGCCGAGTTCTTCATGCGCGCTGACAGCGAGCAACCGTCGCTCTACGACCGATTCGTCGAGCATCTGGATGATCCCGAGCTGATCGAGCGAATCCGAGACGAGCTGCGACAGCTGACGACGCACAGCATCGCGGCCGAAGAGTCGCCCTTCACGTTGGTTGCCGTTTGCCGCGAAGCGATCGAGCACTGCCAATCGGACTGGTCGGATCGTCGCGAGGGTCTCCAGTCCCAACTGGAAGTCCTGATGGATCGCGACTGTAACGAACGCCGCGCGATCGTTCTGCAGCTGAAGCGGTTCGACGGCGAGTTTCTGTTGAAGGAGCTGTCGAACGGCGGCTTTCTCCCTTCCCACGGCTTCCCGATCGGCATCCTTCCCTTGATCACGACCACCGCCGAAGAACGGCGGCGTCCACCGTCGACGGACGGGACCGAAGAGGAAGACGCGGGCTTTCGACGGCAGCAGTACCCGTCGCGCGATCTGCCGACGGCGATTCGCGAGTACGCCCCCGGCAATCCGGTCGTTCTCGACGGGCAGGTCCTGACCCCTCAGGGGATCTCGATGCATTGGCGACTTCCTCCCGGCGACACGGGAGGGACCGAGATCCAGTCGATTCGCTGGGTCGTCCGATGTCGCAAATGCGACGGAGTCACGGTAACGCACGCGACGGACAAGACCTGCCCGAAGTGCAAGGCCGACGAGGTCGAACGCCATCTCTTCCTGGAACCGAGCGGGTTCGCGGTCGATATCCGCAGCCAAGCGAACAACCATCTCGAGCAACGAGTCTTCGTCCCCCCGCGGGCTCCCTGGATCTCAGGCCAAGGCACGTGGCAGCCGCTGGACGATCCGGCGCTGGGACGCCTGCGAACGACCGCCGACGGTTCGATCTTCTTCCACAGCAATGGTCGACTGGAGTTCGGCTATGCGATCTGCCTGGAATGCGGCAGAGCCGGCTCGGAGACCGGCCGCGCCGACCAAGGAGCCGAGTCTCCGATCCCAAGTCCGCACAAGCGACTTCGGTCCGGCAACGAAAGTCAAGGAACCGCAACGTGCCCCGGTAGCGATCGCCCCGGGGCGATACGCCGCAACCTCTGGCTCGGCGGGCTGAAGAAGNNCGAGCCGATCGGCGAGGCACGTTGGTCCTCGCCGGCCGCTTCGGCCTTGGCGGTTGCCTTGCGTACCGCGCTGGCCAGACAGCTGGGGATCGACAATCGAGAGCTCGGGTGGGACGCTTCGGCCCGCAGCGGTAAGGCACTGGTCCGAATTTACGACACCGCCAGCGGAGGAGCAGGTTACTCGGCTGCCGGACCGTCGCAGTTCGCCGCGATCCTGGACGATGCCCTCGGGCTGTTGCGCTGTCCCAAAGACTGCGACTCCGTCTGTCACGCTTGCCTGCTGGATTTCGACACGCAGTGGGTTTCCGGCGATCTGGACCGACACACGGCCCTTGATCTGGCAACCCGCGTCCGAGACGCACTGCGGCTCCCCGAGCACCAACGGATCTTCGGCCCGACGACCCGCAGCGAGCCGCGTTCGCTCGGGGCCGTGCTGGCATCGGAAGTCCGGCGTCTCGGCGTGCGCGAGTTGCGGCTGTACCTGTATGGAGATCCTGCCGAGGGAACGATCGATCACTGGTCCCCTTGGAACGTGTTGACGCTCATGAAGCACGATCAGCCGGACTCTCGGCGGACGATCGTCGTCGAACGGGACCACTTCGAGCGCCTGCCGTGGGAAACGCAGTTCGATTGGGCCAGGCGAGCCGATGTCCTGGGAGTGGCCATCGTCGCTGCCGACCGGGCCGCCGAGACGGCCGGCGGGCTTCGCCTGATCGAACTCCAGATCGGCGAGCAGCGACGCGTCTGGGGAACGACCAATCCTCAGGCCGGCATTCCGGGGCCGGAATGGGGCCGAGCTTCAACGTCTCCGAATCTGGTCGGGACGATCGAAGCGCTGCCGCCGCTTGTCGGTCGAACGATCGAACTGTCGTCGATCGTCGCCGCCAAGCCGGGGAACCTGACCGAGATCGCGATCGGCCGCGAACTGGACGGACCGATCGAACAGCTCGGCATCCGCTTTTGGCAGTTGGTTCGCGAACGGGTTCCCGCTGCCGCTCGGCTCCTCGAACAGTCGCCGCTCGAGATCGCATACACCGACCGGTATCTCCGATCCCCGCTGGCGATCCGCAATCTTTTCGAAGTGCTCAGACTGCTGACGCACCCGGGGGTCGCGCCGCCGATGCTCGAGGTGCGGACGTCGCATGATCGGCGAAAGTCCTTCCGCGACAGCTATCGACTGCCTCACGACTGGTCCGATCCCCACGACCAGGAACAGGTGATCCGAGAACTGTTCGGCCGCACATTCGAACTGTCCGATCGGCCGATCATCGCCGACGAGGTTCGGGATCTGGCGCATTACCGTGAGCTGACCCTTCGATGGCCGCTCGGTGCGAGGCTCTCGATACGATTCGACGAGGGGCTCGGTTTCCTGGACGAATGCGGCGGCGGCAAGTACCGGTTCGATCTTCCCGCTGAACGTCAGGCCGACGAACTTGCCGGCAGGAGATTTATGGTCCGCAGTCGACAAGCCGGGCATCGCACGATGCTCTATATCCGTGTCGACGAGCCGACCGCATGATCGACTTGTCCTTCATGAAATTCGGTCCCGTCGGTCGGCAACGTCGGTTCGAGAGCTTCGCTCCGGCGATGCGCCGAAGTCGACCAGCAGCTGCTCGATCCGCTGCCAAGCGGCGGTGCGGCGCTCGTCGGGGGTCACCGCGGCACTCAGGGCTCGCAGACGTTGTGCCAGCGAGAGCTCCGCCGACGACATGGCGCCCTCGAAATCGTGGTCGAGCAGGTGCCCCGATGGGTCGGTCGCTTCGAGCGACAGTCGATCGAGGAAGATCTCGAACCGCCTGGCCGCCTCGAGATTGTCCGTCCCCGACTCCATCTCGATCCAGTGCAGATCGTGCGACCAGAGACGCTGGAGCCACGTCTTGGAGGACATTGCGATCGCCGTGCCGAACGGACTTGCCGAGTGAGGGGCGGAAGCGACCGGACCGAGGGCCTTGCGGACATCTTCGGCGATCCGATGGAAGTTGTCGTCCTGAAGGCTGAAGCCGACGAACAGCATGTGCCGCGTCATCAGCATCGCCTGGACGATCCCGCGCAGCGCCGCTCGGCGATCGTCGTAACGAAGAAAGTCGGAACGAGTCAGGACGATGTCCGACGGATGTTCCAGACAGCCGTGCAGCTTCAGCAGCCAGCCGCGACTCGCTTCCGACGGCGAGTAAGGCAGCACCGACAATGGCCGCCCAGCGCCGGCCGCCGCGGTTTCCATCAGCCGATCGTAGTTGGTCGTTACCATCTCGGTCACCGGCAAGGAAGCCAACAGTCCATGGGCCAGAGCGTGGCAGTCGAAGCTTCCCAGGAGCGAGGCGATCCGTTNNAGTTCGAGACGCGCTGCCGTTCGATCTCAGTCTGAATCAGCTGGGCGGCGTCGAGAAAGTTCAGGGAGTTCCATTCATTTGCGTCGTCGGGTTTCGAGATGAGTCCGGCGTCCTGAGTCAGTTTCGTCAGCAGGTCTTTCCAGTTCGGCAGTCCGGCGCCGACGCTGACTCCGGCTCCCAGAAAGAGAACCAGCCGCCCCGCGATCGCTAGGTTCGCCAGACGTCGGGCCTCGGCAATCCGCTCGGCTCCCAGCTTCGGTGTCCACCGGTCCGCATCCGGCGATCGGCGCCGTGCGGCCTGAGCCGCATGGAATGCGGCAGGCCGGTGAGTCACCAGCGCGATGTCGATGTTCAGGCGTTCCGCCTCGGAGCGGAGTACCGGCAACAGTCGCTCGACCACCGCTCCGGCGTCGCGCGCCTTGCCTCCTCGTCCGGTCCCGACCAGCGGCAGTCCGATCAGGCGGCGCGAACGATTTTCGAGCCGCGTCGTCTGCGACGCCGCAGTGAGGAACTCCCGCACACCCGCCAGGTACCAATCGATTTCGCGATTCGCATCGGCGCCCATATCGACCAGGATCGGGACGCCGTGATGCGGCAGCGAGTCGCGAATCGGCAGCACGCGTTCGTTCGCCCCAAACGTGGCGGGGAGTGAGCGAGCAGCGGGGCCGAGAGCCGATCGCCAGATCGACTTGATCGACAGCCGACGATCGGTCGGCACGAGCCACGCGTCACAGGCGAGACGGGTCAGGTCACCAAGGAGCACGAAAACATGCGGCATCATCGGATCGACATTCCGGTTCGCGTCGAGCATGCCGCAAGGAAATCGTTCTTCCGAGTCGCGACGTTGCCCTGAGGATCATCGTGCCGCACGGCTCAGGCGTCGAACAGGGATCGAGGTCGCCGAAGAATCGGAACGGTTCGGGTGAACCCGGCTGACTCGGCATGCAGGTCGTTCCGAATCGGCGGCGATCGCCGGGTGGTCAAGACGTTAAACCGTCCGCTCGGCAACGGACTGGCGGAGTCGACGAGAACCAGACCTCATCTACTTCTCGACCGAGTCTGTCCCGCAGTACTCATCCTATCGCCCCGCAACAGGTGACGAAGCTGAGCTTGTAACCGCGGTCGATCACGAAGGGGACAAGGCGCAGGTTCAGGCAATATCGATCGCCCGAAGCAAGGACTCGAGGACCTTCCTGGCATCGATCCCCATCCGCTCGAGCTGGCTAATCGTTGACCCGCGCCACCGCATCTCGAGGTCCTCTTCACCAAACGGTCAGGACGACAATCACCGATTCGGACTTAGACCTACCATGCTGCGCCGTGCCCAACCGAACACCAGGGTGTTCGGAAGGGAGGACCTGAAGGTCTTTTCTGCCGTCGGTTCGCGAATTCGGACATCCTCGAGCCAGGCACGCCACCACCACGAATGGCTTCAAGCATCTCGACCTGACGTCGGCAAATGCTGCATGCCCCTCGAGTCGGCGAGTACGCGATTTCGGGAGGTGATCGACTTGAACCTATAAACGCCGAAGGTACGAAACGCAGCCGTGTAAGGGGTGCCGAAAAGGCGTCCTGCTGGGCATCTACTTCGCGTGGCTCATCGTGCTTCAATTCGGCCGCGGCGTG
>DMPQ01000470.1:0-25901 GCA_003455945.1 Planctomycetaceae bacterium
GAGCGGAACCGATGAATCGCCCTCGTCGCGCTCAGTCGGCAATCTCGGTCATGCGAACGCCGAGCAGTCCGATCGAACGGACCTGCAGGATCCAGGCGAATCCGGCGATCGGCGCCACGACGATTCCCAGACAGGGCCCGAAGAGCATGCCGAGCGTCGACGCCAGTGCCTGGATCGAAGCGAGTGCGACTCCGGCCAGAACCGTTCGCCCCCACGTTCGCAGATCGTTCGAGATCGACCGCATCACCGGCGGGTAGATGACGANNTTGCGATGCCGATACCGGGAGCCATCGCGACCGCCATCGGTACCAGCATCCGCAGGATCCCGGTCGCCAGATCGAGCGGCGCGACGCTCGTGAAGCTGTCGATCGTCCGCTTCCCCTCGGCGGTGTCGGCCGCGATCGGCCCTCCGGTCAGGCACATCCCGGCCCAAGTCGCCGTCACGCAGAAAGCGGCGATCATCCAGGTGATCAGCTTCAGCACGACACTCTCGGCGTCGACCGCCAGCAGCATGCCGATCGACTGATCGGTCAGGAAGAAGAGGACCGACATCGCCATCGCCGCGCCGAGCACTGCCGGCTGGCGGAACGGGGAGATCATCTCGGCGATCCACTCGCCGGGCAGAAGCGAGTGATTCGGAAGCTGCTCGGCGTCTCGACTCGGTTCCTTCTCGGGCTTCGCCGAGGTCGGGTCGATCTTGTCGGATCGCTCGGCCGATGCCTCCTCGGACGGCTCCGGAACCGGCTCCCCCCAGCGCCGCGTCCGACTGACCTGCAGCGTCGGATTGAACTTGGCCGCGGCGGCCAATTGCTTTGCCCGCGCCGATTCGACGAGCGGTTCGAGCTCCGGCAATCCGTCCTCGCCGGGGCGTCGAGTCGCCGCGGCCGGAGGGACCGGCGCCTTGCCGGCCAAGGTCCGATCGGGCTTGGCGGTGAACGCCGTCGTGCAGTCGCCACAGACGATCTCGGTCCCGATCTTCGGTGGCTTGACCCACATCACCGATTCGCAGACCGGACACCGGATCCGGATCTCGTCCGCCGACTCGTGCGGCATGCCGTCCAGGCGAATGCCGTCGGGAGCAGGAAGGTTCGGTCGGGCGGTCGGAGTCGGACCGTCGTCCAGGTCGGCAGCGAGGTCGTCGAGCAGATCGGAAAAGGGGAGCGGTCCGTTCGCGCGCGGCGCGGAGTCGTTCCCCTCGGGCACTTCGAGATCATCGAGTCCGAACGGATCGTCGTTCGAGCCGCGTCGCTCGGGCGACGGAGCCGACGAAGAGCTCGCCGGCGTCGTCGGAAAAGGGGACGCCGGTGCCGGCGAGACGGGCATCGACGGCGGACTCGTGACGGGAGGGTTCGCTGCGGCAGGAGGAGCCGCCGAGACTCCGGCTCGCGAGGCGGCCGGACTTCCGAAGAGATCGTCGTCGTCCGACAGTAACGGAGCGTTCGGCGCGGTCCCTCCCGAGCCCCCTCCGAGCGATGCCGGCACCTTGAACTGCTTGCCGCAGGCATGACACGAGAAGCGCGAGCCGGCGAGGACCGGGGAGAGTCGATGGCCGATGCCGCAGTGCGGACAGGTCAGTTCGATCATCGGAAGCGAGTTCCTGAACGAGTCGTCGCGGACGAGCGGTCCCACGAACGACGACGTCGTGGCGAGGAGAGCGATCGCGCGCCGTTCAGCGGCGCGAGCCGCGTTGCAGTTCGTCGGCCAGCGCCGCGTTATCGAGGAAAAAGAGCCCCGAAAAGAGCCGGCTGTCGATCTGGCAACCGTCGCGCAGCCGATCGCCTAGCCAGCCGATCAGCGACGTGCGCGGAACCTCGTGCAACACGATCGACTCGCTCTCGTCTCCACCTCCCGGCCCGGACCGCTTCAGGCCGGTCGCCAGAAAGAAGGTGATCACCTCGTCGGTCAGTCCCGCGGAACTCGGGCCGGTGAAGAGCAGCTTCCACGAGCGGGCTTCGTAACCGGTCTCTTCGAGCAACTCGCGCCGAGCGGCGGTCAGCAGCGATTCGTCTTCGCTCCCCGACACGTCTCCCGCGAGCCCCGCCGGAAACTCGATGACCGGCGCGGCGAGCGGAACGCGATGCTGCTCGACCAGCAGGACCTTGTCGTCATCGGTCAGAGCGACGATCGTCACCACGCCCGACGCGGCTCGGCGACGGACATAGCTCCACCCGCCGCGCGAGACGAGCTGCAGGTGCGAGGTCTCGGCGATCGTCTCCACGGGGGCATCGGCACGGTGCATTCGCTTCTCGCTCGCAAGGGACGTCGGAGGGCCGACGGCCGGCTTCGACAGGTCGATGACGCTCGGCGGCGGCGAGCGGTCGGGAGAGCGGCTCTCCTCGGCTGCCCAAGATCGTATTCCGGCCGCGGAAACGCAAACCGAATCGTGCCGTTCGGCGGAGCCGGTCGGCCGCAAGTCGCGCCGGGGGCTCGACCGACCGACGACGATCGGCGAAAACGCTCGACGCGAACGGCCGATCCGCGAAACGAGAGATTCGCCCCTTCTCGGCCCGAAGATTTCCCGCGAGCCCTTCCGTGACCCGATTGCTCGTCAGCGTCCGCGATCTCGAGGAGTTCCGTCGCTGCTGCGCCGCCGGAGTCGACGTCATCGACTTCAAGGAACCCCGTCGCGGACCGCTCGCCGGGACGTCACCGGAACTCTGGCTCCGAGCGATCGAGGAGCTGTCGGATCGCGACCGCACCGCCATCTCTCCGGCCGGCACCTCCGTCTCTCCGGCCGGCACCGGCGAGGATCGGCGACCGCCGCCGATGCTGAGCGTCGCGATGGGGGAACTGATCGACCGGGAGCAGGGGACCGACCGAACGTCACTGGCTCCGCTGCCGGACCGAGGAATCTCGTTCGCGAAACTCGGACTCGCCGGCACCGCCGATCGGAACTGGCAGTCGGACTGGGAGCGCTGGCGACGGGAACTCGGGGGGGGAGCCGAAGGGGTATTGGTCGCCTACGCCGATGCCGCCCTTGCCCGGTCACCCGAGCCGGACGAGCTGCTCGCGTTCGCGATCGAGCGGCAGGTGCGGATGTTGCTGGTCGACACCTTCGACAAGCGCCGCGGTGACCTACTGACGAGCTTGGCCCCGGTGCGGCTGGAGCGGCTGTTGGCCGAGGCGCACGAGCAAGGGATCTCGGTCGCGCTGGCAGGCTCGCTCGTCGGTCCGGCACTGGAGCAGGTGCTGGAGCTGCGCCCTGATCTGATCGCCGTGCGCGGAGCGGCTTGCCGAACGGACCGGACCGGCGAGATCGATCCCGAACGCCTCGATCGCCTGGTCGCGCTGCGCGATCGTCTCGGCCCCAGTTCGTCGAGCAACGCGATGCGAGCGTCCGGCGCTGCGAGATCGGTCGACTGGCGCGGCGTCTGAAGCGACGATATCCGACACTCGGCGGTATCCGACTCGGCGGCGCCGCTTCGCCTATTCGTCGCGTACCGGCTCGTCCGGTTCCGCGTCGTTCTTCGGCGGTTCGTTTCGCGGCGGTTCTGCCCCGGGCGTATCCGTCGTCGTCGGCGCGGTCGCGGGCGGTGCGGTCGCGGCGGTCGGTCGGCTCCCCTCATCCGATTTCGGTTCGGGGGCCACTTGCCGAGCGTCGAGATCGGGGAGCGACCGGGGATCGCCCCCTTCCGAGAAGAGCTCGTCGAACTCCGTCTCGTCGACGTCGCGGCGCAGCAACAGGTAGATGCCGGCGGCGAGCGACCAGAAGCAGGCGAAGCGGAATGCGACGAGCATTGCGCCGACCAATCGTTCCCACAGGGCGATCGTTCCCGACGCGAGACGCGGAGGCGTCTCGTCGTCCGCGGCAAGGGTCACCCCTCGTCCCAAACGCTCCGCTTCGGTCATCAGCTCGACCGTCCGCTCCGCCCCCATCCCCCACGAAACCGACCACCAGGTGACCTGACCGACCTGCATCGCCAGGATCGACGCGACCCAGACCGCTCCGACGGCAATCGCGCCGCCGACGACCAGATAGAACGCGTAATGGACGGGACGCTGGAACGGATAGGCGAAACCGCGACTGAGTCCGTCGAGCGAATCGGTCCCCTCGGCGGCGACCGTCACGATCATCAGCGGCCATCCGAAGAGAATGCCGATCAGCAGGACCGACAGGACGAACGAGACGGCAAGTCCGAGTCCCCAGGCGATCGAGACGATCGCCGCACCGGCATCCCAGCGCATCACGAGACCGACCGCCGCTCCGACCAGCGCGAGCGGGATGAGCAGCCCGAGCGGGTAGAGCGCCGAGCAGAAGAAGGCGGGATAGCGTCGCACGGCGAACTTCAGCGCCTCGATCGGCCCGACATGCTCGTCTCGCCCCAGACGCATCACGGCGATCCGAGCCAGCGCGCCGCCGATCAGACTCCAGACCGCCAACGTGCCGAAGGCGCCCCAGATCAGATAGGCAAACTCCTGCAGTCCCGAATCGGGACGGAGCTGCAGCAGCATGGCAAAGGGGGAGGCGAGGTACTCGGCGACCGGAGCGACGCCGCCGGTATCGGAGCCCGAGATCGGTCTCCCCGGCGACTCGTGCCCTTCGATCACCGCCGCGAACGCGGTCGAGTCGCGCCACTTGGCGTCGCCGATCGAAAAGACGATCCCGCCGAGGGTCCACCAGAGCGAGCCGGCGAGAACCCCGACCAACGCCAGCAGGACGAGCGTCGGCGAGGCGGCGAGCGAACCGAGTCGGAAGAGAAGATTCCAGGGGGTCACGCTGCGCCAGTCGATCGTCCTGACGGTCGCTCCTTCAACGGTCATCGCATCGCCTTTGCGCACGCGTCGAGCCGGAACCGATCTCCGGGCGGCGTTGCGCGGAGGGCTCCGGCATTCCGGCCGGGTCGTCGGCGATTCTAACGATCGGGCGGAGTCTCGTCAGCCGAGTCGACGGGGCGAGCGAGAGAAACCGGGGTGGGCCGACCGGTTGCACGGACGGCGTCCCCTGTGGTGAACTCTAGGCGCCTCGCCGGGGAGACGGACGATTCCCCGCCTCCCCGGCCTCCGCTCCCGCGCTCCCTTCGACCGCATCTCCTCCGCGACGAAAGCCTCCGATGACGTCCGAACTCCGCCAGCGTCTGTTCGCCGCGCTCGACGCCGTCACGATCGTCGATCCGCACACCCACATACACCCGCTCGCCCCGGCCTCGAAGAACCTCGCGGAGATCCTCGGCTACCACTACTTCACCGAGCTCTGCCACGCCTCGGGAATGCCGAAGGGGAGAATCGAAGAGCCGGGGCTCGATCCGCGCGAGAAGGTCGAGCGGCTCTTTCAGCATCTCGGGCCGCTCAACAACACGATCCAGTACGCCTGGTTCATCGAGATCTGCCGCGACCTGCTCGGCTACGAGACCGAAGTGCTCGAGCCGGACGATGCCGGTCCGCTGTGGGATCGTGCGGCGGAGCGGATGGGGCGTCCCGACTGGGAAACCGAAGTCCTGTCGCGGAGCGGGCTGGAAGCGGTCTTTTTGACCAACGAGTTCGACGACCCGCTCGCCGGCTTCGACACCGCGCGCTACGTCCCCTGTCTGCGGACCGACGATCTGGTCTTCCGACTCGCGGAACCGACCACGCGTCAGCGACTGGCCAGCGCGACCGGCATCGAAGTGACCGACAGCCGTTCGCTGCGTGCGGCGCTCGAGAATCGCTTTCGGTTCTTCGTCGGTCGCGGCGCCAAGGCGTGCGCCATCTCGCTCCCGCCGACGTTCGCTCCANNAGCCGATCGGGCGCTCGGACGACTCGCCGCCGACGGCGCAGCAGCGGACGGTTCGGATCGCGAGGCGGCGGCACAGTTCGTCTTCTGGACCCTGGCCGAACTCTGTCGCGACCACGCCTTGCCGTTCGATCTGATGATCGGCGTGAACCGAGGGGTCTATGCGGACGGCGTGCATCAGGGGCGCGACCTGTTCGACATGCGGCTGTCGCTGCTGCAGTACCGCGAGCTGTTCAACGCGTTTCCGCAGGTCCGCTTCCCGGTCTCGGTCCTGGCGAGCACGTCGAACCAGGAGCTGGTTGCGCATGCCTGGATCTTTCCCAACGTCCTGATCCACGGACATTGGTGGTACTCGAACACGCCGAGCACGATCGAGCACGATCTGGCCGCGCGGTTGGAAGCGGTTCCGCGAACCAAGGTGATCGGCTACTACAGCGACATGTACAAGCTCGAGTTCGCGCTGCCGAAGTTCCGCATGTTCAAGCGGATCCTCGCCAAGGTCCTCGCCGAGCGCTTCGTGCTCGATCGGGGCTGGAGCGAGGAGCGAGCGGTCGATCTCGGACTGCAGGTCCTGCAGCGGAACACGCGGCACATCTTCGGCGTCTGAGTCGAGCGCGAGTCGAGCGCGAGTCGAGCGTCGGAGACGCGAGCTCGAGGCCGGCGCTCCGGCCGGAACCTTCGCTTCGTGAAGCGGAGCAGGGGAGCGCAGGCGTTTCGCCGTGCGGCCCCGTTCCGTCGTCGCGCCGTTCCGTGGTCGCGCCGTTCAGTCGTCGCGCCGCGGATCAGCCTCGGCGCTCGAGCATCTCGAAGTGAAAGTCCACCGCGCGGATGTCGGCTGCCGGCGCATCGTCGCCGATCATCGCCTGGACGTACGCGAAGTCGCGCAGCAGCGTCGTCAGCGGACCGTAACTGACCTGAGCGACCTTGCCTTGGCCGAACAGCTCGTCGTCCGGGCCGAGTTCGGCGAGGATCGCCACATCGCGTCCGCCTCCACCCGACACGTGCGTCGACTGGAAACCGACGCTGCGGGCGCGGTAGCCCGAGCCTTGCAGCAGGACGTCGTTCTGCGGCGACGTCGTGACTCGGTCGACTCCTGACGTTCCGACGACGATCGCCGTGTCGACTCCGCCGGCGCTCGCCAGCGCGCGGGCATCGCGGAAGCGATAGGCGCCGACGACATTGCCGTCGGCCCGCAGCGAAGAGTAGTCGCGCGAGTAGTAGAAGCGGTCGTCGCCGGCCGAGTCGCGGAAGAGAGCCGCGTCGATCGCGTTCCCCGTTCCTCCGTGGGCCCAGACCGACGCGAAACCGCGCACTTCGTTCGAGAAGCCGCGTCCCGAGAGGGTGGTCGACGCGAAGCCGGCATCGAGCAGATCGCTGCCGGCCGAATCCAGGAGCGTCGCGACGTCTCCCGCCTGCCCCGACGAGGTCGCCGTCACCGACGCGAAGCCTCGCGCGATGTGGTAGTAGCCGCTCCCCTTCATGTCGGCCGCGCTCGTCGTCGCGAAGAAGGTGTCGTTGCCGGCCGAGTCGGTGAACGTGACCGAGTCGCTTCCGCCGCGCATCGACTGGACCGACTGGGATTCGAAACCGGTCGCGGTGATCGAATAGCCGGCGCCGCTGATCGACGCCGAACCGACGCCGAGCGTCGCGACGTCGTTCCCTTCGGTATCCGACATCCAGATCGAGTCGAAGCCTCCTTGGGTCGCGTCGAAGGCGATGTGATCGAAGTCGGCGAGAAACTGCCGATGCTCCGGAGCGAAGAGCGTCGCGTTGTTCGAGCGTGCCCAGAAGCGATCGTTCCCGGTCGTTCCGGACAGCGACGCCGAGTCGACTCCGCCGCCGCCGAACGCGGTGAAGTCGGCGATCCCCGCGACGGTCGTCTGTCGGGCTCCGGAGGTCAGCGACACGAAGCTCGCGCTGCCGACGAGCGTGTCGTTGCCGGCCGAACCGGTGAGGATGAGCGAGTCGTTACCGCCGCCGCCGATCGCGGCGATCGTCTCGAAGCCGACGAAACGGGCGCTGAAGGTCGAGCGATCCCAGTTGCCGCTGCCGAGCGTCAGTCGGAAGAAGTCGCGTTGCCCGTCGCCGGTCAGCGTCAGCGAATCGCTCCCCGCGCCGCCGGTCATCTGGATCGAACGGACCTGCGACAGATCGAACGAATAGCTGACCGCGCCGACGCGAACGTCGAGCGTCCGTCCGGCGTCGATCGCATAGTCGTCGCTCGCCGAAGTGCCGTGGACGACCAGTCGCCCCGACGACAGATCGACGACATTGACCGCGCGGAGATCGAGTTCGGCGACGTTCCCCGAGATGCGGATCAGGTAGGTGGCATCGGCGGTAACCCGCGCATCGACTCGGGCTCCGGTCGTCGAGCCGAGCGAGCGGAGATCGTCGTCATAGACGTCGATCCGGAACCCCGCTCCGCGCGCCGCGGTCATCGCTTCGAGCGTCAGGAACCCCGAATTCGTCGCCTGGACGCGGAGCCAGGTTTCGCCGGCGACCGCGATCCCGTCGATGGTCGACATCTCGACCGGACCGATCTCGATCGGCGGCGACGACCACGGCACCGACTCGATCTCGAGATCGATCCCGTACGCGCCGACTCCGGCGGTCGAATCGACGACGATCGAGTAGCTCTGTCCCGAGACGACGTCGAAGCTGATCGAGTTTCCCGAGACGGTCGTCGCGACTCCCGGAATCGCGATGCGCGGCGCGACGCCGGAACCGTGCTCGAGATGCAGCGTGACGCGTCCCGTCCCTCCGGCCGTGAAGCCGAAGACGTCGACATCCGAGGCATCGTTGATGAAGCCCGAAACGCTCCGGGTGTCGGAGAGCGTGCCGAGCTCGTGCCGATCGCCGACCGTGTCGCCGAAGTCGTCCGAGAAGAGGGAATCGAGCGCTCGCTGCAGATTGATCCGGTAGTAGTCGGCGTTGGTGACGGTGTCGCGAATGATGTCGGCCGTCGACCGGAAGTGGTCGTAGATCAGATCCTGGTCGATCTCCTGATACCCGAGCGTCTCCATCGCCTGGCGGACGAGCATGCTCGCACCGGCGACATAAGGAGCCGCCATGCTGGTTCCCGATGCGGCAAGGAAGCGAGTCGACTGGGCGCTGCTCCCCCACAGATGCTCCGGCACCGTACTCATGATGCTCTCGCCCGGGGCGACGAGCACGTTCGGAGCGCGCTGACTGAAGCTCGAGAGCTGCCCCGAGGCGCCGTGGCTCGCGACCGGCACCACGAACGGACTGGCGGCCGGATAGCTCAGACCGACCGACTGGTAGGACTGGAACGAGTTGCCGGCAGCGACCGAGACGAAGATGCCGGCCTGTTCCAGACGCTGGAACTCGTCTTCGAGCGTCGCCCAGTTCGGAACCGACGTGCTGTTCCACGAGGTGCCGATCGACAGGTTGACCGTCGTGATCGGGTTCTCGAACGAGCCGCGATGATCGTAGACCCACTGCAGCGCCTGCTCGACCCAGGCGAGTTGCCCTCGCCCTTGGTCGTCGAAGACGCGCAGCGCCACCAGATCGGCGCCGGGAGCGACTCCCTGATAGGTCGAGTTCGAGCTGCCGATGATTCCGGCGACATGCGTTCCGTGGAACCCGGCGGGGCCGTCGTCGTACGGATTCGAGTCGTTCTCGGCGAAGTCCCAGCCACCGACGACGCGATGGTTCGAACCGTAGCCGCCGCCGAGCGCGACGTGATCCCAGGCAATGCCCGAATCGATGACGGCGACCGTCTGGCCGGCTCCCGTCAGTCCGTGACGATTGGTCAGCCCGTAGACGAGCGACTCGAGTCCCCCTTGCTGAACGACCGGAGCGACTTCGGCGGGAATCTCGAGCTGCTCGACCTGCATCAGCAGTTCGGGAGACTCGAGCGGGTCGAGCGCGAACGAGTCGAGCGCCTGACCGGAGAAGGCCAGACGCTCCTCGAACGTCTCGAAGCGCGCACGGCGCTGCGGATCCGGACGGCCGGAATCGGAAGAGGACATGAACGCCTCGAACTCGGTGCTGATCGGAGGAGTAGGCACCGGGAAGCGCGCAGCGCACCCCGGGGAGTCGTTCCGAGGAAAAGCGCCAAGTCCGTTTGACGTGACCTTGGGTCGGGACGGGCGAGCCGCAGCGCCCGGGTCACGGGCGATACGGCGTCGAGTCGTTCGGTGAAGAGCAGGGGGGAGTCGTCGGGGCGACGCCGCGATTCGGCCCCTCTCCGGCGACTCGCAACGGAACTATACGACCGTTCCCTTTCGAGACAAGAAAAAGTCCGACTCCGTCTCAAGTCCTTCGCCGTGCGGGTCGACGGGGGTAGCGCGAGTCGATTCCGATTCCGCCGATTCAACTCGCTGCGCCGCTCGGACCGAAGATCGGAGAGTCGGCCCGGAGCCGCTGCGCGAAGGATCGCAAGGCGCCCGCTCCCCTCTGATCAGGGCCGTTACGGTGGCCTTCGTGCAAGGGATTGCCTCGCCATGAGTCGTTGGCTGCATCACCTGTGGTTGACCCGCTTCTCGAAGCCCAAGGGGGAGCGGATCCTGTTCCGGACGATCAAGGAACGACCGGTCCGCAGCGTGCTCGAGATCGGCGTCGGCGATCTGACGCGCGCCGAGCGGCTGATCCGCTTCGCCGGTTCGTTCCTCCCCAACGGCGAACTCCGCTACACGGTGGTCGACCTGTTCGAAGGGCGCCCCGATCCGTCGACCGGCGTCTCGCTGAAGGAAGCGCACGGCCGACTCAAGCAGCTCGACGCCAAGATCAAGGTGATCCCCGGCGATCCGTTCTCGGCGCTGGCGCGCAGCGCCAATTCGCTCCCCGAGACCGACCTGGTGCTGATCGCCGGCGATGTCGATCGCGACTCGCTCGCTCGCGCCTGGACCTACCTGCCGAGGACGCTCCACCAGAAGTCGCGCATCCTGCTGGCGACCGAAACGGCGGACGGCGACGCGTATCGGCTGATGACCGACGCCGAGATCGCGGCGGCGGCCGGCGCCAACGTGAAGCACATCGCGCGAGCGGCCTGAGCGGCAGGCGGCTCGATCGAACCGGGGCGAAACTCGGCGATCGGCGCGAACGCGCTGCCCCGAGAACGCCGTACGTCGTCTCCGACGCGGTCGGTCCTGCACCGGTTCGACGCGATCTGCGCCGGCGAATCGGTGCGGCTCGGAGCGATCGCGTGAGCGGGGGGACCCGCTTCTAGTGGGCGGACCGAGCGGATAATCTTGTGGCGGTGCTCGTTCCTCTCGGCCCGAGCGANNCCCCGAGCACCGCGGTTCGTCCGGCAGCTGCTCGCTCGTCGCGGCTCGAAGCTCCCCCGGTCCCCCTTCGTCTCGGACCCTCTCCGTGAAGCACGCATCGATCGGTCCCATCGCCGTCGTCTTTCCGGAACGGTGCGAGACGAACGACGACCTGCAGGCGGAGTTCCCGAACTGGGATCTCGAGCTGATCCGCGAAAAGACCGGCATCTCGGCTCGCTACATCGCCGCCCCCGAACAGACCGCTTCGGATCTGGCGGTCCAGGCGGCTCGCAAGCTCTTCGCGACCTACGACGTCTCGCCCGAGTCGATCGATTTCCTGCTCTTCTGCACCCAGACCCCCGATTACCCGCTGCCGACCACCGCCTGTCTGATCCAGGATCGATTGGGGATTCCGACCGAGGTCGGCGCGATCGACTTCAACCTCGGCTGCTCGGGCTACGTCTACGGACTCTCGCTGGCCGAAGGCCTGATCGCGTCGGGATCGGCCAAGCGCATCCTGCTGCTGACGGCCGAGACGTACTCGAAGTACATCGATCGGGAGGACCGGAGTCTGCGGACGATCTTCGGTGACGCGGCGGCCGCGACGCTGATCGAAGCGAGCGACCGGCGCGAGTTGGCGGGGTTCCGTTTCGGGACCGACGGGAGCGGCGCCGACACGCTGCTGGTCGGCGACGGCGGAGCGAGGCCCGAAGCGGATGCGATTCGTCCGCGTCATCGGAAACGCTGGGCGAGTCGTCTGTATATGGACGGGCCGGCGCTGATGAGCTTCACCGTCGACGCGATTCCCCGTCTGCTGGATCAGGTGCGGGCCGCAGCCGGCGTCGCGAACGACCAGGTCGATCAGTACCTGCTCCATCAGGCGACTCGCAAGATGCTCGAGCAGCTGCAGCAGCGTCTGGGGATGGACGACGATCGACTGCCGATTCGACTCGAACCGTACGGCAACACCGTGTCGTGCACGCTGCCGATCCTGATCGAAGAGCAGCGACTGGCCGGCCGCCTGAAGCCCGACGCCTGGAATGCCCTCGTCGGGTTCGGAGTCGGTTGGTCGTGGGCCGGCTGCTTGTGGTCCCCTCCGGAAACCGGCTGCCGAACGCGAGCGACGTCGATCCTGCCGACCTGATCGTTCGCGAACGTCCCTGATCCTGAACTCGCTTCGGTCCGCTCCGGCGTATCGGATCCACCGTCGAGATTGCCGATGAACTCGCTCGCCTCGAAGCTGCTCGTCGCGGTGCCGCAGTTGAGCGACGAGAACTTCCGCCACGCGGTCGTACTGATGCTCGAGCACACGGCGCAAGGGGGACTCGGTCTGGTTCTGAATCAGCCGAGCGAGATGCCGCTCGACGATCTCTGGCGGCGTCTGGCGAATCGCCCCAGCAAGGCCAAGGGAGTACTGCATCGCGGCGGGCCGGTCGAAGGGGCGGTCGTCGCGCTCCATACGCGCCCCGAGTGGGGCAACTCGCAGGTCGTCGACGGTCTCTTCCTGACGCATCAGAAGAGCGAACTCGAGCAGGTCTTCGATCTCGGCACGACGCCGCTGCGAGTCTATTCGGGCTGTGCCGGCTGGGGCCCCGGTCAGCTCGAACGGGAATTGGCCGAGGGGAGCTGGTTCGTCTGTGACCTCGACCTCGAGAGCTTCTTCGACGAGCCCGAACTGATGTGGCGCGATGTCGTGGAACGGATCGGTCGCCGCATCGTGCTGAACGAAGCGGACTACCGTCGCATCCCTCCCAGCCCCGAACTGAACTGACGTCGAGGGAATACCGCTGGGGGCCGCATCGAGCCGAGCTCGCGCGTTCGCGACCGTTCCGCCGGCGATCGCCGCGGAGTTCAGCGCAGCTCCAGCGGAAACGGCGTCAGCAGTTCGACGCCGTCGGCCGTGACCCGATAATCATTCTCCAGTCGAATGCCGTGCCTCAGTCGCTCGGCGTCGTAGAGCCCGGGCTCGACGGTGAAGACATCCCCTTCGCGAAAGCAGTCGTCCCAGTTCGGATTCAGCCGCGGCGCTTCGTGCGGATGCAGACCGATGCCGTGCCCCAGGTGATGGTCGAACCGACCGCAGGGAGCGCTCGCCAGTCGGGCCGAAACCGTCTCGAAGAGTTCGCGACACGACGTCCCCGGACGAACCGTCGACTCGACCAGCGCAAAGATGTCGACGATCCGATGCCAGGCTTCGAGCTGTTCGTCGGTCGGCTCGGTCACCGCCAACGTCCGCGCGTTGTCGGCGAAGTAGCCGCGATAGGCGGGGCCGAGATCGAGAATCCACAGCTCTCCGGCGCGAGCCGGGTGGGCATCGCGCGGAGCACCTCCACGGGCGTTGCAGCGATAGTCGTTCCCCGTGCCGGTCAGCGGCTCGCCGAACGTCTCGACCGCAACCGACTGGAGCGCGTTGAACATCGCGAGCTCGGTCAGGCCGGGAGCGATCAGCGCCCGAGCCGTCCGGTACATCGCTTCGGTCCCGGCGATCGCTCGTCGGATCAGAGCGATCTCGTCCGGCTGCTTGCAGCGCCGCAGGTCGAACAGATCCGGTTCGAGATCGATCGCGTCCCCCGACAGATTCGAAACCAGGTGAGCCGGAGCGGATGAGAACTCCAAGCCGACGCGTTTCGTCCCCAGACGATCCGCGGCCAATGGTAGCCAGGTTTCGAGGGCTCCCGCGAACTGGTCGCTGCGCATCGTCGACAATCGCTTGGCGACATACGCTTCGACCCGATCGGCCGCCGCGACGTCGGGAACCTTGTGCGGAACGACGAGCGCGACCTCGCCCGCGACATCGATCGACGCGATGGTCCGAAACGGGAACGGCACACGAACGCCGGTCAGCCACTGAACCGATTCGGGGCTGGTCAGGACGGCCCAGTCGACGCCAGCCGCCGTCATCCGTTCGACGAACCGGGATTGGCGGAGGCGGCAAGCCGCGAGATCGATCGGCAGCGAAGGGACCATCGTTCGGAGCTCCGGCGTGGCGGCAGTTCGGCCGAGCGGAACGCTCTTGATCAGCCGCCCGAACGAGGAACCTCGGTGAGGGCGTGCTTCGGCCGAGCGAGATGATACGGGCCTGCGACCGTCGCTCCAACCGATCGACGCGCGCGATGACGCTCGACCGACGCTGCCGCCCACGTTGCGCGAGCCGGATCGGGGCGCCGGCAGTGCGCTCGGCGTGCGTCGCGGATCGAACCGACAAGAAACTAAGGTCGAGTCGCCTTGTCCCAAGTGCCGATTTCAGTACGATCGATTCCTTCGCGAGGCCGTTCGAGGTACGTCGGCGAGAGGTTCGTCAGCCTGCGGCTGCCGAGTCGCTTGGGCGATGCGACCGTCGGACGGTCCGTTCTTCGGAGCGTGGCTCGAGCCGCTGCGGCTCGTCCGAGTCCGCCGTGAAGAAGAACGGGGAGCTTCGGTTTTCGGAGTACGCGCCTATCATGGCGCGTCTTTTCGGGTCGGGTTCCGTGAAATAAATCACAGAATCCGCTCCGATCGTCGGAACCGAGGGGGGAGAGGTCGGCGTTCGCAGCCGCGATCGATCGATGGGATCGGTCATCGCGAGCGGNNGGGTCGAACGGCCGCTTTTCCCGCCGCTGCGAAGAAGGTCCGGTCCGGGTCGAGCGGTGAATGGCGCGACGTGTCCTGCAGGCGGCTCGGTTGGCCGTCCGTTCGGATCGGGCGTCGAACCGCCTCGGAAGAAAACGTCCGCTCGAACTGCGTCGGGACCGACCGAGCGGTTCGGAAACGAGACTCTTGCGTCGCAGTCGGAATCGCTCGGCTCGACGCTTCATCGAATGCCATCGAGACGCCGAACATGAAGATCCGCCGCGGCTTGGACGTACCGATCGCCGGCGTACCGTCGACCGAGATCGACGACAGCCGGCGCGTGACCGAAGTGGCGCTCGTCGCCGACGACTACATCGGCATGAAGCCGACGATGTTCGTCGNNACTCGGCCAGCCGGTCTTCGAGGACAAGAAGACGCCGGGGGTCCTCTATACCGCTCCCGGAGCCGGCACGGTTACCGCCGTGAATCGGGGTGAAAAGCGGAAGTTCGAAGGGATCGTCATCAAGCTCGACGGCAACGACGCGGAGTCGTTTCCGAGCTGCGATCTCTCGGGCATCGACAAGCTGACTCGGGACGAAGTCGTTTCGCTGCTGGTTCGCAGCGGCGCCTGGACGTCGTTCCGGACGCGGCCCTGGAGTCGCGTGCCGTCGATCGAATCGCAGCCGCGAAGCATCTTCGTCACCGCGATCGACACCCGTCCGCTGGCGGCCGATCCGGAGCCGATCATCGCGGCATCGCGCGATCAGTTCCTCGCGGGCCTCAAGCTGCTCGCCAAGCTCACCTCGGGCAAGGTCTTCGTCTGCATCAAGGCGGGGGCGAAGGTGCCGGGTGAGGGAGTGCCGGGGGTGCAGGTCGAGGAGTTCGCCGGTCCGCATCCGGCCGGACTCGTCGGGACCCACATCCATTTCCTCGATCCGGTCGGTCCGAAGCGGACCGTCTGGCATCTGAACTATCAGGACCTGATCGCCATCGGCTCGCTCGTCCTGACCGGCAAGGTGTCGGTCGAACGGACGATCGCTCTCGGCGGTCCGCTGGTCACCAAGCCGCGCCTGCTGCGAACGCGCATCGGAGCGAAGCTCCCCGAGCTGCTCGCCGGACAGTACGACGCGACGAATGCCCGAGTCGTTTCGGGAAGCGTGCTCGACGGACGTCGAGTCACCGCTCCGGCCGACTATCTCGGACGGTATCACCTGCAGATTTCGGTGCTCGAGGAGGGGAACAAGCGGATCCTGATGGGNNACCTGGGTTGGCAACGCCCCGGGTTCGACAAGTTCTCGATCACGCGTGCCTTCGCTTCGGCCATGACGCCGGGGAAGCGTTTCGCGCTGACGACCAGTACCGAGGGGAGCAAGCGGGCGATGGTCCCGATCGGCGTCTACGAAAAGGTGATGCCGCTCGACATCCTGCCGACGCAGCTCCTGCGGAGCCTGATCACGAAGGATGCGGAACTCGCTCAGGCGCTCGGCGTGCTCGAGCTGGACGAAGAGGATCTGGCGCTCTGCACGTTCGTCTGCCCCGGCAAGTACGACTACGGGACGATTCTCCGCGAGAACCTGACCCGGATCGAGAAAGAGGGTTGAGGCCACGATGATCCGCAAGATGCTCGATAGGATGCATCCCTTGTTCGCCAAGGGAGGCAAGCTCGAGAAGCTCTACCCGCTCTACGAGGCGCAGGACACCTTCCTGTACACGCCGGGCGAGACGGCTCATGGGCCGACGCACGTGCGCGACGCGCTCGATCTGAAGCGCATGATGAGCATGGTGATCGTCGCCCTGCTCCCGTGCATCTTCTTCGCGATGTTCAACACCGGACATCAGGCGAATCGGATCATCGCCGCCGCGAGCGAAGCCGCTCAGGCCGCGGGAACCGAGTACGCTCCCGAAGGTTGGCGTTACGCGGTGCTCGNNATTCACCGAAGACCTGACCAACCCGTCGCGACTGATCGCCTGCCTGCTGCACGGGGCCCTCTTCTTCCTGCCGGTCTACATCGTCGGACTGGCGGCGGGAGGCCTCTGCGAAGCGATCTTCGCGATCGTTCGCGGTCACGAGATCAACGAAGGGTTCCTCGTCACCAGCATGCTCTTTCCGCTGACGCTGCCGCCGACGATTCCGTTGTGGGAAGTCGCGATCGGCATCATCTTCGGCGTGGTGCTCGGCAAGGAAGTCTTCGGCGGCACCGGCATGAACTTCCTGAATCCGGCCCTCACCGCGCGAGCCTTCCTCTACTTCGCACACGCGGCGGACATGAGCGGCACGAACGTCTGGACCGCGGTCCACGGCTACAGCGGAGCGACCGCTCTCGGCGTCCTGGCCGAAGGGGGCAAGCTGTCCGAGATGACCGGCAAGGTGGTCGCGGCGGACAAGACGGTCCTCGTCGAGTCGATTCCGAACGGTCTGACCTGGTGGAACGCCTTCATCGGCAACATGCACGGCTCGATGGGCGAGACGTCGGCGCTGGCGTGTCTGATCGGAGCGGCGATCCTGATCGCGACCGGCATCGGTTCGTGGCGGATCATGTCCGGCGTGCTGATCGGCATGTTCGGTTTCGGCTGGCTGCTGAACCTCGCCGCCGGCTCGGTCGACAACCCGATGTTCGCGGTCGGCCCCGAGTGGCACCTGGTGATCGGCGGATTCGCGTTCGGCACCGTCTTCATGGCGACCGATCCGGTTTCCGCTTCGATGACCAACACGGGCAAATGGATCTATGGCGCCTTGATCGGCTTCATGACGATCCTCGTCCGCTCGCTCAATCCGGCCTTTCCCGAGGGGATCATGCTGGCGATCCTGTTCGGCAACATCTTCGCGCCGCTGATCGACTACTTCGTGATCCAGGCCAACATCAAGCGGAGGGTCGCCTACAATGCAGCGTGACAGCATCGCCAATACGTTTCTCGTCGCGGTGACGCTCTGCGTCGTCTGCGCCGTGATGGTCTCGGGCGCCGCCGTCGGTCTGCGGACGGTCCAGGAAGCCAACAAGCAACTCGACCGTCAGAAGAACGTGCTGATGGCGGCCGGTCTGATCGACGCCAAGGCGGACGCGGCCAAGATCCGTGAGGTCTTCGCCGCCCGCATCTCGCCGATCGTCGTCGATCTGAAGACCGGTGAGGTGCTCGAAGGAGTCGACCCGGCGACGGTCGACGGCCTGCGCGAAGCGAAGAGCAAGGACCCGGAACTCTGCACCGAACTTTCCGAGGATCCCGCCAAGCTCAAGGCGCGTGAGAACCGGTCGGTCGTCTATCGCGTACTGGCCGAGGGGAGCACCGACAAGGTCGAGCTCTACGTCTTCCCGATTCGCGGCTACGGTCTCTGGTCGACCCTGTTCGGGTTCATTGCGCTCGAAGGGGACCTGAACACCGTCCAGGGCATCACCTACTACCAGCACGGCGAGACGCCGGGGCTCGGCGGTGAGGTGGACAACCCGCTCTGGAAGGCGAAGTGGCAGGGGAAGAGCCTGTACGACGCCGAAGGCGAAGTCGCTCTCCGAGTCGTGAAGGGAGGTGCCGCTCCGGACGCTCCCAGTCAGGTCGATGCTCTTTCGGGCGCGTCGATCACGTCGGTCGGTGTCGAGAACATGATCCGCTTCTGGTTCGGCGATCTCGGGTTCCGATCGTTCGTCGAGAAGAACCGCTCCGCCGCCGTCGCCACTGCCGCCGCAGGCGGCGAGGAGATGAGGTAAGCCATGGCATCCGCCAAGAAGACGCTGAAGTCGGTCCTGCTGGATCCGGTCTTCAACAACAACCCGATCGCGCTGCAGATCCTCGGCATCTGTTCGGCGCTGGCCGTCACCACGAAGCTCGACAAGGCGATCGTCATGGCGCTTGCCGTGACGGCAGTCACCGCCGTGTCGAGTGCGGCGATCGCCGCGATCCGAAACCTGATTCCCAACAGCATCCGGATCATTGTCCAGATGACGATCATCGCCTCGGCGGTGATCGTCGTCGATCAGGCGATCAAGGCCTATGCCTTCGCGCTGAGCAAGGAACTCTCGGTCTTCGTCGGTCTGATCATCACGAACTGCATCGTGATGGGTCGCGCCGAAGGCTACGCGATGCAGAACGGACCGGTCGCGAGCTTCATCGACGGTCTCGGCAACGGTCTCGGTTACAGCGTCATCCTCGTGACGGTCGGTACGATTCGGGAACTGCTCGGGTCGGGATCGATTCTCGGCTACGAGCTGCTGACGCCGGTGACCAAGGGGGGCTGGTATGTCCCCAACGGCCTGATGCTGCTCCCGCCGAGTGCGTTCTTCCTGATCGGGATCTTCATCTGGATCCTGCGGACCGTGAAGCCCGAACAAGTCGAAGCGGAGTGACGATCATGTACTACGTGGAACTGTTTCTCCGCTCGGTCTTCGTCGAGAACATGGCGTTGACCTACTTCCTCGGGATGTGCACGTTTCTGGCCGTCTCGAAGAACGTCAAGACGGCGCTCGGTCTGGGGGTCGCCGTGGTCGGCGTTCAGGCGATCACGCTGCCGATGAACAACCTGCTCTTCACGTTCGTGCTCAAGCCGGGCGCGCTTTCGTGGACGGGCAACTCGTACCTGTCGAATCTCGACCTGAGCTACCTCGGGTTCATCAGCTACATCGGGACCATCGCGGCGATCGTGCAGATCCTCGAGATGTTCCTCGATCGCTACGTGCCGGCCCTCTACAACACGCTCGGCATCTTCCTGCCGCTGATCACCGTGAACTGCGCAATCCTTGCCGGAACGCTCTTCATGGTCGAGCGCGAGTATGACTTCGCCGAGAGCTGCATCTTCGGCGTCGGATCGGGAGTCAGCTGGGCTTTGGCGATCGCCACGCTCGCCGGCATCCGCGAGAAGCTCCGCTACAGCCATGTTCCCAAGGGGCTCCGCGGCCTCGGCATCACGTTCATCACCGTCGGTCTGATGGCGCTCGGCTTCATGGCCTTCGGCGGCATCTGACCCACGCCTCGGTCGTCCCTCCAATACCGCTTCGGAAGATCGTTGCCATGACGGAAATCCTGCTGGGCGTCGCGATGTTCGTCGTCGTGGTCATCGCCCTGGTGATCCTGATTCTGTACGCCAAGAAGCTGCTGGTCACCGGCGGCGCCGTGAAGATCCTGATCAACGATCAGAAGGAGATCACGGTTCCGGCCGGAGGCAAGCTGCTCGGAGCGCTGGCGGGCGAAGGAATCTTCGTCTCGAGCGCCTGCGGCGGCGGCGGCACCTGTGCCCAGTGCAAGGTCAAGGTCCTGACCGGCGGCGGCGAGATCCTGGCGACCGAAAAGGGGCACATCAACAATCGCCAGGCCAAGGAAGGGCTCCGCCTCTCCTGCCAGGTCGCCGTCAAGCAGGACATGAAGATCGAAGTCCCGCACGAGGTCTTCGAGACCAAGAAGTGGGTCTGCACGGTCCGGTCGAACGATAACGTCGCCACCTTCATCAAGGAACTCGTCCTCGAGCTCCCGGCGGGCGAAGAGGTGGCGTTCAAGGCGGGCGGCTACATCCAGATCGAATGCCCGCCGCACGAAGTGAAGTACAAGGACTTCGTGATCCAGGAGCGGTTCCATCCCGACTGGGACAAGTTCAACGTCTGGCAGTACGTGTCGAAGGTCGAAGAGCCGGTGATTCGGGCCTACTCGATGGCCAACTACCCGGGCGAGAAGGGCATCATCATGCTCAACGTCCGAGTCGCGTCGCCTCCGCCGAAGCGTCCCGATCTGCCGCCGGGGAAGATGTCGAGCTACATCTTCTCGCTCAAGCCGGGCGACAAGGTGACGATCTCGGGCCCCTACGGCGAGTTCTTCATCAAGGACACCGACGCCGAAATGGTCTACATCGGCGGTGGTGCCGGCATGGCGCCGCTCCGCAGCCACATCTTCGAACTGTTCAAGAACCTGAAGACCGGTCGCAAGGTCACCTACTGGTACGGCGGCCGCAGCTCCCGCGAACTCTTCTACGTCGAGCACTTCCGCGCGATCGAGAAGGAGTTCCCGAACTTCAAGTTCAACATCGCCCTCTCGGAACCGCTCCCCGAAGACAACTGGACCGGCTACCGCGGCTTCATCCATCAGGTGCTCCTCGAGAACTACCTGAAGAACCACCCGGCTCCGGAAGACATCGAGTACTACATCTGCGGTCCGCCGATGATGAATGCGGCGGTCTTCAAGATGCTCGACGATCTGGGAGTCGAGCCCGAGAACATCGCCTACGACGACTTCGGCGGCTGATCGCCCAGCCGGGTTCTCCCGGCCCGCGCTCGCCCTGGAAGGATGACAGACGAGTCAGGCCGGGACTCCCGAATCGGGAGTGCCGGCCTGTTCTCTTTGATCGACCGAGCCCACGGAGCTCCGCTCATGAGTCGCCTGGTCTTCGACATTCGTCGCTCGCTCGCCGTTGCCGCGACGCTGCTCGCCGGAGCATGGCTCGGACCTGTCGCCGGCCCCTCTCGCACCCTCGCCGACGAACCGATCGTCGTCGAAGGGACGACGATGGGAACGACCTACTCGGTCAAGTTCTCCGTCGAAGCCGGCTCGACCTGGAACGCCGAGACGACTCGCGCGCCGATCGAAGAGGAGCTCGAGTCGGTCAACCAGGCGATGTCGACCTACCGCCCCGAATCGGAAGTGTCCCGTTTCAACGACTCGTCGAGCACCGACTGGTTCGACGTTTCGCTCGCCACCGCGACCGTCGTTGCGCGAGCCCAGGAGATTTCGGAGGCGAGCAACGGCGCGTTCGACGTCACCGTCGGCCCGCTGGTCGAGCGCTGGAGCTTCGGCCCTAACCGCGACATCGAGAACGTGCCGAGCGACGAAGAAATCGCCGCGCTTCGCGAGCGGGTCGGTTACGCCCAACTGGAAGTTCGGCTCGATCCTCCGGCGCTCCGCAAGTCGCTTCCGAACCTGCGGATCGACTTGAGTGCGATCGCCAAGGGGTATGCGGTCGATCGCGTCGCTCTCCGCTTGGAATCGCTCGGAATCGCGAACTACCTGGTCGAAGTCGGCGGCGAGGTGCGGGCGAAGGGGAAGCACCCGAAGAATGCGTTGTGGTCGGTCGGCATCCGACGCCCGACCGCCGCGCTGCAGGCGCTGGGAGTCGTCGAGTTGGGCCAGCGNNACCGGTCGGCCGGTCGAACACCCGCTCGCCAGCGCCTCGATCATCGCCGACGACTGCATGACGGCCGACGCGTTGGCCACCGCCGTCGGCGTGATGGGTTTCGACAAGGGGAGCGAGGTGGTCCGCCAGTTCGGCGGCACGCTCTTCGTGCTCGAACACGACGGCCAAGGGCTTCGCGAGCGGCGAGACGAGGCGTTCGTCTTCACGCCGATCGAGGCGGCTTCCGGTACGGGAGCACCCGGTGGTGACGGGAACGGTGCTTCGCTCGGCGGCATGATCCTGGCCGGGTTCATCGTCTTCGGTATCGCAATCGTCGGCATGGCGATCGGCGTGATGTTCGGCCGCAAGCCGATCTCCGGTTCGTGCGGCGGTCTGGCGAGTCTCAAGGGGGGCGTGATCCCTTCGGCCTGCGATACGTGCGGCCGCAAGACGCGCGAGTGTTCGCAGCTGCAGGACGAGTTGCGGCGGCGAGAGAATCCGTGAGACGGCGGGAAGCGGAAACGGAGTCGGTCGCTCCGGATGCCGCCTCCTTTTCCCGTGCCTCGACGGCGGCACCGGGCGTTTCGCTCGTGATCGCGTCGACGAAGTTCGTCCTCGCCGGTTACCGNNCCGCTGCTCGTCGCGCTGCTGTTGCTGGTCGGATCTTGGCTGCCGATCGCTTTCGAGACGCAGGTCGGAGCGGTCTTTCGTCAGACGTCGTCGATCCTGCTGGGTGTGCTGATTCGAGCCGTGCCGCTCGGACTGCTCACCGCCGCGGCGCTCGTGCTCGGACGCCCCTTCGCACGCCGCTGGCTCGTGTCGCTGATCGTCGCGTGGGGAGCGATGCCGATCGGCCTGACGACGATCGCCTGGAAAGGAGTCTGGCAGCGTCCCGAGTCGGTCGTCGATCGCGTTTGCGCAGTGCTCGGCGGCTTCTTCGTCGCGACTCCGAACGCCGGCCGCGCGCCGACCCTCGACGCCTCCGCTGCACTGATGCGAGGGGAGAACGCGGTGATCTGGATCCATACCGCCGCGGCGCTCCCGTGGATCGTCGCGATCTTTTCGCTCGCGCTGCTGACTCGTCCCCGAGGGCTCGACGACGCCGCACGTCTCGATCCCGACGCGCCGTCCGACGCCGGAATGCGGCGAGGGGCCTTTGCGATCGTCGCGGCGGCGATCGTCGCCTGGGGGACGATCGGCGACTTCGCGGCGGCCGACGTCTTTGCCGTCAGAACGTACGCGGAAGAGGTCTATCTCGGCTTTCCGCTCGACATCGGCGCTTCGGGAAACGGCGCTTCGGGAAACGGAGCACCGGTCCCGGCTGCCGAGGCGCTCGACGATTATCGATTCCCGCTGTCGTCGCACTTGGCGGCAACGCTCGGCGCGGTCGGAGCGCTGGCCGTGTCGCTCGGCTGGTCGATCGGTCCGCTCGGTCGATCGGAGTGGGAACCGCGCACGTCCGAGCCGCGGATGAGCCTGCGCGTCGCCTCGACGTTGCTGGTCGCCGGTCTGTTGCTGCTGATGCTCGTGCTCCCCGTCATCTTTCTGATCGGTCAGGCCGGAACCGCCGTCGAGCGAGTCGCATCGGCGGAGGGGGACGGAACGTCGATCGAGCGGGTCTGGTCGATCGGAACTCTCGGCGCGAACCTGATCGAGGTCCTTCGCCGTCTGCTTCCCGAAGGAGTGACGACGCTGAGCATCGCTGCGGGAGCCGTGGCCCTCGCCTGGCTCGCCGCGCAGGCCGCGATCCAGGCGGCTCGACGGCCGATCGGCGCGATCGTCGCCGTGCTGATCGGATCGGCAGCGATCGGAGTGCCGAGTCCGGTCGCGGCGGTCGCTGCGCTCGAAGCTCGCGGGGCCTGGGGCGGCTTGCTGGTGCCTCTCTTCGACCGTTCGCTGGCAGTGCCGATCGTCCTGCTGGCGATCCGTCTGTTGCCGCCCGCTCTGTTGGTCTCGGCGCTGTTGTCCGCTCGCATCCCCCAATCGCTGCGCGACGCGTCTCGCACCGAACCCTGGTCGCCGCTCGGGCGCTGGTGGCGGCTGGAGGTGGCGGGGCAGCGACGGGGACAGCTCGGTCTGGTACTGCTGCTGAGTCTGATCGCGGCGAGCGACATCGCGGCGACGTCGCTCGTGCTGCCGCCGGGGACCGACACCCTGGCGCGGCGTCTGCTCGGCATGGTGCACGCCGGAGTCGACGATCAGGTCGCCGCGGCCGCCCTATCGGCGATCGTCCTCGCCGGGGCGTTCGCGATGCTGCTGACTCGACCGTTCGCCCGTTCGCTTCGCGCCCGGCGGGCCGAGGCGGACTGACGAAATAACGGCCAGCGCTGGCGAACCGATCGCCAGCGAAGCGACCGTCATCGGAAACGGCCCGAGGGGCCGGCGCCCTGGCGCCGGTCCCTCGGTGGCCGACCTCATTTCGGTTCGGGGCGATCGGAAGACCGAATCGACCGAACCTGCTTCGGGCGAATCAGCCTTGGCGACCACCGTCCGGCAGCGATTCGTTGAACTGCTGCTGGGTGTAGTCCGGCGTCCGGCCGTAGCTGTCGGAGCAGCCGACCAGGGTCGCTCGCTCCCCCGTCGCGTAGATCTTGAAGTAGACGATGTACCGCCCGTAGTACTTGCCGTCGCAGCCGNNGGATAGATCGGCGAGTTGGTCACGGTCTTGCTGATGGCCGTGTTCTGGTTACCGAAGCCGAACGCGATCAGCCGCTCGCCCGGACGGAGCCCCTGAGGGACCAGCTTCCCGATCATGTACGATCCGGTCACTTCGGCGACCTGGACGGAACCGGGAGCCGCATTTCCGGTTCCGTTGGCGTCCGCGATCAGGCCTCGAAAGATCGTGCCGGAATTGTTCGAGTTGGTCGCCGACAGACTATGGTCGAAGACCCAATCGAAACCCGACCGGGTCAGCGAACGCAGGTAGGACCCTGACGAGTTGTCGAGCGTTGCCGGAGTCAATTGAGCCTGCAATCGAGTGCCGTCCGCTCCGCCGTAAGGCAGACCGCGAGTCTGAGTGTCTCCATTCGCGGAATCCGCCGCGTAGATCGCGCCGGTCGAATCGAGCAGCGAATCGAGTCCTTGCGGATAGCGCTTCTGCAGGACGAAGAAGAGCTGCGTATTGTTGGCCAGATCGGCCTGCGTCTTGGCGCTGACCGCCATATCGGTGCTGCGTCCGAGCATGCCGATCTGAGGGATGATCAATCCGGCGACGGCGGCGAGAATCAACAGGACGATGACGAGTTCGATCAGGGTCAGACCCGAGCGCCGAGCAGTACGAAGTCTCACGTGCAGTCTCCAGAAGGATCGGACGACGAGCGAGGGACCGGGAGGCGCGGCGATCGGGCCCGGTTCGTTCCCTCGGCGGACGCTTCCCGAAGAGCAGTTGGCGTGCCGAAGCGGAGCGGGGCTCGAAAACCGAGGTTTCGGCGAGCGAGCGCGTCGTCGCAACGTTCCCCCTGGCGAAACGTTCGCCAGACCGAGTCGGTTTCGTCATCGCTCGGGTACGATGAACGGCTCGCGGTTTCGACTCGTGCGGGCAACGCTCGGTCCCGGTTCGTCCGCTCGCTACATCCGACGGTTCCTCCCTTTCGGCAACCACAGGAGTTCCGCACGATGCGTTCTCGCTCGGGTCGCGCTGACGACCGTCCGACTCGCGCCGTTCGACCTCGGATCCGTCGATCGGCACCGCTGGTCTGCGGCGTTCTCGTCGCGTTCGCCTTCTCGGCCGGCTCGCGACTTGCCGCCGACGAGCGGATCGTCGGCCTGGTCGACGGCAAGGAGATCGACGTGACCGGGCGAGTCGTGGTCGAGGCGCAGGACGGTGGGGTACTGCTCGAGACTCCCGACGGCCGGCAGTGGGCTTTCGACGCGACGGAGATCACGAGTCGGACCGACGACGGACGCCCGTTCGCACCGCTCGACGGTGACGGTCTCGAACGCGAGATGCTCCGGCGTCTGGGGAGCGGCTTTCGGGTCCACCGGACTCAGCATTACGTCATCGCCTACGAGACGAGCGAAGCGTTCGCGATCTGGACCGGAGCGCTCTTCGAACGCCTGCTGCGCGGCTTCGAGACGTACTGGCGGCAGCGGGACATCGAGCTCCGCGAGCCGGAGTTTCCGTTGCCGGTCGTCATCCTCGGCTCCAAGGCGCGGTTCGACGATTTTTCGTCGGACGTGTTCGGCGGTAACCCGGGGAGCGTCGTCGCCTACTATCACCTGCTCCACAACGAAGTGGTGCTGTACGACATCACCGAAGCGGATCAGGAGAGCTCGGACGGGCGACGGCGATCGAATGCCGATCAGATCAATGCCCTGTTGTCTCAGCCGCGCG
>DMPQ01000470.1:25940-39492 GCA_003455945.1 Planctomycetaceae bacterium
AGGCAGGGGCGATCGAGCGACTGCTCGACGGCGACGAACGGTTCCGCAACGGCGAGACGATTCTCGAGGCGTATGCCGAGTCATGGGGCTTGGTCTACTACCTGGCCAAGGTGCGCAAGGAAGATTTCGCCGCTTACCTCCGCGACCTCCAGCAACTCGAACCGCTCGGGCAGGAATCGCCCGAGGAGCGCATCGCGCTCTTNNCGAAGCGCCGGGATCAGCCCCGTCGAACGATTTGAAGCGAAGAGTCCCGACAGGGACGACAGAACGGCGACGCGAAACGGTCGGCCTGCCAAACCGGCGATGCCTTCTTTCGTCCCTCGCGGGACTCTCGGATTTCGATCAGCGAATCTCCCCACCCGGCGATGAATCGCCGGGCTATTCTCGGTCGTCCCTAACGGGACTCTCGGACACCGTTCGCGCGACAAAGTCTCTCGAACGACCGTCGTCGCTCGGCCGCGCGTCGGGGACGACGCGGGCCCACGCAGCGTGCGAACTCCGCAGCAACCCATCCGGCCCGAAGCGAAGCGCCGGGATCAGCCCCGTCGAACGATCCCGCGCACCGCAGGCGTGTGAGGTCACGCGGCTCCGACTCAGCCTGCTTCCGAGCGACCTTCGAGTTCCCTGGGGGTCCACCAGGCGGTCGAGCGAGCGGGGGTCCGTTCGGACAGATGACTCCAATCCTCCACCGCGAACTCGAACCGAGCGGCGGCAGCGGTCGGCAATCGTCCGATCGGACCGAGCCAGATCTCGACCAGTTCCTGCAGCCCCGGGTTGTGGCCGATCACCAGCACGCAGCGCCGTCGGTCACCGTGACGACGAATCGTCTGCAGGATCCGATCCGGTCCGGTCAGGTAGAGGTCTCTCGTCGCGATCGTTTCGCACTCCGGCGACAGGTCGAGGTGCGTCAGATCGAGCGTCTCGAGCGTCCGCCGAGCCGTCGAAACGAGCACCAGTTCGACCGGCGGCGCCACTTGTCTCAGATGCGCTCCGATCCGCCGCGCGTCGTCGATCCCGCGCGGGATCAGCGGGCGATCGTGATCGGCGATCGCGACGGCGTCCTTCGACGCCTTGGCATGACGGAGCACCAACAGCGTGAGCGAATCGGGAGGGAGGTTCATCCGTTGTCGTCCGGGCCTTGGTGGGGTTGGAAGCGGGTCAACCGCTGGCGGGTCTGCTGTTCGCTGGCGTCGGTCGCCTGGCGCCAGAGTTCGAGTTGGCTGCGGACCAATCCGGTCGATCGCCCCTTGGAGCGTTCGAGTTCGCGGACCGGAATCCAGCGGCCGTCGGGACGCAGCGCCCGCGCCTTGACGTTGTCCCGAAAGTGAGTGTCCAGGATATCGATCAGTCGACGGCGCGCTTCGGCGTCGTCGATCGGGACGAGCAGCTCGATCCGCTTGTCGAGATTGCGCTGCATCCAGTCGGCGCTCGACAGGAAGACGAGATCATCGCCACCGTGATGGAAATGCATGATCCGGGCATGTTCGAGAAAGCGGTCGACGATGCTCGTGACCCGGATGTTCTGACTCATCCCCGGCACTCCCGGCCTCAGGCAGCAGATGCCGCGGACGTTCAGCCGGATCTCGACACCGGCCTGCGAGGCGGCATAGAGCGCCTCGATCAGCGTCGGGTCGACCAGCGAGTTGAGCTTCGCCGTGATCATCCCCTTCTGACCGTCGAGGGTCCGCTGGATCTCGATGTCGATCAGCTCGAGCAGCTTGTCGCGCAGGCCGAGGGGAGCCGCTTCGATGCGGCGGAAGGGGAGGGGCTGCGAGAAGCCGCTGATCGCGTTGAAGAACGCGACCGCATCGGCTCCCAGATCGTCGTCGGCGGTCAGGTAGCTCGCGTCGCTGTAGATCCGCGCGGTCGTCTCGTTGTAGTTGCCGGTACCGAAGTGGACGTAGCGCTGCACCCCCTGCGGCTCGCGTCGCACCACGATGCAGATCTTGGCGTGCGTCTTGAGTCCCTTGACGCCGTGGATCACGTGAACGCCGGCGGTCTCCAGACGCCGAGCCCACTCGATGTTCCGCTGTTCGTCGAACCGCGCCTTGAGCTCGACCAGCGCCGTGACGTTCTTGCCGTTCTCGGCCGCGCGAGCCAGCGCCTTGATGATCGGGCTGTCCTTGCTGGTCCGGTAGAGCGTCTGCTTGATCGCGATGACGTCCGGATCCTCGGCCGCCTGTTCGATCATCCGCACGACCGGCTCGAAGCTCTCGTACGGGTGATACAGCAGCACGCTCTGACGCTGCAGCGCCGCGAAGATCGGCTCCGCCGGATCGAACGCCGGCGACGGCTGCGCCGCCCAAGGCTCCGCCTTCAGGCTCTCGTAACCGTGCAGGCCGGTCAGCGACATCCAGGCGCTCAGATCGAGCGGCCCCGGAATGTCGAAGACATCTCCCGGTTCGGCGCCGAGCGAGCGTCCCAGGAACTCGCGCATCGCCTGACTCGCTCCCGCCGCGACCTCCAGCCGGACACAGTCGCTCCACTTCCGCTCGAGCAGGATCTCCTGCATGCCGGTCATCAGATCGCCGGCGCTGTCCTCGCGGACGCGCATGTCGGCGTTCCGAGTCATGCGGAACGGCGTCGCCTCGAGCACGAGCGCGTGCGGAAAGAAGCGATCGGCCAGCAGCTCGATCGCCTCTTCGAGCATCAGGAACTCGCATCCCCGTTCGCTCGGCAGGACGAGCAGACGCGGAAGGACCGGAGCGAGCGCGATCACGACGAACCGTTCGGAGCCCGCTTCATCGTCGTTCGACTTGCCGAGCGGATCGGCGTCGCGCAGTCGGAACGCCAGATGCATGCCGCCGCCGCGCAGATGAGGCATCTCCTCTTCGTCGTCGATCGCCATCGGCGCGAGCGTCGAGACGATCTCGTCGACGTAGTTCCGTTCCAGGCTCTGTCGCTGCGCCTCCGAGAGACCGATGGCCCTGAGACGCCGGATGCCGTGCTCCGCCAGCAGCTCCTCGAGCTCCGAGAGGCAGCGGTACTGATCCTCGACCATCCGGCGGACCCGCTCGAGAATCGGTCCGAGCTGTTCCGCGGCGGCCAGACTGGCCGGATCCGCCGCATCGGCTCCCGAATCCCGGACGAGCTGCAGCCCGCCGACTCGAACCATGAAGAACTCTTCGAGATTCGACCCGGTAATCGCCAGGAACTTCAGTCGCTCCAGCAGCGGGTTCGCCGGCTCGCACGCCTCGTCCAGCACGCGCTGATTGAACTCCAGCCAACTCAGCTCGCGGTTGAAGTAACGTTCCGTCGTGTCGTTCATGTCAGGCTCGTCGGGTGCGGCAGCGTCGGTTCGGTTCGGGATGCGGAGCGGGGCGGAGTGGGGCGGGACGGGGAATCACTCGGGACAGGAGCGGCTCGGTCGCCCGGCCGCGTCGTCGCCGTGGTTCTCAGTTACGCAGCGTCGGGCGCGAGCGGAGCATCACGCGTTTTCCGTAGACCTCTTCGAAGAGCGTTCCCTGCTGTTGCAGCGCGATCTTCTCGAGCGCCAGATCCTCGACCCCCGGAATCTCGATCGCGACGCCGTCGTCGGCGATGTCGCAGCGGAAGTCGTGGATCCGCTGATTGCGCGAGTCGTCGAGCGCCTTGGCGATCCGGAGCAGCGCGGCCATCTTCGATACGATCACCCGGTCCTCGCGATCGAGATCGGCGTAGCCGACATGCAACGGCTGCGGACTGGCTCGCCGATGGTAGCGGGCGACGAGCGAGATGATCTTCAGTTCGCGCTTGCCGATTCCGAAGATCTCGGCGTTGGCGATCACGTACATCGAGTGCTTGTGGAACGAGCGGTTGCTGATCGCCATCCCGACCTCGTGCAGCAGCGCCGCCACGCGCAGCTGGAGTTCGCAGCGGCGATCGAGGCGATGTTCCGGAGCGAGCTGCGCGAAGAGTCGCCCGCAGATCTCGGCGACATGGCGGGCATGCGGCAGATCGACATGGAACCGTCGCGCCAGGTCGAGTGCCGACTCGGTCACCTGCCGCGTGAACTCGACCGAACGGGTCTGACGCATCCACATGTCGCGCAGCAGTCCGTCGCGCAGATTCGCCGCGGCAACCCACAGATGATCGACTCGCAGCGCATCGGCGATGTGCAGGTAGGCCAGCAGCGCCGGAGCGAGCGACTCCGCTTCCGGCAGACTCAGTCGGTGCTTGTTGACCAGCGTGTCGACGCTCAGCGATGCGAGCATGTCGATCCCCTCGGCCACCTCGTCCCGCTCCAGTCGCATCGGACCTTCGGGGCGTTCGCCCGGTCTGAGCAGCGACGCCAGGAACCGCATGTCGCTCCCCATCGTCACGAACTCGCGATCCCCTCGCGTCACCAGATGTTCGCGAATCTGGTTGGCCGTCTTGTCGATCTCGCGTTCCATGATGTCGCGCAGCCGCTGCGTCGGCGCGTGATACGCCTCCAGAGTTCGCCTTAGCCGGAGCGAACCGAGTCGATACGTCTGGGAGAACTCGATCGAGTCGGCGTTGAGTCCGAGCACCTCGGTACTGCCGCCGCCGATCTCGCAGACGACGACCGGGCGACCGGTCAGTTCGGGAACCATCTCGAGCGCCGGCTTGACCGCCAGGTAGGTCACGCGGTGCAGTTCCGATTCGTCGAACGGTTCGATGTCGAATCCGGTCGCGATGTACAGACGGTCGAGGAACGCGAGTCGATTCGATGCCTCGCGGACCGCACTGGTCGCGACGACGCGAACGTCGTCCCGGCGGATCTTGTACTCCTCGAGCTTTCGACCGTAGATCCGCATCACGCGGACGCAGTCCTCGATCGTCGCCCGCTCGAGGCGCCCCTTGATGAACGAGTCCTTACCGAGCGAAATCGACTGCGAGAGGTTCTCGAGCAGTCGGATCTCGCCGGTCGAGCCGATCTGAGCGATCGCCATCCGGACGCTCGTCGCTCCGATGTCGATCACCGCAACGGGACCTGAGAGGGAAGGCATGCGGGCGACTCGACGAGGAAGGCATCAGGGAAGTGGGAGGAGAGGGCGCGTCGGCAAGTTCGTTCGGCCGCCGGAACCGTTCGGCCAACGGGATCGTACGACGGCGGTCATCACTTGGCCGGTTCGGGGCGGGGCGTTCCCGAGGCGGCGACCGTTTCGGCGCTGCGCGACGCGGTCGCATCGGCCGCGATGCGAAGCGGATCTTCGAGACCGGCGCACTGCCGCGCCCAGGAGGCCGCTCCCATCGCGGTCGCGTCGTCCCCCAGTTCGGCCGCGACGACCTTGAACGTCTGACGGTACGACGGCAGGACCCGTTTGGCAGCCGCCTTGGCCGCCGTCTCGACGATCAGCTTCGGCATCGCCTCGACCAGACCTCCCCCCATCACGATCAGATCGGGGGCGAGCAGATGGACGACCGTGACGATCCCCATCCCCAGATGCTCCGCCGCCTGTCGCACGATCGCCTCGACCGCACGATCTCCGTCGGCGATCGCCTGAGCGATCACGCCGCTGCGGATATCGGTCAGGTCGGTGCCCGCCTTCTTGCGCAGCGCAGGCGCCTGGCCGCGGTAGGCGGCCTGAGCCGCTTCGGCGGCGATCCTCAGACGACTGGCGACCGCCTCGAGCGAGCCCGGATTGCCGGCGCCGTCGAGCGGTCCGCCGGGGATCAGCGGAATGTGGCCGATCTCCATGCAGCTCGTGTTGCGGCCGCGGAGGATCTTCCCCTCATAGACGCAGCCGCCGCCGATCCCGGTCCCCGGAAAGATGCCGACGACGCACCGCTCGCGCTTGCCCGCTCCGAATCGCCATTCGCCGAAGACTCCCATGTCGACGTCGTTGGCGACGGTGACCGGACAGCCGAAACGCGTCTCGAGCACCTGCTTCATCGGGACGTTGCGCCAACCGAGATTCGGCGCCTCGTGCACGATCCCCTTGTCCAGATCGAGCGGTCCCGGGCAGCCGACGCCGATCACGCGAATCCGCTCCGGTCCGGCGCCGGCGGTCTCGAGCGCTTCGACGATCGTATCGCCGATCCGCTTGAGTCCTGCTTCCGCCCCCTCGTGCCCCTTGGTCTTCTTTCGGGCACGACCGATCGGTCGGTACTGCTCGTCGAACGCCACGACCAGCAGCTTGGTACCGCCCAGATCGCAACCGATGGTGATGTCTCGCACGGACTCTCCCTTCCGAATCGTTCGTTCCGTCGCCGATGGCGCCCTGGCGGTCAGGTCGCGCCGATCGCTCCTTCGCGCTCGACGATCAGCCGATCGAGCTCCTCCTTCAGTCGACCGAGGATCAGGTCGTACGGATACGCCCCGAGCTCCTCGGGTCCGCGCTTCAGGTTGACGAAGTTCGGCCCGCACCAGAGTCCCAGGTCGGCGTCGTCGGTTTCCCCCGGGCCGTTCACGCGACATCCCATCACGGCGATCGTGATGCGATGCTTCTCGGCATAGCGGGTCATCCGCTTCACTTCCTGAGCCAGCTCGACGAACGCCTCGTTCTCGACGCGCGAACAGCTCGGGCACGAGATGATGTTCAGCGTGCCCAGTCCGTAGTCGACGACGCTCCGGACTCGCCCCGCCGCGATATCGGCCAGGATCGCGCGCCCCGCATCGATCTCCTCATGCTTGCGATCGTTCGGCACGGTCAGCGAGACGCGGATCGTGTCGCCGATCCCCTGCGCGACCAGCTGCTCGAACGCGATCCGCGTCTTGATGATGCCGTCCGGAGGCAGACCGGCTTCGGTGACTCCCAGGTGAAGCGGCACATCGGGACGCTGCGCGGCGAACCGACGATTCACCTCGACGACCTGCTTCGGGTCCGAGTCCTTGAGCGACACGACGTAGCGATCGAAGCCGAGTTCGTCCAGATGTCGGCAGTGCTCGAGCGCGCTGGCGATCATCGGCGCGAGCGGATCGTCGGCGGCAAAACGCTCCTTGGCCGCCGGATCGACGCTGCCGCAGTTCACGCCGACCCGGAGCGCGATGTCATGCTCGCGCGCCACCGAGACGAGCCACGAGACCTTTTCCTGCCACGGCTTCTCGCGCTCGTGGTGATACAGGTGTCCCGGGTTGTAGCGCACCTTGTCGACATGCGGCGCCACCACCTCGGCCAGCCGGTAGTTCTCCTGCAGGTCGACCGAAAGATTGGCGGTCGTCTGCCGCCGGATCTCGGCGAGCGCCGCCGCGTCCTTGCGACTGTCGACCGCGATCCGGACGACATCGGCACCCGCCTGACGCAGCTGCTCGACCAGCGCGACGGTCGCGTCGATGTCCTGAGTCTTGGTCGCCGTCATGCTCTGAACGGCGATCGGGTGCTCGTGTCCGATCGAGATCGAACCGATGCGGACCGAGCGAGTCGGATTACGTCGGATCTCCACGCGAAACGTCGCTCCTCGAATATCCGATAGGAAAAGGGGGCGGAAAGCGCCCCGGCAAACGGGCCGCCGAATGTCCCGATCGACCGCGAGCGTCGAAGCCGACCGTCGATCCGCCGCCCGCGGCGCTGCTCGGCACACCGCCGACCGTTCTGGATTGTAACCGCCCGCCGGTCCGAGATTCGAGGGACCCTCGGGGAGCGCGGCTTTCGTCGGTTCCGGATAGAATCGGGAGGCTCGCGATGCGGTCCCGCGACGCAGGGCCGATCGACGATCCGCTCCGCGGGTGCTCGACGTTCCGCACCGCTGGCCGAGTTGCCCCGAACGAGATCCCAGGCCGATGACCTTCGAGTCCTCTTCCCGATCGACACACTCGCGCCGAGTCGCATCGCTTGCGGCACGAGGGGGTCTCGTTGCGCTGCTGCTGTCGACGTTCGCCGTGGCCGGCTGCGTTCCGATCGAACCGCCCGAGGTGTCGACGGCGGTCGACGTCGAGTTCCGAGTCGTCGACGGTGAACAACCGTTGGCCGACGCGACGCTGCTCGCCGTTCCGGTCCGCGCGGAAAACGACCTCGGCTGGTGGATCCCCTACGCCTCCGGTACGACCGACCCGCAGGGGCGCGCCTGGCTGAGAAACGAAGCGGGGGAGGCGGGGCTGCTCCCCGGCGACTATGACCTCTGGATCGTCGAACCGCCGCGGCGCGAGGCACCCGATCTCGAGGTCGGGACGATCCGCTACTCGGTGCAGCGCATCACCGTCGTGTCGAAGCGAAGCACGCACCGCATCGACGCCTTTCATCGACCGATTCGCGAGCTCGAGGGAGTCGCGATCTCGAGCGGGCGCTGGGCCGCCGATCTGAATGATCCCCCTTCGTCCCCCTCGCCCGAACGAACTCTCGGTCCCGGCTGAGCTGTTCCGTCCCTCGGTCGTCGGTTGCTCGTTCGTCGTCACGGCCGCCGGTCTCGCCGTCCTCTGACCCGAGTCCTCAGCATGGATGAGCTGCCGTTCGATCCCTATCACCGCTGGCTCGGCATCCCGCCTCGGGAGTTTCCGCCCGATCGCTGGCGACTGCTCGGCCTGACTCCGGGGGAACGGAACGAAGCGACGATTCGCGCGGCGGTCGATCAGCGATTGGGATTCCTGCGGACGCTGCAGCAAGGCCCGTTCGGCGAAGTGTCGCAGCGGTTGCTGAATGAGGTATCGCGAGCCGGCGTCGAGCTGCTCGATCCGTCGCTCGCCCTCACCGGCTCCGGTTCCGTCAGCCCGAGTTCGGTCAGACAGAGTGCGGTCAGCCCGAGTTCGGCCGCCTCGACGCGGCCGTTCGCTCCGCCGGACGATCGCCCCTTGTCATCAACCGCGTCGCGCAGCGCCCTGTCGACAGCGGTTGCCGACGAAGCGTTGCCGGGCGGCTCGACGACGCGACCGGCGGTCCCTCCGTCGCTTCGTTCGCCATCACCGTCGGTCGAAGCGTTCGAGGAAGGGGACCGGACGGAAGCGGGCGAGCCGAATGTGGTCGGCTGGTCGTCGGCCGACTGGCGATTCGCGGCACTCGTCGGCTCGCTCGTCGGTCTGATCGCGACGTTGCCGATCGCGTTCGTCGTCGCGGCGATCGGGCTCCTCTGGTATCGGACTCCGGAGTTGACGGAACTCGCTTCGGGATCGTCGTACTCCGCAAGCGAAGATCCGACGAGCGCTTCGGATCGGACGCCGCCGAACGACGCCTCACCGGCCGGACTCTCACCTGGCGAGTCGTCGACCGACCTCGAAACGCCCGGCGGCGATTCCGACTCGAACCGCAACGCTCCTGCGCCGATCCTGCCGGGCTCGGCGATGACCGAAGTCGACGCCGCCGGCGCCACGGACTCCGGAAGCGCCGAACCCGAGACCGCCGATTCCGAGCGAACCGACGACAACCGGCGGACCGAGAACATCCAGCGGACCGACGACCGGAGCGGCGATCGCCAAGTCGCCGGCGCGAACGACTTCGGCACTTCGATGCCGAACGAATCGGCGAATGCCACTTCGGGCGGAAGTCCCGCGAACGAGATCGTCGCGCCGACGACGATCGATCCGGAGCGGTGGAGTTCGCTCGCGAGTCAACTGATCGTCGATCCGCTTCCGCGAGAGACCGATGCGATGGCCGGCGAGGTGGTGAAGTTGTCCGCCGCGCTCGACTCGAAGGACGAACCGACGATCGCCGTCGCCGCGCTCGCGCTGCGTCGCCTCGCCTGGGCTCGCGGCGATGTCGGCGACTTCGATCGCTCCGGTCGACTGCTGGAACGACTGGCGCCAAAGGCCTCTCCGGAGATCGATCTGCTCGGTGCCGAACTGTCGGCCGCTCGTTGGGCGATGTCGGCCAGCCGCCCCGATCTTCCGGCCACGCGGTTCGACGATTTCGTCGCCGATCTCTCCAGTCGACTGATCGCCGTCGGTCGCTGGAGCGACGCGCGCGACCTGGCTCAATGGCGCGACGACGGACTTCGGGCTCCCGACGCGCGCGGACTGCGGGCCGCGGCGCTCGAACGACGACGTCAGCTCGATGAAGTCGCACAGCTCGCCGAACGACTCGATCGAGGCGCGACGTCAGCGAACGACGACGCGGCGCCGAACGACGATGCGTCATCGCTCGATCCCTCGGCCGTATCGAGCGAAGCCGATGCTCGAGCGCTCTGGGCGCTGATGGCTCTCGGGGATTCGCTGAGCGCGGCCGAAGCGCTCGAGGCGAACCCGAGCAGCGCCGCCGAGCGACTCGGTCTCGCGGAGCCGACCGAGATCGATGCCCGGTCGCTCGCCGAGCGGCCCGAGCTGCGACATCTGGTGGCCGACGCGCTGCTGCTGGCGGGTGAGGAGAAGCCGCGTGAACTCAAGGAGGCGTGTCGCGCGGCAGCCGGAGCGTTGCACTGGAGCGCGGGGCTCGAATCGCTCGCGCCCGAGCACCGAGGGCGCGTGCTCGAACGTCTGCGCGAAGTCCCCACCGCAACTCGTTACGCGACTCGTACCGGTCGCCTGCTGCCGCTCGACGGTTCCTGGGCGGACGGCATCGAGGTGCGACGGTCGGCGATCGAGCGCGTGCTCCCTCGTCCCATCTCGGCGATGGCGGTCGGTCCGCGCAGCGAACGGCTGGCGATCGGTGACGAGGCGGGGCAGATCACCCTCTTCGATCCGCTGACCGGCGAACCGCTCGCCGGCCTTGCCGGTCACGACGGACCGGTTCGCGATCTCGGCTGGTTTCCGGGGGACGTGAAGTTGGTGAGCAACGGAGCGGATCGCCGGACGATCATCAGCGATGCGGTCCGCGGCACTCAGCTGGAATCATGGGAGCTGCATCGTCGCGGAGTGAGCGGCTTGGCGGTCGGTGCCCGCAACCGGTCGCCGCTGGCCGTCGGCACGGCGGACGGGCGCCTGTTGCTGGTCAACGCATCGAGCGGTCAGATCACGTCGGCCGTGCCGCTGCACTCCGACGGACTCGATCTGCTCGTGGTCTCCGAGGACGGACGGCGGCTGTTGGTCGGCACCGGATCGGGTGCGGTCCGACTGGCCGAAGAACGAGTCGAACCGAAAGCCCACGACGGTTGTCGCGGTGCCGTGACGGCCGGCATCTTTTCGAACGACGGCGAGCGGATCGCGTTCGGAGATCGGGCCGGCAACGTCTTCGTGACCGACGGTGCCCTGGTCGAACACGACTCGTTCGTCATCGGCCGAGACGAGCGAGTCGTTGCGCTCGCCTTCCTGCCGCATCGGCATTGGCTGATCGCCGTCGGCGAATCGGGGAGGCTGGTGATTCGCGATCCGGCGTCCGGTCGCACGATCGACGTCGCCGGAGATCGCCTGCTCGCGCCGCGAGAGACGATCCGCGCGGCTCGGTTCTCGGCCGGCGGTCGACATCTGCATCTGGTCGTCGCTCGGCCCGATCGGACGCAGGTCTGGACCCGCTTCGATCTGTGGCCGACCTTCGACGGCCACGACGCCGATCGAGACGAGCTCTCGTCCGACGAGGCTCGATGATGGAGAAGCGTGTTCTGACCGACCGGAGCGAAGGGAGAGCGGCGGTCGAGGCCTACCGCCCGGCGCAGATCGTTTCGGGGGGGCAGACCGGTGTCGATCGCGCCGCGCTCGATGCGGCGATCGCGCTCGGCTTGCCTCATGGCGGCTATTGTCCGCGAGGACGGCGCGCCGAAGACGGCATCATCGATCGGCTCTACGAGTTGCGCGAGACACCGTCGCGCGATTACCCGCAGCGGACCGAGTGGAACGTACGCGAGAGCGACGCGACGCTCGTGCTTCATCGGGGTCGACCGAGCGGCGGGACTCTGCTGACGATCCGCCTGGCCGAGCGGATGGCTCGCCCCTGTCTGGCGATCGATGTCGACGACTCCGATGCGGTCGAGCGGATCGCGCACTGGCTCGATCGGGTCCGCCCCGGCGTGCTCAACATCGCCGGCCCGCGCGAAAGCTCCTCCCCCGGAATCCGCGACTCGACGGCGACACTGCTGATGCGGCTCTTTCGGAGCGACTCGCCGGACCTTCATCCGCACGCTCCGGCATCATCGGAAACTCCGCGTCCCGATGAGCGGCCGACGAACGGGCAAATCGCTCGACCGGGCGAATTGGATCGAGGGGGCTGAGCGACTCCGGACCCCGCAAGGTCTTCCCGAATTGCCGAGGCTTCCCGACAGGCAATTCGGGCTCATCCCGGCGACTCGGTGCGGACGATCCCGTGTCGAGCGACTCGGGCCGAGGCTCTCGGTGCCTGTCGTGACGGTCGCGTCGACCGCGGTGCGTCCCCCGTCCTTCGCAGGGAAGCGATGACATGAGGATCTCGTTGCGTCAGGTGATTCGGTTGGCCCTGTCGTTGGCGATCGCCTGGAGCGGAACGGCGCTCGACCTTCGCGCCGATCAGCCGGTCGTCCCGGGAACCGGCGTGAAGATCGACGAGGTCGGCGATGACTTCGAGGACGAGAGCTGGGATTACGTCTTCAACGGGCAGAAGAGCAGCGAGGAGATCGACGGTCAGATGCGCAACCCGGCCGGTCGGTCGACCAACGGTCGCTGGTACGAAGGGGTCAAGCGCGGCCATCCGGACGTCATCCGCCGCGTTCCGACTCCGGAAGGAGGCTTGGCCGGAAGCGAAGGATCGCTGCTGCTCAAGTCGCTGAACACCGGCGTACCGGGACGGATCAGCCGCCAGATGCAGCAGGACGACTTCATCTGCAACGTGCACTACCGGATGAAGGGAGCGATCCCGGTCTGGCAGACGCCGAGCGTCGTGACGCGCGTCTATCTGCCGCCGGTCTCGGAATGGGAGCGCCGCACCGGACCGCATTTCGCGTTTCGAGCCGCTTTGGACGCGACGGTGACCAAGCCGCGCACCGGATTCCTGGCCGCCGGCAGCTCGACCGAGAAGGAGACGTATTGGCCGGGAATGTTCATCGAGTTCACCGCCGCCGACGGCAAGCGGAATCTGCACGACTACGCCGCGATCCGAGTCCGCGCGAATCGTCGCGGAGGGGACTACATCGCGAAGCAGATCGAGGTGACCGGGTGGTGGACGCTGGGAATGAGCTTCACTCCCGACGGTCAGGTCCACTACTACGCCAAGCCCGGCATCGAGGACCTGACGGCGGAAGATCACATCGCGAGCGACTTTCCGTACGGCTATCGCTGCGAGGACTTCAAGACCTTCTTCTTCAACGTCTGCAACGGCGACGACGGCCGGACCTGGTCGTCGGACTGGATCATCGACGACCCTACGATGTACTTCATCCCGCGCAACCGCTGATCGCACCTCGGCGGTCCCCCGCGCCTCACCAGCCCGCCGCGTCAGCAAGGGGTCTCCGTGCCCCCCCAGCCCGACGCGTCAGCGAGGGGTCCCCGCGCCTCACCAGCCCGACGCGTCAGCGAGGGGTCTCCGCGCCTCACCAGCCCGAAGCGCCAAGCGCAGGGGCCCCCGTGTCCCGCGGCTTGGACAACTGCAACCGGAAACCGGTGATACGACGGCAGCAACCGGTGTCCGAGAGTCCCGTTAGGGACGACCGAGAATAGCCCGGCGATTCATCGCCGGGTGGAAAGACCCGCTCATCGGAATCCGAGAGTCCCGCGAGGGACGAAAGAAGGCATCGCCGGTTTCGCAGGCCGACCGTATCCCGATACCGTTCTGTCGTCCCTGTCGGGACTTCATGCGCCTCCCCCAGATCTCGCCGCGCCTCACCAGCCCGAAGCGTCAGCGAG
>DMPQ01000362.1 GCA_003455945.1 Planctomycetaceae bacterium
CGGCGATGCTGATCTCGTGGTCCGGGTTCCGCATCCGATGCAGCAGCTCGCGCCAGTCGTCCAGATCGAGCGTCTCCGCATCGAGACCCAATCGGCGGACGATCAGCTCGTCCAGGCCGTTGTCCACCAGACTCAGCGGCACCTCGTAGATCGAGAAGTCCTTGTCGCGCTCCTCGATCACCGCCTCGATCGGCACGTTGCAGAAGAGGGCGATCTTTTCGCGATCCTCGCGACTAATCCCTCGCTCGCAGCGACAGATCAGCACNNTACGGGACGAGCGTCAGGTGGATGTACAGGCAGTTTTCCTTGCCGGCGTCCAGCGAGAACTGGCGGATCGCTTCGAGAAACGGCTGGCTCTCGATGTCGCCGACCGTACCGCCGATCTCGGTGATGACGACATCGACATCGTCGTCGGCCAGACGGCGGATGCACTGCTTGATCTCGTTGGTGACGTGCGGAATCACCTGGACCGTCTTGCCCAGGAACTCGCCGCGCCGTTCCTTTTCGATCACCGACAGGTAGATCTGACCGGTGGTGTAGTTGGTGTCGCGAGTCAGCGGGCTGTTGGTGAACCGCTCGTAGTGCCCCAGGTCGAGATCGGTTTCGCTCCCGTCGTCCAGCACGTACACCTCGCCGTGCTGATACGGACTCATCGTCCCCGGGTCGACGTTGATGTACGGGTCGAGCTTCTGCATCCGGACTCGCAGACCGCGTCGTTCGAGGACCATGCCGATCGAGGCGCTGGTGAGCCCCTTGCCCAACGAACTGACGACGCCGCCGGTCACGAAAATGTGCTTGGTCTTCGCCACAGATGCTTTCCTTACGAGGGCGACCCGCATCTCGCGCCGGCCGACCGAAGCGCCGCCGAAGGACCGGGCTACCGTCGGATCCCCGAGTCGCTGCCGAACGAGCCGACGCCGACAAGAAATGGGCGACGGAGTTTCGGAACCGACAGGGGACGACGAGCCGGTCGCTCGGGGAACGCCGTCGAGCGAGCGAGGAGGCTATCGGGAGAGGAGCGGGTCATCCGCACGGACCCGCAAGCGAGCGGAGATCATCGATGGGGAACGACGTCGCGGCGGGAGCGGTCGATGGCCGGACCGGCGCGAGTGCAGCCGGTCGGGATCGCCGGGGGCGAACCGGATCGAACCGGTCGCCGGCGGGCCCGCCGGTGGCAAGTCGCGTCGCTACGGCCTGATCCGTTCGCGGCGAACGTCGGTCCGGCAAGGCGCCGCCGACCGCTCGGACGAGCATCCTATCACCGCCGCGACCGACTGACAAACGCCTCGTAGTCCTCCGGCGTATCGATCCCTCCGGCCGACCGTTCGACCACGCCGACCTTGATCCGATACCCCGCCTCCAGAACCCGCAACTGCTCCAGCATTTCGGTCGTTTCGAGCGGCGATGGCGGGAGACTGCCGAAGTCGATCACGAAGTCGCGGCGGAAGACGTACAGCCCCAAGTGCAGGAGCCACAACGGCGGCTCGGCGGCGAGCATCGAGTCGCTCCACGAACGCGGATGCGGAATGACGCTCCGCGAAAAGTACAAGGCGTTGTCCGAGCGATCCTTGACGAGCTTCACCGCCGCCGGATCTTCCAGTCGCTTGCGGTCGCGCAGCGGCGTACCGAGCGTCGCCATGACGGCGGCCGGATCGTCGCGCAGCAACTCGATCGCCCGATCGATCGCCGCCGCTTCGATCTCGGGTTCGTCCCCCTGAACGTTCACCAGCAGGTCGTATTCCGGCAGCCGACGGGCGATCTCCGCGACTCGATCGGTCCCGCTGCGCGCGTCGGGATCGGTCATCAGCACGTTGCCGCCGAACGACCGGATCGCCGCTTCGATCTCGGGATGATCGGTCGCCACGACGACCCCTTCGGCCAGACGCGAGCGGCTGGCGGCTTCGTACGTGTGACGGATCAGCGGCTTGCCGGTCCGGTCGAGCAGCATCTTGCGGGGAAGTCGAGTCGAGGCGTAGCGGGCGGGAATGACGATCAACGGGCGGCACATGCGGCGATCATCCGTGAAGACAAGACGAGAAGAGGAACGCCCCGCACGGGAGCATAACGCAGACCGGGCGTTTCGGGGGATGCCGGTTCGAGCGGGGTTCGCTCCCGGGCGTTCGACCGTCGGTAGCGAAGAAGGGAAACGGGGGGAGCCGAGGTCTCGGCTCGCACCGTCCGGCTCGGCGCTTTCGAGAGAGCTCAGTGGCCGACAAATCCCTTTCGTCACTCGCTATCCTGTTTTTTCTCCCACGATTTCCTCCGCACTCGAGGTCGCGCCATGGCCGCCGCTGCTCGCTGCTTGCCGCTTCTTGCCCTGCTGCTGCTCCTCCCTTCCGGCTCGATCGGTGGACAGGAACCGGTTGCCGCCGAGAAGTGGGCCGACGAGATGCGGGCCTTCGAGCAGGCCGACGGCGCCACGCCTCCTCGCTCCGGAGGGGTCCTGTTTGTCGGCAGCTCCTCGATCCGCTTGTGGGATCTCGAACGAGCCTTTCCCGGCTGCGGGTTCGTCAACCGCGGCTTCGGCGGATCGACGCTCGCCGATTCGATCCGCTGGTTCGACCGAGTCATCCGACCGCACGCTCCCGCCCTGATCGTCGTCTATGCCGGCGACAACGACATCGCGAACGGATTGACGCCGGCCGAGACGGCGGCCGACTTTGCGCGTCTGGTCGCGCTGACGCATCGGCATGTTCCGGATGCCCGGATCGTCTATCTGACCATCAAGCCGAGTGTCGCGCGATGGTCGATGATCGATCGGCAGCGCGAGGCGAATCGGCGCATCGAGGGACTCTGTGCGGCCGACGAGCGGCTCCGCTACCTCGACGTCGGCGCCTGTCTGCTCTCCGACGAGGGGCGGCCCGATCCGAGCTTCTTCGTCGAAGACGGACTCCACCTGAGCGATCGCGGCTACGCGCTCTGGAACGAGCGCGTGCGCGAAGTGATCCGAGAGCTCGATGCGTCGCGGCTTCGCAGCGAAACTCGCTGAGGCTCCGCGCGACTCGTCGAGTCGCGACGGCCGCACGCCGTTTCCGCCGGTTGAACCTTTCCGGGATCCGTCATGCCGTCCGACTCCCCCTCATCCGCAAAACTTGCCGAGTCGGACACGTCGGCTCTTTCCGACGTGTCGCGCGACCGAGCGGCGACGGCGGTCGGTACGGCGGCGCGAGCCAAGTTGCTGGTCGTGATCGCGACCTACGACGAAATCGACAACCTGCCTCGATTGGTCGAGGCGTTGCATGCCGCGGTTCCTTGGGCCGACCTGCTCGTGATCGATGACGGGTCGCCCGACGGTACCGGCCGTTGGGCCGACGAGCGGTCGGCAAGCGATCGACAGTTGACCGTGATTCATCGGCCGCGCAAGTCGGGCCTCGGATCGGCGACGCTGCGCGGGTTCCGCGAGGGGATCGATCGCGGGTACGACCTGGTGGCGACGATCGATGCCGACTTCAGTCATCCCCCCGAGCGACTCGCGGCACTGGTCGAGACGTTGGAGCGAAATCCGGCCTGCGATGTCGCGATCGGCTCGCGCTATGTCGCCGGCGGCGGCATCGAGGGTTGGCCGTGGCGTCGGCGTTGGATGAGTCGCTGGGTGAATCGTTACGCCCGCTGGTGGCTCCGCCTGCCGGTCCGCGACTGTAGCGGAGCCTTTCGTGTCTACCGAGCCGAACGGTTGGCGGCACTCCCGCCCGAAGCGGTGCGAGCCAAGGGGTACGCCTATCTGGAAGAGATCCTGGTCCGGCTGAAACGGCGCGGGGCGAGGTTCGTCGAGGTGCCGTTCGTCTTTCGCGATCGGACGGCAGGTCGGACCAAGATCGACGCGCGCGAGGCGATCGCGGCGCTGCTGACGATCGGCC
>DMPQ01000444.1 GCA_003455945.1 Planctomycetaceae bacterium
GACATGATCGTGAAGGTGAAGGAGCCGCAGCCGGCCGAATGGCAGATGCTCCGACCCGGCCAGATCCTGTTCACCTACTTCCATTTCGCTGCCGATCGCGCCCTGACTCAGGCGATGATCGACACTCAGGTCTCGTGCGTGGCGTACGAGACGCTGCGCGACGATGCGGGACGACTGCCGCTGCTGACGCCGATGAGCGAAGTCGCCGGCCGGATGAGCATCCAGGAGGGAGCTCGCTTCCTCGAGCGACCTCAGATGGGACGAGGGATCCTGCTCGGCGGCGTCCCCGGAGTCGCTCCGGCGCACATCACGATTCTCGGCGGAGGGATCGTCGGTACCAACGCGGCCAAGATCGCAGCCGGCTTCCAGGCCGACGTCACCATCCTCGACGTCAACATGGACCGACTTCGGTATCTCGACGACATCATGCCGCCGAACGTCAACGTCCTCTTCAGCGATCGACACGTCATCCGCGACGAACTGCGCCTGGCCGACCTGGTGATCGGTGCGGTGCTGATTCCGGGAGCCAAGGCACCCAGTCTCATCTCGCGCGATGACCTGACGCTGATGAAGCCGGGGAGCGTCATCGTCGATGTCGCGATCGACCAGGGAGGCTGTGTCGAGACGGCGCGGCCGACGACCCACAGCGATCCGGTCTTCACCGTTCACGACGTCGTCCATTACTGCGTCGCGAACATGCCGGGAGCGGTCGGGCGGACCAGCACCTTTGCCCTCTGCAACGTCACGCTGCCGTACGCGATTCAGTTGGCTCAGGAAGGACTGGCGGTCGCCAAGCGATCCAAGCCGATGGCCTCGGCCGTCAATATCCATGCCGGCAAGGTGACCCATCAGCCGGTCGCCGAGACGTTCGGCTACGACTTCGCGCCGGTCGAGTCGCTGCTGGCCTGAGTGCCGCTCGGGCACTTCGACCACCGTCGGTCGACCGGAAGCATCAGGCCGGTCGACCGAGATCAGCGGGCCGTCGCGAGACGAACGCGTCGGCCTCACGCTCGCCGGCCTCACGCTCGTCGGAGATGCCGCTCCCCGGTTCCTATCGGATCCGAATCGTTCATTCGGTCCGATACCGATACAGCGGCAGATGGCGGTAGTACGACTCGAGCGTCAGGATCATCAGCGTCGTTCCGTACAGACGCCCGCCGCCGCTCATCGCATAGCGATCCCCTTCCGGCTCCCAGCTCCCTCGCTCGCGGCCGGTTCGAGTCTGATTCGCCGGGATCGCTTCGCGCATCACCTGATTCCAGGTTGCCCACGCCTCCCCTTCGACGTTGTGCATGACCTGAGTCGCGTAGTACCAGTAGTAGTAATCCTTGGCGGCGAAGTCGATCGGATGCGCCGTCAGGTAAGCGACCGAGTCGGCCATTTGCGGCTCGGCCTTCTTCCAGCCCAGGTACTGGCGGCAGAGAACTCCCTCCGCCGTCATCGACAACGTCGGCTCTTCGTTCTTCTTGTAGCTGTAGCGGATCCCGTCTTCGGACGCGACGCGATACAGCATCCGCTCGATCCCCGCCCAGGTCTCGGGCTTCACGTCGATCCCCGCCATGCGGGCGCTCTGCAGTCCGATCACGAACCAACCGGTGACCGACAGGTCGGCATCGACTCCCAACGAGTACCGCCAACCTCCTTCCGGCGATTGGTACTTCTCGGAGAACGCCACCGCCTTGATCGCCGGCTCGCGCAGCCGCTCGTCGCCGGTCATCGCCAGCAACTCGCAGACGACGATCATCCCGATCGCATGCGAATAGAGATGGTGGTTCGGGATCTCCGACTGGTCGCCGTCGCGCCGGTAGAAGTCACCATCGAACTGCTGCCGAGCCAGCAGCGCGTCGAGTCCGCGACGAACACGATCCTGATGCTCGCCGCTGGTGTGCGTGTGCCCCGCGCCCAGGAAACAGAGCAGCGCCAGCCCGGTCGCTGCCGATCGGTTTTCCAGGCCGGTCCCGTCGCTGAACGGCCCCTGCATGCTCCATGTTCCGTCGCGTTGCTGGTTGCGGGCGAGCCAGTCGAGCCCCGCTTTCACCGCATCCTCGGTCCCCTGAGTCCCGCCCATCTCGGCGAGCAGCTGTTCCTTGCTCCCCACCTCGCGCCCCGACAGCGCCGTCGATCCGGTAATCGCCTCGAGCGGGTCGACGATCATCGGAGCATCGGGACGAACCGTCAGCGGAGGGAGCTCGTAGACCGGAGGCTCGATCACCAACGCCTCGGGATCGTAGAGCGGCGGGACATCGGCCGAGTCGTTCTCGAAGCCGTCCATCTCGAAGTCGTCGATCTCCGGAGTCGGCGCCGAGAAGCCGACGTCCAGTCGCATCACCTCCGACTCCCACGTCCGAAACACCACCAGCGCCAACACCACCAGCAGCCCGAGGTGAACCAACAAGCTGCCGAGAAACGCCGGCAACGTGCGGAACGCCTCCCGCCGGACCTGCTCCGTCCAGCTCTCTTCGATCTCTTCGTCCGACTCGAGCGCGGCGAACCGAGGATCTGGTGCCGGCGCCTCGAGTTTCGCTCGTCGAGCGACACGTGCGAGAGTCGCCGCGATGCCGGCTCGACCGACTTTGGCCTCCTTCGCCGCCGTCGCAGGGATCGGTCGAGTCAGCGGAGGCTTCGCGCTCGCGGGTCGCTCGGCCGAGACACCGTCAGCGCGAGGCGCGGACGGGGCGCGAGAGGACGGGGCACCGGCCGCAGCACTTCCCTCGGCTGATCCGGGCTTCGCACGCTTCGGCGGCGTCTCTGCCGACTTGGGAGTCGTCGCTTCGGCAGGCCGCTCGACCGCACGATCGGCACTCGAGCGCGACGCAGGATCGGGCGCCGTCGACCGTCGTCGCTTCGGATCATGGCCGTCGGGATTGCCGGACGGCGGCTGGTCGCGATCGGTCGTCATGCGATCCTTCTCGGTGACTCGTCGGTGCGCCGAATCGTCGGTTTCTGTCGTCGCACCGTAGGCTCGATCATCCGTGATTCGTCATAGCCGATCGGTTCGGAATCAGCCACCATCGGGCGTCGGCTCGCCCTCGGCCGGAGGTTCGATCGGCGTCTCGGTGGCGCGAATCGGAGCCAGCTCCGGGGATTGTCCCGGAGATCGGCCCAAGGTCACGTCGATCGACAGCGTTTCTTCCTCGCGCCGGACCTCCAGACGGACCGAATCCCCCGCCAGATAACGCCTGATCTCGACTCCCAACTGAGTCCGATCCGGGACGACTCGCCCTCCGATCGATACGATCCGATCTCCTGCGCGAAGGTCGGCCGCTGCGGCGGGAGAACCTTCGGCGACCGTCCCGATCGGCACCCCCGACTCCGACGCATCATCACTCGATTCGCCCGGCTCGATGCCCAGAAAGCCGAACTCCAGCTGTTCGCCCGCGGTCAGCCTCTCCCACCACGATGCCTCGAAATCCAACGGAATCGCGAAGCCGATCNNGTACCATTCGACTCCCGCCGCCGGACCGGGGGCGGTCGGATTGAGCGGCACGCAGATCCCGACGATGCGGCCATCCAGGTCGAGCAGCGGCCCGCCGTAGTTGGCCGGACTGGTGTTCGCGTCGGTCTGAATCGCTCGCCCCGAAGCTCGACCGACCGCACTGATGATCCCGACCGAGATCGCGGCGTTCCGATCGCCGTAGCCGGTGCCGACCGAAGCGACCCAACGACCGACCTCGATCCGATCGGCTCCCGCGAACTCCGGAACCGGCAGCCCCTCGGCTCCGACCAGGCGAAGCAGACAGAGATTGCGAGTCAGATCCTGGGCGACGAGTCGCGCGACATAGCGCGTTCCGTCGGCCGTTACCGCCGTCACGGCCGTCGGTCGACCGATGAAGTGAAAGGTGCTGGTTACGACAAGCCCATCGGCCGACACGACGACGCCGGTCGTTGCCCCTTCCCCCTGCGGTTTGAGTCCTCCGATCTGCCCCGACGAGACGGTCGCTCCACCGAACGATTCGATCACCACCAGCGACGGTTCGACCCGCTCGAGCGCCTCGCGAAACATCGCCCCTGTACCGACCGGAGCCGCTGCGGAATCGTCGGCGGCGGCGACCACCGCCGCGACATCGGACGGCTCATCTTCCTGCGCAGCGACTCGGTCCGGATGGCCGAACACGAGCGATGCGAACGCCGCGAGAACGACCCGCCGCGCGGTCAATCGACCAAGCAACGTTCGACACGGCGATGATTCACCCGGTGGTTCGCAGATCATCGGCGGCGCTCCTTCGGCATCAGGATGACTCGAATCAGTTCGTCGCCGCGCTTCACGACGACGACCGTTTCCCTGCCGGCGATCAGCTTCTGCGCTCGTTCCTCGAACTCCGCCACGCTCGAAATCCGCTCGCCGTCGAGCGAAACGATCAGGTCGTCGCTGCGCAGACCCCCTTCGGCGGCTGCCGAACTCGGAAGCACGCGATCGATATAGGCGGGATCACGAGTCGCCGATCCGCCCAGACGCAACAGGCGAATGCCGAGGTCCCCCGGCACGCCGCTCGGCTCGGTCGTCGGCGTCTCGGCAGCGACCGCCGGCGATCCCTCGTCCCCCGCGACGAACTTGGCCAAAGCCGCGACCGGCACCGCATAGTTCAGCCGAGTGTTCGTATCGCCGCTCTCGATCACCCGACCGATCATCCCGATCAGGCGCCCTTCGACGTCGAGCACCGCGCCACCGCTCGCGCCCGGATTGCTCGTGATCGCATCGATCAGGATCAGATCGCCGGAGTAGGCGACGTCCCGGCGATTGCGCATCGCTTCGAGTCGCGTCGGCAGCGAGACGACGCCGAGCGTCACGCTCAGCGGCTCGTCCCCATCGGCCACCTTGAACGCGTTCGAGACGGCAAGGACCCAGTCGCCGCGCCGCGCTTCGGTCTCACCGGTCAGTGCGAAGTAGTCCGGCGTTTCGGTTTCGACCTTCAGCAACGCCAGCTGCAGGTTCCGATCCTGCTTCAGCACCGCCGCATCCGTCATCCCTCCCCCCGGCAACGCGACTCGAATCGAACGCCCGGAAAGGTAGACACCGGTCCCGACGAGGATCAGCCCGTCATCGCTGACGATGATTCCGGTGCCGTACCCTTCGACATTCCCTGCACTCGCACCGTAGACCTTGACCGTCCGCTTCCAGGCGGCATCGATCGCGCGAGCGAACCAAGGATTGGCGCGAACCGGATCGAGCGGCGAAGGAGCGGAAACGATCGCGCGCGGCGGCGCGTCGGTCGAGTCGACTCGCGTCCAGCGATCGATCTCCTCGTCCCCCAAACCCTTGACGATCGCGATCCGATCGAGCGGATTCGCGGTTCCCGTGAACATCACGGCCATCGGATCGGCATCCCGATCGATCGACAGACGAACGACATCGGCCGCCGATCCCTGCGGATCGTCTTCGCACCGAACCCAGGCGTACCACCATTCGCCGTCCGATTCCGTCACCTTCAGACGATGGCAGATCGAGCCTCCCGCCAAGTCACCTCCGTCGAGCGACACGACCGAACCTTCGTTCGGCCCGTCGACGATCAGCCGAATCGCTTCGCCGAGCCACGTTTCGCCTCGCAGTCGCGACGCGGTCTTGCTCTCGGTACGTACTTCGCCCTGGTCCTCGACCGATCGAGTCGCGGCATCGATCCGGTACCGGACCGACGCATTACCGGTTGCCGCGTCTGCGACGACAGCCCGCTCGGCCGCAAAGGTCAGCGTCAGTTCGCGAGCCCCTTCGCCCCATAACCGCAGTTCGACACCGTCAAGCGAACCGCGAACCAGACCGCTGCGACTCGAGAAACGTTCGCTCGCTCTCGCGAGAATTCCCTCCGCGATTCGCCGGTTCTCCTCGAGATCGGTCGGTTCGTTGGGCGGACTCCGCAGCCGACGAACCAGCTCCAACTGCCGTTCCATCCCGCGCCGCTGTTCCTCCGGAAGGTCCGCCGGAATCTCGGGTTCCGGAGGCGTTTCGTAGGGGAGACCGAGCAGTCGCAGGCGAATCGTCTTTTCGTTCCCGCGTCCGTCGACGACCTGAAGTTCGACCGGCCAGCCAGCCGGCATCGTCGAGATCAGATTGGTGAACTGATTCGCGCTCTCGATCGGAAGCCCTTGGAATCGGATCAGTCGATCGCCCAACCCCAGGCCCGCGCGAGCGGCCGCCGAGTCGAGATTGATCGTCTCGCAGACCACCTTGCCGTCCCGCATGCCGAACTGGGCGTCGAGCGAGCCGTGTTCCGTCAGTTTGGTCGCGAGCAGATCGGGCAGGAAGTTGCGGATCTGATGGCTCGAGATCGCGTAGCCGAGACCGACGTTCACTCGCCCGCGCTGCGCAAAACTCCCTCGGCCGTTGATGCCGATCACGCGCCCCTGCATGTCGAACAACGGTCCTCCGGAGTTCCCCGGATTGATCGAGCTGTCGACCTGAATGCAGTTGCCGTAGACGAGAGCGTTCTTCCCCGACCCGTATTGGTAACGTTGCACGCCGCTGACGATGCCGAGCGTCACGGTCGGCGTCTGGTCCTCGGCCAGCAGAAACGGATTCCCCATCGCCATCGCGAAGTCGCCGACGCGGACCGTCGAGCTGTCGCCGAGTTCCGCATGAGGAAAGTCATCGCGCCCTTCGAGACGAATGATCGCCAGGTCGCCCCCCGGATCGGTACCGAGCAGCTTCCAGCGATACAGTCGCCCGTCGTCGAGACCTCCCCAGCCGCTCGTTCCCGCTCCGGCGATCACATGATGATTCGTCAGCGCGATGCCGCTCGGGTCGATCAGGACGCCGGATCCCCCTCCCTGCCGAGCCAGATCGTAGATCGCGACGACACTCGGTCGGACTCGCGCGATCGTCTCGATTCGGCGACGCTCTTCGTCGATCGTCGCGCGTCGAGCCGCATCGTCGTCGGCGGCGGACGAGGGACGCACGTCGCACGTCCCGATCAGCCCAACGACGCCCAGGAGTCCGCGGATCACGAAGGCCGGCGGCACGTATCGCATCAGAAGGAGTCCTTCCCGATCGGCAGCAGAAAACGAACGTCGGATGGACCGGCAAGGTTCGCCAAGGGGACACCCCCAGGGCTTCACTCAGCGCGGTCCCGTCTTCAGCAGACGTGCATCGCACCAGTCGACATGATCGCCGAGTTCGAGCCCCTCACCGAACTCGACCGACAAGGTCAGACGACTCGCCCCGTCGAGCAACAGATCGATCTCCAGCGGCTCGCTGCCGCTCGTCAGTCGCTCGCGCAGTACTTCTCGCCCCTCGGTCTCGACGACGATCACGCAGTCCCCTCCCCCACCCGCCGAAGCATCGATGCCGACGATCGATCGGAATCGATCGAAGCCTTCGCAAGCGAACGTCAGTCGGGTTCCCGACGGGATGCCGAGCCCGCTCGCGAAACTTCGCCGGCGCGGGTCGGAAGAATCGAGCCGGAACGGAGAACCGTCGACCGAACGATCTCGCTGCCATGCTCGAACCGGCAGCAGCAGACCGACCGCCGACGCCTCGATCGGTTCCTGACTCGACAGTTGCAGGACACGGTCCGACACGAACTGCAGTTCGATCAGCCGCTCGATCCCGAACTCGATCGACGTCGAATCGCCGATGGCGAGTACTAGGCGTCGATCATCGAGCTCCGACGGCTCGCCGAACCAGACGTCACCATCGGACAGCAGCACGCGAGCCCCCGACCCGACCGGATCCATGCCGGCGCGAGCGAACGTCAGGTCCGTGACTCGCTCCCACGGGATCGTGCGCGTCTGGTCGTCGAACGAGAAGGCGACCCCCTGATCGTCGATCCCTTCGACGACTCCCACCAGCGTTTCGCTCGCCCCTTCGACCGAGACGACCAGTTGGTCGTCGTCGGTCGCATTCGCGGGGGGCGCGTCGGTCGTGGCGACCGTCACATGGCGAATGCCGACGATCTTCTCGATCGGCACCTCGACACGTCCGGAGCGGGTTTCGAACGCGACCGTCTCGTCTCCCATCGCGATTCGGCTCGCACCCAGGAGTCCTCCGCCGACCGTTCGGACCTGCCAGCGGTCGGGCGAGCCGGGTTCCGGCGTGCGATCCCACGAAATGCGTCGAATCTCGGACCAGTCGCCGAGCGCTCGAGCGTCGGCCGACAGGGAACCATCCGCCGCAAGGCTGACGACGCTCGCTCGGATCGACTCGCCCGAGAGCGGTTCGACTTCGATCGTTCCCTCTTGCGCGCGCACCGAGGCGAAGCTCGAGAAACAGATGGCCGTCAGAACGAGCGACGACCAGGCGATACCAGGCACTCGCAACATGAACCTCTCCGAACCGACGGGCTTCCGGACACGATCGAGGCGACGGCATCGCAAGCGGCCGTAACGAGCCTTTCGCCGCGCTCCTCCCGAGCCGTTGATTGTGACACACCGACCGCCGATTTTCAGTCGCATCGCGTGACGATCTTGGGCGATCGGACGAAAGTCGCCGTGAAGCTCCGAAGGTTCCCTAACTCGATCGACCGATTGAGCGTTCCGCGGCCGCTTCCGATCGGACTTGCATCAGGATTTCGCCCAGGCGGTTGAGGCCCGAACCGTCGCCCCCGTCCCCCCAGTAGGAATCGCTCGGCGAATGTTCGACGAGCCGAAGCTCGCCGGTCGCGACGAGCCGTTCCCTCAGATCCGGATGCTGAGAGAACTTGGCGCGGATCGCACGCCCCATCACCCCTTCCTTCACCTCATCCCAGTCGGATTGCCGCCTCGCCACCTCGACTCGGCCCAGTCGCCACGCGTCATAGGGACGAACGCACAGGCGGATCCTCTCGGCCAGATCGGCCTCACCGACGAACTTCGAGGCCTGGTAGTAATGTTCCACGGTCGGCCATGACGCGCCGTCGAGCGAGATCGGATACGGCGCGAAGTTCGACAGCCAACCGAACTCGCCGTTCTTCAGGTGAAAGCGGATCATGCCACGGTCCCCGTCCGACGCCGACGGGCTCGCTTCGGAAAGGTCGATCAGCGAACGCGGCGACGGACGCAGCGAGATGACGGCGATCGAGCGTCGACCCCAAGGCCGAGCTCCGTCGGTCGACGATTCGATCGGCGGCCCGTTGCTCGACCAGGATCGTTCGCGTCCGTTCGTGACCGATCAACCCCTGACGTCAACGTTCGAGTCGGCGCGACGAGGCGAGTTCGGTCCGACGAGGACATCGCGACGCGATCCTCGACTCCCACCACGCCAGCGTCAGCAAGATACCGATCTCGATGCCGAAGTAGAGCATCCCTATCGCCGTCAACCGCTCCCGATGAAGGACCATCGCGGTCATCGTCCCGAGCCCGTAGAGAACGTTCAGGCCGGCGATGATGCGCAGCGGGATCTCGGGCCGCAGCCGGCTGGTCCAAGCGAGCAGATCGAAGATGACGTAGCCGGTCGCAGCGATCGACATCGCGCGCAGCAACGAAACGGAAAGTCCCGAATCGAATCGCCCGCTACCGAGNNCAGCAGGTAGGTCAGCAGCGCTGTGGCACCGGCGCCGCAGCCGTCGACGAGCAGAAGTCGTCTCGGATCGTGCAGCAGGTCGATCGTCGATCGGAAGAAGTTCGTCCCCTTTTCGTTCGGCAACGACGGCGAGCCGTTAGCGGGTTCAGGTCTCGTCGATCGGTCAGCGCTTCTCGCTCATCGATCGGCTCGTCGACCGTTCGAGAGCGCGATCGATCTCCGCGATTCTCGCGAGGACCAGCGTCCGGATCAGCCGACGCGAGAGCGGCTTTGCGGAAGAAAAACGGATGACGGTCGACGAGACGTCGAGTCCGTGCAACTCGGCAGCATGCGTCCGGAGCACCTCTCCTTCCATGATGTAGAACGACAGGTGGCGAGCGGTCGCGCCGAAGCCGACGACCCGTCGGTTGCGGTAACGAAAGAACGGGACTCCTCGACTCGCACGTTCCTCCATGCCCGGAACGGTGGCGCGGATCGTCTCGAGCAACTCGCGAAGCGCCATGCGACTCGCGTCCGGCAGCTTCGCCAGGTACTCGTCGATCGTCGGCGAAGCGGTCGACATGTCGCATCGGACTCGGATGACGAGGGGATTCGATCGGTCAGTCGGTGTCCGCACCGTTCGGACGAGCGACGCGGTGCCTCGATCGGTTTCGCGAAAGAACGCTCGACCGATCGAGGCGAACGAGCCGGATCCGGCCATGCTCGGTGATCGCTGAGGACCGGTCAGCGGCACAGGGGCGACTTTCGGATCGTCGCCCGTTGGCCGAGCGTCAGGGCCGGAAGCCCGGGATAGACATCCTGAGTCGGGTGCATGAGGTTGTTCGCGGCCATGTCGTGTTTCAGACCGAGGACATGACCGACCTCGTGAGCCATATCGAACTTGTTGGCGTTGGCGGCGACGGCACAGGCCGGCGCACCCGGTCGGAACGCGCCGCAACCGAGGAAGATCTCCTGCCCCGGTTTCTCGGCCGGATCGAAGAGCTGCCCCACGAAGAAGACGCAGATGTCGGAACTCGGGACGTCGTTCAGCAGCGTCTGAAGCACCGACCACTCGTCGTTGCCGACGACGCAACTCGTGTCGACTCGCTTGAACTTCTCGCGATCTTCCTTCGAGAGCTGACACGACTTGCCCGACATGAAGCGAACTTCGATATCGTACTGGGCGTAGACGTCCACCGCTCCCTTGAACTGCTCGTCGAACGAGACGTTGGTCAGGCTGATGCTGCGGAAATGAAGTTGGACGGCCTTTCTCACCCCGGCCGACTGCCAGGCGGTCGACGCATCCGGGTCGTTCAGACCGGCGATCGTCTTGTTGTTCGGGTCGACGCGGGAATCGGGGAACTGGAACATCAGGACCGACTTCTGAAAGTCCGCGATCANNGGCTTCGGGCCGTTGAACCCGTCGACGGCCAATTGCTGCCGCGAGGGCGGCATCAGATCGTTGAGGCGCTTCTGGATGTTCTTGACATCGGAGGGTGTGTTCCTCCCCCCTTTGCCGACGGAGCCCGTGATCGAAATCGGTGCGAGAATCGCCATCGAAAGTTCCCCGTGTTGGCCTGATCGAAGCCTCCCCGTCGTCGGCGAACACGGGCGTATTCGCTGCCTGAGATCCGAGCGAACCGCTCGCGCGATCTCACGACCGATCGATCCCTCGCGTTCACCGGACCGACGATCCATTGCGAAACCAACGGACCTTCGCGGTCGTCGACGGCGGTGCAAGATCTTCCGAAAGTGGCCCCCTGGGTGTCAAACGATTTCCCCCCGGAATCACCGGGGCGTTCACGTCGCTTCATCGCTCCGCGAACCTGCGCCTGGTACGGAGCGCTCGTTTCGTCGGACTCTGATGAGGTCGGATACCGCGGCGGATCGATCGGATGTTCGCAGGCAGCTCCCCGTCGCAGAACCTCGACCAGCCACCAACGACGGACGTCCGATCATGGACGCCTCAGACGATCTCCGTCTCGTGTCAGTCCGGCCAGGTCCGCCAGATCGTCGAGGAAACGGTCGCGCTCGGCGGGAGAGATCATCACCCTCCGAAACATCCCTTCCCCGAACCTGACATTCAGTCGATCGAGCGAGAGCGCTGGCGAGCTCAATGGATTGCGAGTCGGAGAGACCTCCGAGATCGCGGTCAACGGAATGCGTCGACGGTAGAGGCCGCTCCGCACGATCAACTCGGACTTCCCCAACCCGTAGCTCATCGGCCAGACCAGTCCGAAGTAGATCCCGGCCACGAACATGGCGATGCCGCAACCGGCGATGACTCCGAATGCCGAGCCTTCCGTGGCGGCCTGAGCGATCACCGCGATGGAAGCCAAAGGAGGAATGCCCAGAATCGGCATCAGCCACCAATCGACCTTCGAGCGATACCAGCGAGTCTCGTTCGTCGCCATCCGTGCTCTCCCGACACTCGTTCGCCCGATCGGTAGGAGGAGTCGAAAGCGGCCGAAATGAAGCGCAACTCCTTCGGCGAACTCAGCGATCGGTTCTTCGCTTCCCTTCGGCCGATATCGCCATTCCCTGACGGCGAGTCAGCGACTTGATATGTTCCGTTCGTCGGAAGCGAAGAGCCGACCAATCCTCGTCGATCGCAACCTGACGAACCGGCTCGAAACCTGCCTTGCCGAGAACCGACCATCCCGAGTCGCGGTTGAAGCCGCACTTGTACTTCTTCGACGATCCCTTGGGATACGCGATCCAGACGATCGCATCCCCTTCCGAGGCTTCGGCGACCATCGACGAGACGAGATCGCGTTCGGCCTCGGTCACGGCAAAGCCGATAGCGAACGGAGTCTTGATTCCGGGGGTGAATCGCCGAAGCAACGTGACCCCTTCCAGGCGAGACAGTTCGGCTTCGAACGACTCCGGGGCATCGAGAACGAGAACCTGATCGCTGTCGCCGAGATTGAGCTTCTTGAAGAGCGGCGTCATCAGCGATCTCCGATGAAGACGAATGGGGCGACGGAGCGATCATTCGGACTCGGTTTCGATCCGACGATACGGGTCGAGCGTCGTCGATGGGACCTGCTGCTTGGCCGTCATGAGCAATCGATCGAGTCCGTTACCCGAGGAAAATGCTCGGCTCGAATCGGCGAACTTCGTGGGATGTTATCGTGAGTGTCAACGCGACTCTGACAGGATGAGGATCGATCGTGACTCGAAATGCCCCTCTCTGGGCAATCCGAAGACTGCCCCTCGGTCGCCCGAGTGCAGCACCTCACTCGGCCCGAACGACTGGCCAGGCGAAGGTCGATTCCAGCATCACGCGCTTGCCGGTCCTTTGAGAGTCGCGCGCGGCCTCGATCACCTCCAGCACGTGCAGGGCATGCTGAGCTGCGATCAGCGGCTCGCTCCCCGACACGAGACTCTGGGCGATCACCGAAGCCCCCTGCTCCCACACGTAGTCCGCGGTATCGGTGGCCAAGCGGACCGGAGTCGGCTGCTCTGCGGTTGCCAGTTCGACGGCGAACGGAGCCCAGTCGTAGCCGATCAGATGCATGCTCCCTTGGCTCCCCCACACCGAAATCGTCGGTCGATCCTGACCGTCTCCCTCGTGGCCGTACGGATCGAAATAGTTGAAGCCGCACTGGACGTGGGACAAGACGCCACTGGCATGTTCCATCAGGACCATGGCATTGTCTTCCGCCTTGACCTCGATCGCTCCCTTGTCGTCGACGGTGCGCTGCGGCGTAATGACGCTGGTCATGGCGACCACCGATTTGGCGGGACCGAGCAACCCCGTCAACGTCGCCAAGTTATAGACGCCCAGGTCCGGCAGGCTGCCTCCGAGTTCTTCGTAGAAGAACGCCGACCAGTGCGGACCGGTATGTCCGTAGTGGGCATGAGCGGCGGCGACTCGCCCCAGTCGGCCGTCCCCCAGCAAACGAGCCATCTCCGCGAACTGCGGACTGTTGACGACGGCCGGCGCACCCCAGATTCGTTTGCCCCGCTGCGCAGCCAGTTCCAACAGAGCCTTTCCTTCTCGGTAGGTGTTGGCCAGCGGCTTTTCGCTCCAGACATGACGATCGGCCGTCAGCGCCATCTGATTCAGGCGGCCATGCTCTTGCATGTCGGTCAGGTTGACCAACAGGTCGAACGGCTCGCCGGCCAGCATCGTCTCCAGGCTGTCGTAGCGAGCTGCAATCCGAAACTCATCGCCGCGAGACGCCGCGCGATCCGGCCGACGATCGCACAAGCTGACCACTTCCACATGCGGCGACTTGGCCAGATGGGGCAGGTACATCCCCGATACGCTGCCGCAGCCGATCACTCCCACGCGGATACGACGATCCAGCGGCAATGCCGCCGGAAGGAAGCTCGGAGACACCAGCACCAGGGCACTGGCCGAGGCGGCTTGCCTCAGGAACTCACGGCGACGCACACCGATCGGATCNNTACATCCCTCGCTGACGACAAGAGTGGCGGCCTTCGAGGGGCTCGGGCCCCGCGAATCTCGCCGTTTCTAGGCGACCCGCAAAGGGCTGTCAACGAAAATCCCGTGAGGCCGAACGGGACCGAATCAGGTGCCCGAACACGCATGGAATCGGCTCTTCATCGTGAACCGGAAACCGGCTGGCTCGCGAACCTGCGAAGAAACTCTTCGGTTGAGAGGTTGAGCCGTGAAGTTCCCTGAAGAGCCATACGGTGAGGTAACCGGACAAGATCGGCATGCCGTGAAGGCATCGGTCTGAGCGACCTGTCAGGCGTCGTGTTCGGGCGCGACGGTGAGGCCGTTCTCGAGCGCCCAGCGCTCAAGCGCCCGCTGTGTCGCGCTGCGCTCGTAGTCGTGCCATCGTTCAAGCAAGCCTTGGCGCTGGAGCAGGCCCTTGAAGACTGAGTAGGCGCCCCGTTTGCGGAAGATCACTCGCACTTGCTCGTGAAGATCGGGCGCGACTGACTCGATGAATGCGAGCACGAGTTCACGTCCGAGATCAAGGTCGTTCTTGTGAGGCACTGGAACGTATTCAGTCGCATCTTCGATGTCGTCCGGAAAGTCTTCGTCGACTCCACCGTCCAAGCTGCGAAGGTAAATCTTGCCGGTGCTGCGGGAAACGAATGCGGAACTACCGAACTCCGGTGGGCCGGAGACCCAGGCGAGGGCTTCTTCGAGGTCAGAGAGAGACACCACACCGGGCATTGATGGCTCCTTGCGATACCTGACGGTTCCGATCACCCGCCCGTGTTCGAGGCGAATGTCCTGATGGAGCGGCGATACCAATGAGAGCAGCGCATCGCCGGGGAATCAAGAACCGTGACTGTGTTGGCGGCTCGGATGCATCGGTTGGAAATGCCGCTATTGCGGATAGCGTACGATCGTTGGTAGACGCCCGTAAGGCAGTTCGGTCCAAAAGATATACGTGACGATTGGCCGATCGCCTGATGCACTTATTCTTCGTCTTCGAGAAGCGTTTTTCGTCGGAGGCGTGCTCGACGATCAAGTTGGTCCTTTCGTCGTGATGCGAATTCTCGTAGCCCCATGAACGCGAATGCCAGGACTGCGAGTAGTGCGACGCCTCCAATTGCTCCAGCCACGTTCTGCCCCTTTGCGGTATTTGGCGAGCATTTCGCTATGCTGACTTAAGATTGCACCAATGCCTTCACTTGAAGTCTATTCCGGCTTCGTCTGATTGATGTCCGCATTGCATTCTCCTTTTCGATTGGCATTTGGACTCCGGTATCGCAGTGCGCCCCCGCCGCCGGAATGAACGGCGCCGTTAGACGGAGCTGCCATCCTGTAAGCGGGAGCAGTAGATCGACGCAGGGCGGAGTCTCAGGTGAGGCGGCTTGTTCTACATCGTTTGCCTGGGGGCGTCGAGAGACATCAATGGATTCGTGAAGGACGCCTGAGGTCAGTATTCGAATCCCGGACGATCAAAAGGGAATGCGTTAGTCACCGATAATGAGTTTACGAAACTCGCGGTTGGCATTGTATTGGTGCCGCTACCCGATCATTCGGGTCATCAGCCAGTAAAGCGACCTTCGCACCGACACCGTTGGCCACCACCGGATGCCGCCACTGAATCGTCGAGTGCGATATGGTCGCGGGTTTCTCGAAGTCGTTCGATCGCTTCGCTTGACCGGATCACGGTCGCCACGAATCGATTTCCTTCTGCGCTTCCTCAGCGGTCGGTGTCCTGCCCGCATCCGAATCGTCGAGTCCGCGCTGAATCGTACGAGCGTAGGCGAGTTCCCTCAGCAATTGATCATATGACGCGTCGTCGGGTTGGCGAGAGATGATCTCCGTCATGGTCTGCTTGGCGTTTGCCATTGCTTGCTCCGTCAACGAGTAATATGGTCATCGATTCATCATCACGAGCAACGCGTTACCCTCGGGAAACGCCTTCGAGACTTTCGATGAAGAACGACAAGGCTCAAAGAGCGGCGACGATTGGATTTCTACCTTGTATAAGCGAGCTACCGCCCCTCCGATGCAACGGTTTGTTCGGGGCTCCTT
>DMPQ01000141.1 GCA_003455945.1 Planctomycetaceae bacterium
CCCTTTTCGCAGCACCACAGATAGTCTTCGCCGATCGTGTAAAGGCTGAACCACAGGCAGTAGACGAGCGTCATCGGCAGGATGCCGACGCTGGCGTCGTAGCGCCCCTGGAACAGGAAGCCGAACGTGAGCGGCGCCAGAGCGATGACCGCGGCGCTGCCGAAGGTACCGGCGATCGCCATCCCCTTGAGCGCCAGTTCGAGCAGACGTTTGACCTCGACCGTCTCGCGTCGCTCCCAGTGCGTCACCAGGTACGGCAGCAGCAGATTCGAGACCATCATCGCGACGCCGAGCATCAGCACCGGAATCATGCGACTGGTGTGGTACTGGCCGACGAGCCCCTGGGCGACTTCCGGTTCGCCGCCGAGCACCAGCAGCATGTAGCGGTCGGAAAGTTCGAAGACGTTCGAGATGAAGCTGATCAGGCAGTTCCAGAGCGCGTAACGCCCGATCCGTTTCCAGACGTCCTGCTGCAGGACCGGCAAGCTCCCCATCACCCCCTTGCCTCGCAGCGATCGCAACGCGGTCCAGGCGGGGAGACAGGCCAGGAGCGTCGCGATCAGGAAGGCGATCGAGACCCAGATGACGTCGGCCGAGATCGCCAGCACGAAGATCGCGCCCAGCAGCGTGAAGCCCGCGCTATGGATCATCCGCATCCAGCTGGCGGCTCGCAGCAGCCGGAGCGATTCGGTCAGATCCTGAAGCGTATTGAAGACGACGATCGCGACCAGGCAGACGGCGACGATCAGGACCAGATCGGCCTGAGCCGGATCGCGGAAGAGGAGTCGCGCCCAGCTGCCGGAGCCGACCGCCAGAATGGCCGCGGCGACGATCGCCAACAGCGCGGCCGATCCGAGGGTGATCCGCAGGAAGCCGCCGAGCTGCTCCCGCACGCGGAAATGCTCGACATAACGGCGGAGAGAACTGGTGGTGCCGAGGACGGCGAGCGGAGCGAGCGAGAAGATCAGACTCTGAGTCAACGACCAGAGACCGACCTGATCATCGTCGAGAACTCCGCAGAACAGGAACCCTCGTCCCAGGCCGATCAGTCGCTGAAAGACGGTCATCAGCAAGGCGACGGTCATGCCGTGCGCCAACGAGTCGCCGATCAGTGCCGGCGTCGTTGCCGTCTCGACGGTCGGGACCGCCGGTCCGGATTCGATCGATTCTGCGGCCGGAATTCCGGACATCAGGTGGGGCGGCCAGAGGGGGAGCGAAGCGGCGCGACGACGACCGGACGATTCGGTCGGAAATCGACGGCGAACCCTAGGTCGCGAACGCCGCCCCGTCCGTCGGGGATTCGAGGCCGCAAGATTCGTCTCGACATCCCGCTCGTCCGTCACGCCCCTTTTCCGACGAACTCCCCGATCAACCGAAACCGACGACGGTCGGTTCAGTCGCGGTCGGAGCGGCCGAGCGATCCGTGAACGTCACTTCACCGGTGCGAAGATCGTAGAACGCCCCGACGATCTTCAGTTGGCCGAGCTCGACCCGACGACGCAATGTCGGACTCTCCTCGCTCAGACGCGTGACGACCCGCTCGACATTGGCTCGCGAGACGGTATCGATCCGTCGCTCTCGATCGAGCGACTCGGTCGACGATCGCCCCCCCTCCGCCGTCCGATCGATCGCCTGACGGAGATCGGTGACCAGCGTTTCGAGATGACCACAATCGTTCGCTCGACATGAGGAACCCGGCTCNNGGTTTCGATCCGGTCGAGCGCCGCCGAGATCGCTCCGCATCGCGAGTGACCGAGCACCACGATCAGCTTCGCGCCGGCCGTGGCGGTCGCGTATTCAAGACTTCCGATCGACGTCGGGCCGGCGACGTTACCGGCGACGCGGACCGTCAGCGCATCGCCGAGTCCCAGATCGAAGATCAGTTCGGTCGGCGTGCGGGCGTCGATGCAGCCGAGAAACGCGACGATCGGAAAGGGAGCGGCGACGTTCGCGTCGACCTGCCGGACCAGATCGCGCTGGATCGAACGACCGGCTCGAAACCTCGCGTTCCCTTGTTTCAGGAGCTCGAGCACCTGGTCGGGAGAGATCCGCTGTTGCAGATCACGCGCGGTCAGGTCGACGAAATCGACATGGTCGGCGATCCGGTACTGATCTCGGAAGCCGATGGTCCTGACGGTCAGCCCTCGGGCGACCGCCTCTTCGTTACGGAAATCCTGCAGCAACCCCAGGCAGTCGGGATCGATGAACTCGGACTTGCGAGCGTCGAGCACGACCGACGAGCCGGAGGGAATCGCGTGAAGCGTGCGAGCCAACGCCGCGCGATTCAGGAACGAGACCTGCGGCGCGAGTTCGATGCGAGTCACTTCGCCGGCAAGATGCTTCTCGTGGATGACGTGCGGCGCCATCTTCAGATCGCGAGCCAATTCGAAGAGCAACGACGTCGCGAGACCGAGGCCGACGCCGAACAGCAGATCATGGGCGACGATGCCGCCGATCGTCACCAGAAACGGGACGTACTGCGACGGACCGGCCTTCAACAGACTCTTGCAGATCTTCGGATGAGCCAGCTTGAAGCCGGTGTGGACCAGAATCGCGGCGAGGCAGGCGATCGGAATCGCGTTGAGCGCCGACGGGAGCAGCACGACGGTCGCGACGATCAGCAAACCGTGCCAGATCGCCGAGACTTTCGATCGCGCCTTGGCTTCGAGATTGACGCTCGAGCGGACGACGACGCTCGTGATCGGAATTCCGCCGAACAGCCCGCTGAAGACATTGCCGACTCCTTGAGCGATCAGCTCGCGATTCGGAGGCGAGACGCGTTTGCGGGGATCGATCTTGTCGACCGCTTCGATGTTGAGCAGCGTTTCGAGCGAGGCGACGGCGGCGATCGTCAGACCCGCGATCCAGACCTCGGTCCTCGCGATCGCGGTGAAGTCGGGCCACGTCACGAACGATCCGAGATCGCTCCAGTTCGCCGCGACCGGTACGCTTACCAGACGAGGCCCCGTCACCGCCCATCCGCTGCCGAGCCGGGCCAGCAGGAGCTGCAGCGAGACACCGAGTACGACCACGATCAGCGGCGCCGGAATCGGTGACTTCTTCAGTTTGGGAAAGCGGTCCCAGACGATCAGCAGCGCGATGCAAACAAGACCGATCGTCGCGCCGCCGGCGTGCAGGTGGGAGAGGAGTTCATCGAAGCCGACCCAGGTGATGCCGTGCGCCTCGTGAGCGGCGGCTTCGCCGACCGTCTTGTCCGCGGCATGTCCGAACAGGTGCGGCGTCTGCTTGATGATCAACAGGATTCCGATCGCCGCGAGCAGCCCCTTNNAACCCCAACCGTCCGATGCCGATCACCAACTGGACCAGTCCGCCGATCACGACCGCGACCAGAAAGGTCTCGAAGCTGCCGAGATCCCTGATCTGCAGCAGCACCACGGCAGCAAGGCCGGCAGCCGGCCCGGAAACGCTGCTGTGCGAACCGCTGATCAGGCCGACGACCAGACCGCCGATCGCTCCGGCAATCAGCCCCGAAATGGCCGGAGCACCCGAGGCATTGGCGATTCCCAGACAGAGCGGCAAGGCGACCAGATAGACGACGATCCCGGCAATGAGATCGCGGCCGAAAGCCCCGAGATCATACCTGTCGTTCGATCGATCCATGAGACGAGTTCCGCGGGGCGTGAGTGAGAATCGAGGGGGCCGAGTGCTGCGCAGTCGCGGCGGGCGACAAGAAGCGTCGAGGTGTTCAGG
>DMPQ01000459.1 GCA_003455945.1 Planctomycetaceae bacterium
CGGGATCAGCAGCGGCAGTCGGATGTCACGGCGCGCGACGAGAACCGAGACGATGTCGGATCGGTTCTTCAGGACGGAGCGCAGCAACCAGAGCCAAAGCAGACTCATTGCGATCCAGCCGAGTCCCGTCAGACCGAACAGAATCCAGCGCACGATCACGGCCGACGTTGCGGCGTCCTGGTCGGGACCGATCATCGCATCGAGTAACGCGGCGCGATCGGCGGCGATAATCCCGACCGCGAACAGGAGTGACGCCGCTCCGTTGGCAGCGATCAGCCGCCCGAGACTCCCGCCGCCGACGATCGCACTCCAGGGGAGAAGCAGGCCGGCGATGCGGTTGCGCCAGGTCACGCTCCCGACCGTCGAGCCTCTGAGCAGCAGTCCGCCGATCGCCACCTGAGTGACGATCAGCAACCCGCTGATCACGAGACCGAACGGCAATCCGAGGGCGCGCACGAGCAACAGCGGCACCAGCGCCTGGGCAGCGATCGCGGCGGCAATCAGGACGAATCCCACACGCGGCTCCGAATTGGCGTAACGCGACCGCCCCCGGTCGCACCGGATTGGCGTAGTGTCCCCAAGTCCCGTCAGGGACGGCCGACAGTAGCCCACCGTTTATCGGTGGGTCTCGTCTCGCCAAAGAGCGTCCGCGAGTCCCGAAAGGGACGCAAGAACCCGAACGACGAACGAGTCTCTGCCGTCCGACAATTCACCGTCTGTCGTCCCTTTCGGGACTTCGAGTAAAGGGTGACGCGACTCCGTTCCCGGCGATGAATCGCCGGGCTATTTTCTGTCGTCCCTATCGGGACTCACCGGAGCGGCCCGTACGAACGGTGGACTTGTTGCCGCTCAAACGACGACGTGCCAACGGCGCTCGCACGAATGCGACCGACGTCGGTCGCACCTGCATCTTCACCGATACGGCTGATCAGGAGCCGTTCCTTGTCTCGATGCGGAGCCGAGACAAGGAACGGCCTAAGCGAGTCGCTCGAAGAGACCTTGGTCAGCGATCGATCGGCAGTCCGGCCGCTTCGGTGAAACGATCGAATGCGGCTCGCAGCGCCGTGTAGTGCACCGTTCGGACGACCGCGGCAGGACCGGCCTTCTCGACGGCAGCCGTGACTTCACGATCGGTCAGCACGACCGGCGAGGCCGCGAGTCCGCGGGCGACCGTCAGCAGTTCCGCTTGGCCCGCAGGAAGCTCGGCGGTTCCGGCGATCAGCGCCTCGATCGCTTCAGGGCTCTCGCCGGCCGCGAGCAATTCGTTGCGAGCGTTGCCGAGAGCGTACCAGGCGGCATCCTGATGGGCGACCACCAGATCGATCCGCGTCCGCAGAAGAGGATCGAGTTCGAGATCGCGCGCCGCGAGGAACGCCGCGATCGTGTTCCGCCCCGCCACCGGAAACGGGGCGATCAGTCGGACCCAAGCAGGCAGCGGTCGATCGGCGAACGCATCGCGCAACGACTCGTCCAGCATCCCTCGCGCTTCGTCCTCGCTCGGTAACGGCAGTCGCGCCGTGCGGGTCTCGGCGGCCTTCAGCCCTTCCGCCATCCTCTCGGCGGTCAGTACGGGGCGACCGAACGAGGTGGGGCGAATCGCACCGTCGATCGGCGTCGAGGTTTCAGCGACGACTCGTGACAGCCCCTCCGCGAATTCGTCCGAGGTAGGAGTCAGATAGCTGTGAGCCTCCCCCGTATCGCCGCCGAAGTTTCCCCCGGTCGATGCCTGCGGGACGCCGATTCCCTCCTTCCATCGATTGATCGCATTGTTGCCTGCGACCGACATCACAATCTCGATGATCTGCAGGTCGGTGTAATGCTTGCGACAGGCATCGATCTCCGCTTCGCAGGATCGATGCGGCTCGAGCGTCAGACGACGCGCCAAGGCGAATGCTGCCTGTTCGTTCTCGGGAAATCGACTCCAGTCCTGATCCAGACAGGCGAGCTGATCCTCGGTCATTCCGGCCGCCAGCAGCTTCGATTCCTGATGTCCCAGACAGTACTGACAGTTGTTCGCACGCGAGGCGATCCAGAAGAGTCGAGTCTTGAAGGGATAGTCGAGGCTCAGAACCGGATCCGGCTCGATCGTGAATCGGGCCGGCGCTCCGGGACGCGAGGCAGGACTCCCGGCGAACGCCAGGTAACCGCGGATGTCCGCCGACGACAGATAGCTGCTTCGCAGCCGACCTTCGTAGCCGCGCGAGCGAGGATCGGCTGCGCCTTCGTCCGCCGATTCGGGCGGCAACGGGATCCGCGGGGTGCGCTGCTTCATCTCCTCGAGCAGACGCTTCATCTCGGGACGGGTCAACGGAGTCGGTCGAGGGATCTCGTCCGCCTCTTGAGCGACCGTCAGCGACGCGGAAGCACTCAACGAGAACAGGAGCAGCCCGACGGAGAGCGAACGAACGAAACGAGGGAATCGAACCTGGCGCATGACGCTACCTTCCGAAAGGAGACGAAGTCGGACAAGGCCTACGGTGGGACGACCGCAAAGGGCGACGCGAAAGGAAGCGACGCCGCCGTGCGATCGAACAGGCGAACGCCGATGGGGAGGCGCCGCGGGATGCCAACCGAGGAACGGAGTTCCGATCGGTATCGTCGAGCGGGGGCGCAGCACGAGCCGAGCCGTACCGAGCGAGGTCGACGAAACCGCTCAGCGAGCCGCCTGAGGCGGACGCCAGATGCGGCGAGCAACGCCCGTAGAAAGAAGCGAGTTCCGTTCCGAGGCGATCGTTCCGACGCGAGGCTCCGCGTCGGGATCGCGATTCACGACGGCCTCGTTGCCCGACGACTCCCGCCGCTCGTCCCCGCCGCCGCGAGGAACCGAGATCCCCTCGGGAGAAGACCGACGACAGGTCAGACCGCGGCAGCGCAGCGTACTTTCCGACTCGCTTGTCGGCTCATCCACGAACGCTCGTCGGAGCATCGCCGACAGTTCCGGAAGCTCCGCGGACGAGCGTGGCGATGCGTCGAACGGAAGCGGCACACCTCGGTCATCGAGCAGGATGACATGATTGCCGCAGCGAGCCTGGGCCTCGGAACTGCCGTACGCCACGACCAGTCCGATCAGCAAGCAGCCGATGACTCGTCCATGGCGAGCAAGCAGGGGCGCAGTGTTCGATCGGCAAGGGAACATCGTATCCGCCGAGCGTCTGACGGTCGTCGCTTCACTCGAACGACAAGTCCGGGCTTCGGTCTGCTACGCCCGCTCGCCCCGAACGGTTCGCTGCGGCGATCCGCAGGTTCGATACGATTCGCCCGGCCGATCCGTTTCAGTCGAGTCGCGCCTCGAAGGGGACGGTGACTCCGGGGAGCATCCGTGGAGATACGATCTCGAGCTTCGGCAGATCGCCGAACGAGCCCCCCTCGTCGGCAACGATCTCCACGGTCCGGGATTCTCCGGGGAGCAGATCGCGCAGCGATCGTTCTGCCTTTCGTCCGTCGACGGTGACGAACGCATCGTACGGGATCGGGGCGATGCCGACGTTCGCGACGACGATGCGAGCCGTCGTCTCGTTCGCCTCGAACCGCTCGATCCGAAAGCGATAGCCGCAGGCGAGACCGGCCGCTGCTAGACGCTCGTCGGACTGATGCTCGGGCTGAGCGTCGGCGATGATGAAGCTCAGATGGAACTTCGCGGCCTGCGTCTCGAACGGGATGCCGTGAGGTCCCGTGGGGGCGAGAGCCAGACGCTGATCGCGCGGCTCGAAGAAGCTGAACTCGCCCCCCGCCGGCGCACGTCGCCATCGCTCCTCGCCGAACGCTCGCCAATTGGGGGCATTCTCTTCGGCATGACGCTTGTGATTGAACGAGTCGTCGAACAGGCCGAATCCCAGATTCGCGATCCGCTCGTCGCTGGCGAGCGGACTCCAGTCGTTCGCCGCATCGACCGACACCATCCAGCGCGTCTCGATCAGCACTCGATCGAGATGCTCGGCGAATCGACGCTGGAACTCGAGCGACGGGAAGGTCTCTCCGAGACGCATCGGTCCGTCGTAGATGTGGTACTCGGACCAGAGACCGAAGCCGACCTGCAGATACGCCAGGCGCGGATCGCGGTCATATCGTTCCGCGAACCGCTCGAAGAACTCGAGGACGAAGGCCGGCAGGGCAGGGTGCGACCAATCGGGAAACTCCGTCGGCTCTCCTTCGCTCTCGGCACGGACGGTCCGGTAACCGTCGAGCCCCGTTACCGAAGCGGGAACTCCGGTCCGCTTCCCGACGTACGTGTCGTACCAGCGGAGCACGAGCTGATGGCGTCTCGCTGCCGCCTGCTCGAGCAATCGTTCGACCGGACTCCAGTCGTAGTCGCCGCGCGCGTCGACGACCGCGGCATACGGCAGATAGGCGAACTCGAGCGAGACCGGGGCTCGTTCGATCGCCTCGTTGTCCTGCCAGAGCACCAAGCCGGTCAGCGGCTGAGGTGCGACCACGTCGCTGCGAAGCGGAATCGGCCGGAGCGGCGCCCGATCTTGCGGATCGTCGTTCGACCTCGCGGCCGCCGAGCCCATGATCAGTACCGAAGCGAACAGACTCGCTCGAACGATTCCGGCATACGAACGCATCACCGCTCCTCCGATCGATCGCGTCGTTCGACTCGGCGCGAACTTGCCGAGTCGATCGAGGTGCCACGGTAGCGCAACGGATCGATGCCGCCAAGGGCGGAGCGAATCTCGTATGTCGTCGGCGTCTTGAAGTGAGGCGATTCCCGAGCCATCGCAGTCCAGTCGCCCGTCCAGGAATCGAACCTGGTCCGACGGCTTCGGAGGCCGTCATGCGAATCCGACACAACCACGAGCGAACGACGTCGGCGGGGGGCGCCGATGGCGCAACCCCCAAGCGTCCCCGATGGGATTCGAACCCACGATCTCCTGCGTGACGGGCAGGCGAGCACTCCGCTGCTCCACGAGGACCGATCGGACAATGACGTTCGAACTCGGAGGGATCGAACTCGGTTTCGGAAGTGGGCCGGGAGGCGCTCGAATCCTCGTCTGCGGTGTTTCAGACCGCCGCTGGACCATCTCAGCTACCGGCACCGAAACGCGACAAGGCCCGGCATCGCACGCGACACCGGGCCTTGTCGAGGAACGGCAAGGACTCGCCCGAGTCATGAGTGCAGCGAAAGGGGATCGAACGACTGCCGCCGGCGAACGATGTCGAATCGACGGTTCGGCAACCGCGTTGGTCGATCGTTCATCATCGAATCCGTCCTCCGTTCGTCCGACGAGCGAATCTCGTCGGGCGATGATCAGACGCGTCGAGCGACCGATCGGTTCGCGCCGGATTCGGTGCGGCGGTCGGATTCTTGCCCGGCGAGCGAACGGATTTCGGCCGCAGGGTCGAACTCCCTCCGCCCGATCGGCTCCGAAGGCCGGTTCAATCGAGCCACTGCCGGACGATCGCTTCGACTTCCTCGCCGTCGAGCGTTTCGTGAGCCGAGAGTTCGTCGACGATCGCAGCCAGCGCCGCCCAGTGACGATCGCGGCGGAGCGACCGGTACAACTCGGCGGTGACCTGTTCGAGATAGGCCAGACGCCGGCGCTCGTCGGGGACCAGTGTCGACGCGGCTTCCCAGGCGACCCTCCAATCCGCTGCCCATTCGGCGACGAACCCCGGATGATACGGCTCGCCCGTGTGGATCATCTCGGCGACCGGGCCGGCCAACGCCACGAGCACGATGCTCTCGCGGCGGCGGCGCTCGGGAAACCGCTCCGAAGGCCAGGCGACCTGAATGTCGGCGTGGCGAGCCGGCCCATCGTCACGGTCCGGGTCGATCGTCACCGACAGCACCTCGGCGCCGCAGACGATCGCCATCAGGGCATGTCCCGCTTCGTGATGTGCCGAGAGGTCGTCCATCGGTTCTCCCGTCGTGCCGCCGTTCCTGAGCGTCGTCTCGAGCCGGTTCGGGCAGGCGCGAGGCTAATCTGATACTCGGCGGGAGTGCGATCGGGAATCCCGGATTCCCGACGCGACCGGTCGGGAACATGATCCCGACCGATTTTCTCTCGATCCCGCGAATCGCGACGTGACGATCGTTCCTCGGCGGCAACCGACGACTCGTGAGCCTCTCCTTCGACCCTTCCGTGACCGACGATTCGACGCTGATTCGACTGGCCTTGGCCGGTTCCCGAGCAGCGTTCGAGGGGCTCGTGCGCGCGCATCACGGGGCGGTCCGATGGCAGCTGCTCCGCACGCTTCGCGACGCTGCCGCCGCCGACGACCTGGCTCAGGAGGTCTTTCTGCACGCCTTTCGCCACCTCGATCGCTTTCGGGGCGACGAATCGATCCGCCCCTGGCTGATCGGCATTGCCAGAAACAAGGCGAAGGAATTCGTCCGAGCCGAAGTCCGTCGGAAGGGGCGCGAACAGGGACCGTTGGCGATGCTGCTCGCTCGGTGGCGAGCCGAACGGCTGGAGGAAGGGACGGACGAAGCCGAGGAGTACGAACGGAATCTCGCTCGGCTGCGCGACTGTATCGGAGCTCTGGCTCCGCGCAGCCGTCAGGTGATCGAGGAGCATTACTTCCGATCGCGCACGCTCGAGTCGCTCGGGCAGACTTGGGGCTGCACCGGAGGAGCGCTGCGGATGCTGCTGCTGAGAATCCGCAAGACCCTCGGGGAATGTCTGCAACGAGGGCCGGACAAGGCGAGGACGCATCGATGAACTCGCGCGAACTGACCGAATTGCTGTCGCGAGTCGCCGCCGATCAGGCGTTGAGCGACGACGATCAGGCATCGATTCTCGAGCAGATCAAGCAGCGCCCCGAACTGCGGCGGCTTCTGACGATCGATCTCGAGATCGACAGCTTGCTGGTCGCCGCAGCGACCTTCGATCGGACCGCCGAATCGTTCGTCGCCGCAACGATGGAGCGGCTCGCAGAGACGGGCGTTGAATCGGTCGACGCGACGTCGCCGACGAACGCCGCCGAACCGCGAATCGCGCCGAGTCCGATCGTCGAACCGCCGCGAGCCTCCGAAACGACGCATCCCTTGGGACCGCGCTCGGCCGAGCCGCCGCGCACCGCCGAACCGCACATCGTGCCTCGCGGAGCGCCGACCTCCGGAACGATTCCGACTCGCCGTCGTCGAGCCGGCGGCCGGACCGAGCGTCTGATCGCACTCGCCGCGGTGATCGCGATCCTGCTGGGGATCGGCTGGCTGCTGCGCAACGAACTCGGCTGGAACCGTTCTCCGAATCGATCCACGCCGATCGCTCGACAACGACTCGATCGCGCGGCGCCGCTCCCGCACCGGTCGCTGCCGGACCTGCCGAGCGAAGATCCCGGTTTCGCCTATGTGACCGCCTCGCGCGACGCGGTCTGGGAGACGCCTCATGAGGACGGTGATCGACTTTCGTCCGGCCTCGTCCGATTGTCGTCGGGTGAGGCGACGATCCGTTTCGACAAGGGGACCGCGGCGCGGCTGGTCGGACCGGCGACGCTCGATCTTCGCGATCCCGATGAGGTCCGATTGGTCCACGGAAAGGTCAGCGTCGCGGTTCCGCCTCAGGCGATCGGCTTCACCGTCGTGACTCCGGTCGGCCGAGTCGTCGATCTCGGGACCGAGTTCGATGTGGCGGTCGAAGCATCGGGGACGACCGAGACGCTGGTCCGCAGCGGCAAGGTGATCTTCCGGCCTCAACATGGAAGCGAGCCGCCGGGGCGCTCGATCGAACTGACGGCGGAGGGGATGAATCGCTCGGTCGCTTCGATTCCCGAGGTCGACCTCGCGGCGACGACCTTTCTTCCGGTATCGACCGCCGTCCATGGTCGCCGAGGAACCTTCTTCGGCGTGATCAGCGCCGGAGGAAGAACGCTGGAGTTCGACTCGCCCGACGAATATCTCGCCTATCGCGATCGCGTCTTTGGCGAACTCGTCGCGGCTCCGGCCGACTTCGAACGCGCCTGGTCCGAGATGGTCCGAGCGATGGCGTTCGGCGGCGGAATGACGATCGACGGCGGCGCGGGACCGAACCCTGTTCAAGGGATGGGGAACTTCCGTTCGCGCAGCATCTCGGTGACGGTCGACGGCCGGAGCATTTCGATCACCGAATCGAGTCGTGACGGCATTCGTGTCGTCATCGACGAACCGATCGACGGCAAGCGTCGCGAGACGGTGGTGACGGCGACCGATCCCGACGATCTGGCGACTCGCAGCGCCGAAGCGCGAGCGTTGTACGACCGCTATCTGGGAAGCGGGGAGTAGCGTCGGAGGTCACCGGAGGCGCGGTCGCCTGATCCCGCTTCCGAAGTTTCTTCGGATCGGGGCGTGACGACGGTTCGGCGACGGCAACCGAACGGTGGAACGGGACGCGAGCACCAAGGAGTGCGATCGCCGACCACTTTTCGACCGCCCACGTACGCAAGGAACCGATCGATGAACGCGCGACGAACGAAGTCGAAGAAGCCCTGGCTGTTGGCGGCGGCGATGTCGCTCCCGCTGCTCGCCGCCGGCACCGCTCCGGCTCAGCAGTCCGGATCGACGCAGCAGCAAGGATCGCAGTCGAGCGGAACGGTGATCCGAAGCGGATCCTCCTCGTCGAGCTCCGGCGGATCGTCGTCGGCCATGGCGGGTGGCATGGCAGGGGGCATGGCCGGCGGCAACGCGGGGGGCTTTGCGGGCGGGGGAGCCGGCTTTCCGAACGGACTGAACCTGCAGGAACTGATGCGTCAGCAGGGGTTGCCGCAGGAGTTCCCGGGCGTGATGCAGCAGAGCGGGGCTTCGAGTCGGAGCGTGTCGATCAGCGAGAACGGCCGGACGGTCGCGATCACCGAGTCGAGCGACGCGGGGATCACGGTGACCGTCACCGAGACGATCGACGGCGAAGAGCGCAAGACGGAGGTCAAGGCTCCGAACAAGGAAGAACTGCGGAAGAAGAACGCCGAGGCGTATCGGCTGTACCAGCGCTACATGAAGGACCCGGCCGAGATGCACGAGATGATCCGCCGGATGATGGAGGGGATCGACGGCTAGCGCGAACGAAGCTTCGCTCCGCTCACGAGCCGGCTGGGGGCGATTGGGGTACCGAACGCGCGGCGCTCGACGACCCGAGAGCGCCGCGCGTTGCGGCAATCACGCCTGGCACGACTTGCCGCCGTTGCGGACGAATTTTTATCGCGGCGTTCGAAATCCGATTGCGACGTTTCGGGAATCGAAGAATAATCCCGGATGTTCCGAACAGCTCATCGCCGATGTGCGTAACGAGCCCAACGGCTCGCTCGGTACCGTCGCTACGGATCGCGTGCCGCTCTTCTTTCGGTCGTCGCCATGTCGTCCGCCGCTCATCACCCCCCGACTCGTTGCCGGATGCTGTTCCGGGCGGTCGTGGCGTTGTTGGGCTTCGGCGGCGGGATACTGACGAACGACACCGTCGCGGCTCAGTGCGGTAACTACGTCCTGTTCGTCGACGACGAAGGACGGCCGTTGCCGATGGGCCATCATCTGGCCGAACATCCGGCGGACGAGCTGTCGAAGCGGCATCCGCTGTCGGCCGATGCGGACGGCAGCGATCCGACGCTCCCCTGTCACGGCATTCATTGCCGACAGGGAAAGCAACCGACGATTCTCCCGCCCGCTCCGCCTCAGGAGCAGCGCCGCGAACTCTCGACTCCTTCGATCGGCACGGCACATCCGATCGAGGAGCCTTCCGTCGGTGAATTCCGACGTCTTGCGGAGCCGCCGCTCGTTCGGCAGCTCGTCATCTCGCGCCCCTGGCGCCCACCCGAATCGCTCTGAGTCGATTCGGGAAGGGGATTGCGCGCTTCGTTCGTCGATCGATCGTCAGCCCTTGCGCCGGACTCCGCCGCCACCTCGAGCGACGGAGCGGCTCGAGTCGCTCGGATTCGATCGATCCGATCAGCATGACGTGAACGTTCGTTCGCAGACGTCCGCAACGGACGCTCTTCGACGATCAGCTGCGTTCGTGCGTCGCGTTCCGAACGAGCACGCTCGTCCTCTCTCGACCTGATCCGTGCGCGCGATTTCGTGCGTGCGCCCTCTTGGTCATCGCTGCGCAGCGAAAGCTGCGCGTTCGCCCGAAAGTCGATCGCCATGCGATCGGCAACCTTCGGGCGTCCCCCGAACTCGTCCCGACTCGGTCTCACGGCCCACTGCGTCGCCGTCCGACCGGTTCCGTTCTCATCGTCGCCGATCCATCGGAGTCCTCATCATGTCGAGTCGTTCGTTTCGTTCGCGGACCGGCTTCACGCTGGTCGAGCTGTTGGTGGTGATCGCCATCATCGGTGTTCTGATCGCCCTGCTGCTTCCCGCCGTGCAGATGGCTCGCGAAGCGGCTCGCCGCACGAGCTGTGCCAACAACCTGAAGCAGATGGGGTTGGCGCTGCACATGTACCACGACAATCAGGGAGCCTTTCCGCCGGGGAACTACGGCGATCTGGGCTTCACCGGTTTCTCGCTCCACGCGTTGCTGCTGCCGTATGTCGAACAGTCGACGGTCTACGACCAGATCGACTTCCGCTTCAACTACCTGCATCCGAACAACGATGCGGTGCGGAACCGGAGTCTTCAGGTCTTCCTGTGCCCGAGCGATCCGGTGAAGTTGCCGTCCGGACTCGGCGGTCGAAACAACTACTACGGCAACTGCGGCGTCGGCATCCTCTTCTCCGGCATCTCGCCGACGAACCCCGCCGATCCGAACTACGGCATGCCGGGTTCCGACGGCGTCTTCTACCGCAACAGCGCCACGACCTTCGGCATGCTCTCCGACGGAAGCAGCAACACCGTCGCCTTCTCCGAGAAGTGCTCCGGTGACGGCTCGAACGGCATCTCGTCCAAGACCGACACGTTCGCGCCGGGAACGTACCCGTCGACTCCTGATCAGGCGCTGGCGGATTGCCGAGCGGTCGACGTCACGAACCTCTCGCGGCAAGGAGTCTCGAACGTCGGCGCGCCGTGGCTCTGGGCCTACCACTCGACGACTCTCTACTGGCACACCGCGCCGCCCAACGAGCGATCGTGCATGTATCCCCCCGGCCGCATCATGACGACCGCCAGCAGCGGTCATCCGTCGATCGTCCAGTCGGCGATGTGCGACGGCAGCGTTCGCCCGGTCGCTAACGGCGTCAACCTGGCGACGTGGCGAGCGATGGGCACGCGATCCGACGGCGACCTCACCAACTGATGACGGCAGGAGATCGGTTCATGTTTTCCGCTTGCTGCGTGATTCCCTGCCCGGCACGACGTCCGGTCGTGATCCGTTCGGCCCTGGCGATCCTGTTGCTCGGCACCGTGGCCGCGATCGGTTGCGGCGGCCGCGGAGCCGATGCCTATCCGCTCGATCAGCCGCAAGCCGAAGCGGCTCTGCGCGCCTGGCTCGATCACTGGAAGTCGGGAAAGTCTCCCGACGGCCTGAACGACGTCCGCCCCGGCCTGGTCGTCGGTGATGTCGACTGGAACTCCGGTGCGAAGCTGAAGGACTACACCATCGCCGAGACCGGCTTCTCGGACGGGACCAACTGGCATATCGCCGTAACGCTCGAGCTCGAGCGATCCGGCGCATCGGCCGAGAAGTCCGAGATCACCTACGTCGTCGGAACCAGCCCGGTCGAGACGATCTTCCGCAAGTGAATTCCACCCGGGCTCGCGACTTGCCGTCAGGCGATCGCGGCCGATCAGGAGAAGATTGATGGTCGTTCGCATGTCATGCGCGTCGAACGTCGCGCGAGGGATCCCTCGCGCTCTTGCCCTCGGGGTGCTCGCGACGGTCGGATTCGTCGCAGGCCGCGCCGAAGGAGCCTTGCAGGAGGAGGGTCTGCCGATCGTCCCGGCGACTCGTACCGAAGAGAAGACGGCACTCGAACTGCTGAAGCAGCGTTCGCCGCGACTGCCGGTCGACGGCGAGGCATCGGTCGTCATCAACGGGCGGGCTCGGCGACAGTATCTGCCGCCGAGTTGGACCGCCGCCGACTTCAAGGACGATCCGACGATGAGTCTCGATCCGACCTTCAAGATCCGGATCTTCTGGATCGTCTCGCGCGCCAACGACTGTCACTACTGCCTGGGACACCAGGAGGTGAAGTTGTCGGCGGCCGGAGACACCGAGGACGAGATCGCTCGGCTGGACTGCGACTGGGAAGCGTTCGATCCGGCATCGCGAGCGGCGTTCGCTTATGCCCGCGCGGCGACGCTCGATCCCGCCTCGGTCGACCAGGCGATGATCGACGAACTGCGGAAGCACTACGACGCGCGACAGATCGTCGAGATCGCGCACGTCGTGGCGATGTTCAACTCGGTCAATCGCTGGACCGATGCGCTCGGTCTCCCGCAGGACGATCGGATGCGCGACCACGACGTCCGCTTCGATACCCCGACCTCGCCGCAGTATGCCGACGTCCGATCGCTCGTCGCGCCGCTCGACCGCGGGCCGGTCGATGCGCCACCGGACTCGGACGAGACGGAGCGGGGATTGGCCGAGGCGCTCCGTCGCCGATCGCTGCTTGACGATCCGGGGGTGCCGGGAGCGGCAGCCGACGGTCCGGCGTGGGTGCGTGCCTGGAGTTGCTTTCCCGAGGTCGGCGCAGCGGCAATCGCTGCGCGACGCGATCAGCTCGAAGGGACGGAGTTCGATCACGAACTCGCGGCGGTGATCGCGAGGACGACCGCCAAGCGAAATCGGGCCTGGTATGCGTTCGGTACCGCCGAACGCCGACTGAGCGAACTCGGCTGGAGCGCCGACCGGCGCCGCTTGTTGGATGATCCCAACGCGATCGAACGAGCCGATCTCGCGGCGGTGGTCCGATTCGCGACGCGACTGACTCGCCGCCCCGAGCGGATCGGCGATGACGACATCGCGGCACTCCGTCTGCACTTCGACGACGTGACCGTAGCGCGGATCGTCTTCGTCGCGGGGGCATCGAACCAGTTCGACCGGTTCACCGAAACGCTGCGACTCCGACTGGAAGAGCCGATCGACTCGACCGAGGCGGATCGCGCAGACTCGGCGGCCGAACTGACCGACGAAGCGAAGCAGGCGCTCGAGCGTCTGGCCGATCTTCCTGACGATTCGGAAGCGGGCCTCATGCGCGATGCGATCCTGTCCGGCAGTCGGCTCGGTCCGGGAGAAGGCTGGTTCGGTGTTGCGGTGACTCGCTCGCGGTACGACTGGCCGGCGGTCGTCGCCGCTTGGGATGCGGACGCGAACGGTCGACTGCAGCGCAACGAACTGGCGCTCGACGATACCGACTTCGCGCGGATCGATCGGAATCGGGATGGCGAGATTACGGAAGACGATCTGAATCCGGAGCCTCGCGAACCGGGGGACGGCCTGCGGGAAATGGTCCGACGCTTGGATGCGGACGGAGACGGTCGACTGACCGCCGGCGAGTTCGACACGCTACGCGATCGACTGATCGGCGCCGCGATGGAGAACGCTCCGAAGCGATCGGTCCTGGCGGGCAATGCCGGCTGGATGACGGTCGACGAGCTGCGAGGCACGCTGCTGCCGCCGGCGACCGGACGCTCCGGCCCGAACGACATGCCGACGGCGTCGACGCTGATCGTGGCACTCGATCGTCAGGAGATCGGAGCGCATGATCCGGGGCCTTCGCTCGGCGATCTCGCGCCGGACTTCGACGAACCGACGCTCGGAGGGGGGCGCTTCGTGCTGTCCGACGGACTTGCCGAACGGCCGACCGTCGTCGTGCTGGGCAACTTCACCTGCGGTCCCTTTCGATCGCAGGCGGGGAACCTCCACCGCCTGTTCGAACGCTACTCGGACCGATTCCGTTTCGTGATGATCTACGTACGCGAAGCGCATCCGACCGGCGGCTGGAGCATGGAACGGAATCGCCATCAGGGGGTCGAGATCGAACAGCCGGCCGATGATGCCGAGCGTCGCGCGGTCGCCGAACGCTGCGCGGCGCACTTGGGATTCGAGATCCCGGTCATCGTCGACGGCATCGACGATCGTCTCGGCAAAGCGTTCAGCGGGATGCCGGCTCGGCTGTACCTGATCGACCGCCAAGGGAAGGTCGCCTTCAAGAGCGGTCGAGGTCCGTTCGGATTCGACGTCTCGGCGCTCGAGTCGGCGATGGTGTTCGAGCTGTTGAACGGGAACGGCAGCACGACGGAGGAGTGACGCCGGTCGGTTTCGGGAAGAGAGGAGTGCGAGTCACGACCGAGTCGAACGACCAGGTCCGCTCGTGCCTTCTCGCTTCGCTCCGATTGCCTTGCGCTCGCTCGGAAACGACGGGCGACTTTCGGGAGACGGCCATGACGGCGTTCGTCGAATTGCCGGACGACGCGAGCGCGTGGCGTCTGTTGCCCGAGACGACGGTCGGCGGCGAGGGACCGTTGCCGACGTGGGCGCGCGCTCTGGCGCCGCACCTCCCTCGGACCGCAGCGGCGATGCTTCAGCTGGATGCCGCGCATCGGAGAAAGGGGCTCGGCAATCCGATCCTGCGAGCCAAGTTGCGTTGGGTCGTCGCGCGAGAGAACCGTTGCGGCTACGCGATGGAGACGGCGGTTGCCGATCTGCGTCGGGCCGGCGCATCGGAAGAGTCGATCGCGCGACTGGTGGCGGGCCCCGACGGCTGGTCCGAAGCGGATCGCGACTCGTTCGAACTGGTGCGGTGTCTGACGATCGATGCGCCGTCATTGCCCGACGATCTGTTCGAACGGGTGCGGCGTCGCTTCGGCGATCGGACCGTCGCCAGGATGGTGCTGTTGGCCGCCTACGGCAACTTTCAGGACCGCTGGCTGCTCGGCCTCGGACTGCCGCTGGAGGCCGAGGGGCCGTTGCCGCCGATCGTCGCGGAGTTCGTCGCAGGGACGCTCCAGCTGGAACCGCATACGCCGTCACCGGCGCGGCGGATCCGGCTCGCTACGGCGATCGGCGACGGAAGGGGGAAGCGAACGAGTCGCTTCGCGGAAGCGTTTCGGGAACTGCAACGTCGACTGGAGCGGCAACGAGGAGCGCCTCCTCGCCTGCCGGTTCCGCGCTGGCAGGAGGTCGCGGATCAGCTTCCGGCCGCGATGGCCAGTCGCCCGACTCGCATCATCTGGAATCTGATGACGTTCGGTTACGCCGCGGACCTGCAGATCCCTTGGGCGATCGCGACGCGGACGCACTGGGCCGAGCGTCCCGAGGATCGGATTCTCGAGGAACTGCTCTTCTGGATCCAGACGCATACCGTCGGCTGCAACTACTGCATGGGGCACTGCGAGATGCTGCTCGAGCTCTCCGGCCTCGGCTCGGACGAAGTCGCCGAGTTGCTGCGTCAGTTGGCGAACGACGACTGGACCGGCTTCGATCCGGCCGAGCGGCGCGCGTTCGGTTTGGCCCGCAAGCTGACCGGCCGTCCGTGGGAACTGACGGCCGACGACTTCGGGACGCTGGCGACCGACTACGGCCCGACCGACGCGATGTCGCTCTTCTGGTGGCTCTGCCGCGGGCTCTACATGACCCGCATCAGCGACGGCTTCCGCCTGCCGCTGGAACGCGAGAACGTCTTCGCGTAGCCGACGGTAATCCGCGTCTCAGCCCAGATGCTCGCGGAAGAACTTNNGCGACTCCAGGCGAGCTTGGCTGCCGCTTCGTCGTAGCGCGGCGTCGTGTCGTTGTGGAAGCCGTGGTTCGCGCCGGGATAGACGTGCGCGGTGAACGCCTTCCCCTGGTCGGTCATCGCCTGCTCGAAGGCGGGAGCGTTGGCGATGATCCGCTGGTCGTTCTCGGCATTGTGGATCAGCAGCGGCGCCTTGATCTTCGGGACATCCTCGAGCGCCGGCTGACTTCCGTAGAAGGGTACGCCCGCATCGAGAACGTCAGGAATCCGGACCGCCAGCTGATAGACGACTCCGCCGCCGTAGCAGAAGCCGACGGCGCCGACCTTGCCGGTCGAACGCGGATGCGTATCGAGCCATTTCGCGCCGGCGATGAAGTCGCGCAGCATCTCGCCCCGATCCCGCCGGGCCTGCATCGCACGCCCCTCGTCGTCGTTGCCGGGGTAGCCGCCGAGCGGGGCGAGCGCGTCGGGAGCGAGCGCCACGAACCCGGCGACCGCCAACCGTCGCGCGACATCCTCGATGTACGGATTCAGCCCTCGGTTCTCGTGGATCACCAGCACCGCCGGAAACTTCTCGCCCGCCGCCGGATAGGCGAGCAGCCCCTTCATCTCGCCCGCCCCCTCGGGACTCTCGTAGGTCGCTCGCTCGACGACGATCCGCGCGTCATCGGGAGCGACCTCCTGAGCCCAGGCATAGTTGGGAGTCAGACTGGCCAGCAACGCCTCGACCGTCATGCCGCCGACGGCGAACGCNNGCCGGATATAGTCGCGTCGATCCAGCCGCCCGTGAGCGTAGTCGTCGTAGAGATCGAGGACCTGGCGGTCGAACTCCGAAGCGTGCTTGCGTCGCATGGTCGGTCGTCTCCGGGAACCTGAGGGAGGGAACTCGCGCTGCCGACGGCTCGAATGCCTCCGCCGGAGCGTACGTCGATTGTGCCCCAATCGCGACGACGACGCACCCCGCATCCCAGCCGAAACGGCCGAGCCCTCGACGTTTCCGACGAACCGATCGCTTTCGGGAACTCGCATCGCGATTCGCCCGTCTCAGACCACCGATGGCGGTACGAACCGGTCGTTGCGTCTCTCGTTGCGTCGCTTGCTTCGTCCCAGGAGTCTCCACCGATGTCCCTGCTCTCGCTCGCTTCGCTCGGATCCGCTCGATCGGACCGCGACGTATCCCGAGGCAACGCGGCTCGGTTCGGCCTGCGCACCGTCGGTCTCGTTCTGTTCGCCTTGGCCGCCGGTTCGGCGGTGGGACGAAGCGCAGCGCAGGAAGGATGGGGCCCGATCGTCGACGGACTTCGCTGCCGAGTCGTGCCGGTCGAGGCGAGCATGTCGGAAGAGGCGATCGAACCGTCCGCGGTGGTACGCAAGTTTCGGCGATTCGATCAGGTCGCGTTCGTCGTCGAGGTCGAGAACGCCTCCGACTCGCCTGTGATGCTGCTCGACACGCGTTATGGAGACAGCTTCGGCGAAGCTTCCGGAGATCCGAACTCGGATTGGTCGGGGCAATATCTGTTCGAGATCCGCTATCGCGATGCGGCAGGGAAGACGATCGCGATCCCCGAGACGACCGTCATCGACGCGAACATGGTCCTCGGCTCGACCGCCATCGCGACGGTCGAACCGAGGGCGACGCATCGATTCCTGCTCCGCCCCGAAAAGTGGCTGTCGAGTCTGTCGCGCGATCCGGGAGCGGGAACGTTCACGGCCGAAGTGATCTATCGCGGCATGCCGGAGCGAGTGAAGACGCGATTGCGAGAGTACCGAGACGATTCGGCCGGCCTGAATGCGTGGTCCGGCGAACTGATCGGCACGAGCGAACCGTTCGAGATCGAAATGGCGGACGAACGGAGGATCGCTTGGGGACCTGCGGACGACGGCATCGAAGCGGGGCTCGAAATCGTCCCGTCGCGAGACATCCCGTTCGGCTCGAAGTCGAAGCTCAGGTTGCATCTGAAGAACGTGTCGGACGGTCCGCTGAACCTCTCGGGACATCTCTGGCAATCGGAGTTGCCGATCGAGGCGATCGATGCCGAGGGAAAGTCGGTCGACGTCTCGACGGCCTGGTATTCGGGCTGGACATTGTCGGCCGGCTATATGCTGCAGCCCGGCGAGGTGGCGACCTTCGATGCAGGCAATCTGGGGCTGGCTGCCGATGCGACTCAGGCCGAGGCGTTCGAGCATGTGACGAACCGCAAGATGATCGTGCCGCCGGGGAAGTACCGGATCCGATCGATGACCTCGTTCGGTGCCTCGCCGATCCTGCAGGATGGCGAAGGGAACGTGCTCATTCCGCGGGAGGGGGACTGGCAGGGAAAGATCGAGACGGGGTGGCTCGAGTTCGAGACGGGGCATCCGCAATGACCGGACTCCACTCCCGACCGGCGTCTCGCGTCGCTCACCCCGCTTCGCTCGGCCGAACGGATCGACGAGAATCGTCCTTCGTGTCGCGAGGGCCATCGCGAGGTTCGAGGGTCCTTCCGCGACGCGGTGACGCCAGCGCCGAGGCTGTCCGATGCATGTCGATTCGCCGATCGATCGATCGGGACTGTCCGCCGAAGAACTCCGCCGTTCGCTGAGTGCCGAGTTGGCGGCGTTGTGGACGGGGGAACGAGACCTGATCGCCAACTGCGCCAATACCGCGGCCGTTCTCTACCACGCCTTGGCCGATCTGAACTGGGCCGGCTTCTATTTCCTGAAGGGGAACGACCTGGTCCTCGGCCCGTTTCAGGGGAAGCCGGCTTGCGTCCGGATCGGACCGGGTCGGGGAGTCTGCGGCGCGGCGGCCGCTCGTCGCACGACGCTGATCGTGCCGGATGTCCATCGATTCCCCGATCACATCGCCTGCGACTCGGCCTCGAACTCCGAGATCGTGGTCCCGATGCTCGTCGGCGAGCGACTGATCGGCGTGCTCGACATCGACAGCCCGAAGTTCGATCGCTTCACCACCGCCGACGGTCAGTGGCTCGAATCGATCGTTGCCGGCCTGCTGTCCGCGTCCGAGGTCTGAACCGACTCGGGGTGTTCGAGCGGCGTCCCGGTCGAAACCTCTCGCCCGCGAAGGACAGGCAGGCGAGAACGAGTCGCGTCACGTTGCTCGCGACTCTTATTGGTCACCGTATCGACGTCACTCCGAGGCCTCGGCCGACTCCGCCGTGACGTAGAAGTTCCGATCGACCTCGAACGACTCGATCGGCATCTCGAGCTTCAGCTCCTGCCAGCTCTCGGTCGGCGCGATCCGGCGTTCGGTGCCGTCGATCGTCACGTCGATCGGCATCGCGAACCCCTCGACCACGTTCTCCCATCGATAACGCAAGGTATTCCCGTCGATCGAGTAGGTCAGCTGCGGCACGTCGGTCGTTCTCAGGTACTGCTCGAAGAAGGCCTTCAGATCGAGCCCCGTCCGTTCGGACAAATACCCCTCGATCTCGACCGTCGTCACCGTCCGATGCCGATAGGTCTCGTTCATGCCTCGCAGGATCGAACGCCACGTCGCGTCGTCGTTCAGGAGATGCCGGAGCGTGTGCAGCAGGTTGCCTCCTTTGTAGTACATGTCCCCTGATCCCGACTCGTTCCGATCGTAGGTGCCGATGATCGGGCGATCGTTGCGGATCAGGCGTCGGCAGCCGATGACGTAATCCTGCGCCTGCTTCTCGGAGAAGTGGTACTCGACGAACAGGTTCTCGGAGTAGTTCGTGAACCCTTCGTGAATCCACATGTCGGCGGCGTCCTTCATCGAGACGTTGTTGCCGAACCACTCGTGCCCCGACTCGTGCACGATGATGAAGTCGAACAGGAATCCGACTCCGGTCCCGCTCAGATCGCGTCCGCCGTAACCGTTGCGGAAGCCGTTGCCGTAGGTGACCGAACTCTGGTGCTCCATGCCGGGATACGGCACTTCGACCAGCTTGTAGCCGTCCTCGTAGAACGGATACGGACCGAACCAGTGCTCGAACGCGGCCAGGGTCCGAGGCGCCTCGCGGAAGTGCTCGCGGGCCACCTCCAGATGATCTCTCAGCACCCAGTACTCGAGATCGAGGGTGCCCGCTTCCCCTTCGAACGTGTCGCCGAAGCGGACATAGTCGCCGAGATTCAGGTTGACGCAGTAGTTGTTGATCGGCTGAGTCACTAGCCAGCGGTAGGTTCGCGTTCCGTCCTCGGCCGGCTCGGTCGTCTCGAACAACCGCCCGTTGCCGATCGCGACCAGGTCGGCCGGAACGGTGTAGTGCATCTCCATGCCGTCGTCTGGTTCGTCGTAGCCGTGGTCCTTGTTCGGCCACCAGATGCTTGCGCCGATCCCCTGACAGGTCGTGACGACGAACGGCTTGCCGTTCTCATCCCGTTTCCAACTCAGCCCACCGCTCCACGGAGGATTGGCGCTTTCGGTCGGAGTGCCTCCGTAGGCGACGACGATCTCGTGGTCGGCGCCGACCTCGAGCGGTGCGGGGAACTCGACCCAACAGACGTTCCCCTCGCGTTCGAACAGCAGTGCCGCGCCGTCGAAATCGATGCTCCGGATCTCCATCGGCTGCTGCAGATCGATCTGCATGCGGTCGCCCGGCTGGAGCACGCGGAAGCGGATCGTGTTGGTCCCTTCGAGAGATCGCTTCTCGACGTCGACCCGGACCTCGAGTCGATAGTGGCGCAGGTCCCACCAGGCTCGCTCCGGCGTGATCGCCCCGCGAAGCTCGTCGGGCGATCGCTCGTCGGTCGTCGGCCCGTTCGCCGCGACCGGTTCGTCGGCAGCTGCCGGGAAGATCATCGACGCGAACAGAACGAGGATGACCGAGCGACCGGTCAGCGTCAGGGAGTTCGAACGGAGCATCGTCGGGAGCGCCTCATCGCAAAGAAACACGGACCGGCCGCAGGGACCTCGGCCGCCGATCAGCATAGCCGGGGAAGCGGCGCGGAGCAGGGTGCATCGCGACCGAGACCTCGCGCCGGGCCGCGGCGGTTCACCACGTTGCGGTTGCGCCCCACGAACGCCTGCGACGTCGCGAACGCCGAGCGATGGTATGATCGCGACGAGCCGAACGCGATCGCGAACGGCCGGAGTCGAACGATGGGCAGCTGCACCGCGACAACGACGGCGTCGACGACGAACGGACGCTACCTCGAGCGTCGAAGAGCCACCGTCGACTTGTCAGCGATCCCCGTCGCGATCCCCGTGGCGATCTGCGTCGCCCTGCTGCTCGCTTCGATCTCGGCCCCTTCGATGGCCGCGCAGGATGACGATGCGGCGGAACGGCGAGTCACCTTCACGATCCGGAACCGGTTTCTGCCGAGTCCCGGGACCGAGTCGATCACGTGGACGACCTTGATACCGACGACGATCCCCGATCGACAGCTCGTTCACCGGATCGACTACTCGCACCGCCCTCAGCGAATCTTCCGACGCCACGGCAACACCTATGCCACGTTCGAACTGAAGGAACCGCGAGGCCCGGTCGTGATCGACATCACGGTGACCGCCGATCTCCTGCGAGGCGATCTGCGAACCGTCTCGGCACGACGCGTACGGAGCGACGACGCAGACGCCGGTCGGGACCTGACGTCGCCTCCTGATGATGTTCCCTACGAAGTCACCCCCTCCGACTATTCCGGCCGAAGCGATACCGGCGCGAATGACGCGTCTCCCGAAGGCACCACAACTTCGGATGACGCTTCCGCCGAGTCGCTGCGTCTCGACGCGTGGCTGGTAAGCGAGAAGTACCTGGAAGCGGACGATACGGCGATCCGCGAAGCGATCGACGCGATCGATCAGCCGGAGCCGCTCGATCGGGTTCGAGCGATCCTGGCTCTCGTCGGCGAACGGCTGCGCTACGTCGGCTTCCAGGAGGAATCGCTCGGAGCGGCGAGAGCGTTCGAGGAGCGACGCGGGGACTGCTCGGAGTTCGCCGATCTGTTCGTCGCCGCTTGTCGAGCGGCCGGACTTCCGGCACGCACCTGTGACGGCTTGCTGATCGCTCCCGTGCCCACCGGAGACACGGCGCGTCACAAGTGGGCCGAGGTCTATCTGACAGAGGTCGGCTGGGTCGAAGTCGACCCGCTGCGGATCGCCAAACGTACGGCGACGCTGCACCGCATGCCGAACGAATACCTGCGGCTGTCTCATCTGCGCAACGACAGGACGCTCAACGGCTACGAAGTCGCCTACTACCGGTACCGAGGCGAACCGATCGAGTTCGAGAACGAGTTGTTGCTGCACGATCCGGCCGAGCTCGACGACCGTTCCGATCAGGAGCGACGCCGTGGCTCGCCCGAGTCGGATCGTTGACGCTCGTCGCTCCCGCCGCAGCCGCCCCTCTTTCCCTGACGACCGGAGTCAAGCCTGATGCGTCACCGAACGTTGATGACGTCGCTTTGCAGGATCGTCGTCCTGATCGCTCTCGCCGTCGGACCGATCGCTGCGGTCGCCGCCGACGAGCCGGCCGAGCTGCGGGTGATGACCTGGAACATCTGGAAGGGAGGACGTCAGGACGGCGACGAGATCGGGCCGCGCAAGGTGATCGAGACGATTCGCGAGAGCGGTGCCGAGATCGTCGCGCTGCAGGAGACCTACGGATCGGGAGAGCGGATCGCGGACGAACTCGGGTATCGTTTCCATCCTCGCGGCACCAACGTTTCGATCCTCAGTCGCCATCCGATCGTCGAGGACCTGTCGGTCTTCGAGGAGTTCAAGTGCGTCGGAGGACTCGTCGAGCTGCCTGACGGAAAGCGGATCGCGTTCTACTCGATCTGGCTCCCCTATGCCGCCGAGATCTGGGAAGCGGGAACGCGCGATGTCGCCGACGTCGATCGGATGCTCGCCGCCTGTGCGCCGTCGGCAGTCGATCTGGCGGCGATCCGCGAGGCGATCGATCGACGACTGAGCGATCCGAAGTACGACGGCGTGCCGATCGTGATCGCCGGCGACTTCAACTCGATGTCGCATCTGGACTATTCGGCCGTCGCCCGTGACGACTATCGGGTCGAGGTCGATTGGCCGACCTCTCGCGTCCTGGGCGATGCGGGGTATCGCGACGCCTGGCGCGAGTGCCGTCCGACGATCGATCGCGCCGCCGATCGGACCTGGACGCCTCGGTTTCCCGATCAGGAGCAGGATCGGATCGATTTCGTCCATTACCGCGGCGGATCGCTGCGGGCGGTCGAGGCGCGACGAATCGACGATCATCCCGATCGGTTCCCATCGGACCATGCCGCCGTCACCATCGACTTTCGCTTCGATCGCCTGCCCCGCGACGAAGTGCCGCTGAGACTCGCGACCTACAACATCCGGCACGGCGAAGGGAACGACCGCCGAGTCGATCTCGAGCGCACCGCAGCGGTGCTCGACGAACTGAAACCTGATTTCGTCGGCCTGCAGGAAGTCGATCTCGGTGCGGGACGAAGCGGGAGCGTCAATCAACCGCGGGAGCTCGGTCGCATGCTCGGCATGCATGCCGCCTTTGGTTCGTTCATGGACTTCCAGGGGGGGCGATACGGCATGGCGATCCTGTCGAAGCATCCGCTGACCGATGTGCGGGCTCTGCGATTGCCCGACGGAAACGAACCGCGCATCGCGCTTTTGGCGACGGCGCGACTGCCGAATGATCGGACCGTCACCGTCGTCAACGTCCATTTCGACTGGGTCGACGACGATCGCTTTCGCTTCGCTCAGGCCCAGGCGGTGGCCGACGAACTCCGCAGGCTCGATCGGCCGTTCGTCCTGCTGGGCGACTTCAACGACACTCCCGAGTCGCGCACGATCGAGCTTTTTCGCGAATTGGCGATCGAAGCGGACAAGCCGCAGGACGATTCGTTTACCTTCTCGGCGCAGCGTCCGGTGCAGGAGATCGATTTCGTCCTGTTCGATCGGAAAGCGAACTGGCAGATCGATTCGGTCCGCGTGATCGACGAACCGATGGCGTCGGATCACCGGCCGGTGCTGGTCGAAGCGCGACTGTTGCCCGATCCGACCGACTCCGGCAGCGGGAACTGATCGACGAACGTCGCGACGATCGGGCGCCCGACGGCGGGCACCGGCCATCCCCAGATCCTCTTCACTTCCGAACGGATCGTCCCTCGCGATGTTCGATGCGTTGGCGGTGACGGTTCGGATCCTCGCGAATCCGATCTCCAATGCGCTGCAGAAGCGACTGATGCGCGCCGGAGCGGATGCGCGAGGTGTCATCGCGACGACTCACGCTCTGCTGAGTCTGATGCTGCTGCCGGCGGTGCCGTTTCTGGCGAGCGATCTGCCGAGCGGTCGGTTCCTGCTGATCGTCGGTGCGTGTGCGGCGCTCGCAGTCGCCGGCAACGCGATGCTGGTCGAGGCGCTGTCGACGATGGACCTTTCGCTCGTCGGTCCGATCAACGCCTACAAGCCGATCGTCAGTCTGATCATCGCCTGGGTCCTGATCGGCGAGACGGCCGGAGTCGGTGATCTGCTCGGTATCGGCCTGATCACGATCGGCAGTTGGCTGATCGTCGTTCGGCAACCGGGAGCGACACGGCGTCAGACCTGGCGGGCGTTGCTGCGCGATCGCGGAGTTCGCCTGAGACTGGGGGCGCTCGTGCTTTCGGCGCTCGAAGCGGTGGTGCTCAAGCGGGCGCTCGCGGAAGGCTCTCCGATGGCGGTCTTCGTCGGCTGGTCGCTGCTCGGCTGGCCGATCGCGGTCGCCACCGCTCGCGTCGGGCGGCGGCAGAGGCCGACGAAAGAGATCGAGCCGGGAACATGGAAGCTGTCGGTCCTGTTGGCGCTGTCGACCGGTGCGATGCAGTCGACGACGCTGTTGACCTTCGATCGGTTCGCCGTCGGGCCGGCATTGGCCCTGTTTCAGCTCTCGTCGATCGTCAGCGTCCTGCTCGGGCGAGGGCTGTTCCGCGAAGGGCATTTTCGGCGGCGTCTGCTCTGTTCGATCGTCATGGCGCTCGGGGCGATCCTGATCGTGACCTGACGGGGCAGCGGCCGACGCTCCGGTTCATTGACCGATCCCTTGCCGATCGCGTCGGCGGAAGAGGGCGTTTGGCCCTCGACAGGCGGGCGGTCTAGAATGCGGCCTATCGCCTGGCCGACCTTCGCGGCCCGATCCCCCACCGAACCTCCTCCATCTCGAATCGAGGGCTCCCACGATGTCCCGACCGACCACGAATCGTCGACGCTTTCTTCAGACCTTGGCGGCGACCGGCGCTGCCGGCATGTACCTGACATCGACCGGCCGGGCCTTTGCCTATCGTTCGCCGATCGAGCGACCGGTCTTCGCGACGATCGGCCTGCGGAATCAGGGGTGGGAGATCACGCAGAAGTCGTTCAAGTTCGCCGACTTCGCCGCGATGGCCGATGTCGATTCGAACGTCCTCGGTCGGAACCTCGATCAGGCGGCGGAGCGTCAGGGGAAGAAGCCGGACGGCTATGCCGACTATCGCCGAGTCCTCGAGCGCGAGGATATCGATGCGGTCATGATCGCGACCCCCGATCACTGGCACACCAAGATCGCGGTCGAAGCGATGCGGGCGGGCAAGGACGTCTACTGCGAAAAGCCGCTCACGCTGACCATCGCCGAAGGGAAGCTGATCGAGAAGGTGGTGAAGGAGACGGGGCGCGTCTTTCAGGTCGGCACGATGCAGCGGACCGAGTCGGATCAGCTCTTCCTGAAGGCGATCGCGCTGATCAAGCATGGCCGCATCGGCAAGGTGAACCGAGTCACCTGCGGCATCAACGCGATGGAGGAGTCGCCGGCGATTCCGGTCGCGCCGGTTCCGGAAGGACTCGATTGGGACTTCTGGCTCGGCCCGGCTCCGGCGGTCGACTATCGGGCACTCCCCGAGCTTCGCCAGGGTTACGGCGGCGGCGTGCCGCTCTACAGCAACTGCCATTACTCGTTCCGCAACTGGCACGAGTACTCCGGCGGCAAGCTGACCGACTGGGGTGCGCACCACGTCGACATCGCCTGCTGGGCCCTCGGCGCCAGCGACACCGGCCCGAGCAAGGTGACGCCGGTCGAGTTCACGCTGCCGGTCGAGTATCGCGACGGTCATCCGACGGTCGCCGATCGGTACAACGCCGCGACCAACTTCCGGATCCGCGTCGACATGCCGAACGACGTCGAGATGATCATCACGAGCGAAGGGGACAACGGCATCCTGTTCGAAGGGACCGAAGGGCGCTTCTTCGTCAATCGCGGCAAGCTGGTCGGCAAGCCGGTCGAGGCGCTGGCCGAGAATCCGCTCCCCGAGGGTGCGGTCGAGGAGATCTACGGCGGCCCGGTGAGCGAGAACCACACGGCGAACTTCATCGAAGGGATGACGGCCCGCAAGCAGCCGATCTCGGACGTCTGGACGCATAACCGGATGCTCGAGATCTGCCATCTGTCGAACATCGCGATGCGTCTGAACCGCGCTCTGCAGTGGGATCCGGCGAAACGCGAGATCGTCGGCGACGAGCAGGCCAACTCGTTCCTGGCTCGCGAGAGTCGCAAGGGTTACGAGATCGAAGGCTGACCGTCGAGCCTGCATCCACCGGGGCTCTCGACCGCTCGCGATGCGGGCGTTCGGGAGCCCTTGTCGTTCGACGGTGAGGTTCGACCGATCGCCTCGCGACATCGACGTCATACCCTTGCGGGAGTGCTCCGCTATGGCCCCGTTCGCGCTCGCCGAGTCTCGTCCGTCCGGTCGTCGCTCGGTTCTCGTCGGCCGGCTCTTGTCGCTGGCGCTGTCGATGATGCTGGCGGTAGCCTCACGATCGGCGGTCGCTCAGGAGGAGAACCCGGGAGAGGTCGCCGAGCGACCGCTTCCGGTTCAGGTCTACGTGATGCTCGGCCAGTCGAACATGCTCGGTTTCGGGCGAGTCGGGCCGGTCGATACGGTCGGCTCGCTCGAACATGTCATGCAGGAACAGGGCAAGTACGCCTATCTGAAGGCTGCCGACGGCCAATGGGCCGCTCGCGATGATGTCCGATACACTCGGGTGATGGTCGGCCGCGACGGGGGCATGGGAGTTCACGCCAACGACTGGCTGAAGGTCAACGGCAACTTCGGCCCGGAGCTGGGCTTCGGCCATTTCGTCGGCGAGGCGACCGAAGCACCGGTGCTGTTGCTCAAGTCATGCATCGGCAATCGTTCGCTCGGTTGGGACTTGCTGCCGCCGGGGAGCGAACGGTTCGAGTTCGACGGCAAGATCTACGCCGGCTACGGCGAGTCGCCGTTGTCGTGGGACAAGGGGACCGAGCCGGTTCCGATCGCGTGGTATGCCGGCAAGCAATACGACGACGACATCGCGAACGCGAAGAAGGTCCTCGAGAATCTGCCGGAGTACTATCCCGGATACGAGGGCCAAGGTTACGAGATCGCCGGTTTCGTCTGGTGGCAGGGGCACAAGGACCAGAACCCGGCTCACGCGTCCCGTTACGAGCAGAACCTGGTTCATCTGATCCGGATGTTGCGTCGCGACTTCGACGCTCCCGAAGCGAAGTTCGTGCTGGCGACGATCGCCTTCGGCGGCGATGCGCTCTCTGGTCCCGGCCTGACCGTCGCCGAAGCTCAGTTGGCGGTCGACGGCGAAACGGGAAAGTACCCGGAGTTTCGCGGCAACGTGGCGGCGATCGATGCGCGGCCGTTCTGGCGCGAGCAGAACGTCTCGCCGAGCCCTCAGGGGCATCACTACCATCACAACGCCGAGACCTACATGGAAGTCGGCGAGGCGTTGGGGCGAGCGATGGTGAAGCTGCTTCAGCACGACGACGCCTCGAACGACCGTGGGCCACGCTGAACGCCCCAACGTCCGACCGGACGGAAAAATGCACTTCCTACCACCGAGAGCACGAAGGGCACCGAGTCGCGGAACAATCCGCGATTATCGGAAGCAGTCATGAACGATCGAAACGGAGAGGAGCCCCTCATGCCGAGTCGCTTGGGCTCGACCGACCGAGTCGGAATCATGCTGCTGCTGGCCTGGATCGGACTGATGACAACGTTCGCAGGCGCCGGAACTGCCGGCGCAGAGCTTCCGAAAATCGTGATCGTCCATGCGGATGATCTGGGGGACGGTGCTCTGTCGTGCGATCGCGCGATCGCTGCGCCAACGGTCCGCTGAGGCGACGAGACCGGAGCGAAACTCGTTCAGTAGCCCGCCGCCATGCCGTCCTTGCGCGACTCGCTGGCGCCGTGATAGATGTCGTTCTCGGCGTCGTACAGGATCGCCTGATAGCCGCCGTAGATGCCGAGCGTCTCTTCCAGTCGATGCCCGCGCAGCAGCAGTTCGCGTCGCGTCTCGTAGGGAAAACCTTCCTCGAGGTGAACGCGCCCGCCGTCGGTCATCCGCTCGCCGGTCGGTTCGCTCGATCCGGTGTGGATGATCCGCGGCGCGTCCCCCGCCTCCTGCAGGTTCATGTCGAAGTCGACCAGGTTGGTCAGGATCTCGACGTGCGCCTGAGGCTGAGTCGCGCCTCCCATGACGCCGAACGCGATGTACGGCTTGCCGTCGCGCGTCACGAAGGCAGGAATGATCGTGTGAAAAGGGCGTTTGCGCGGCGCATAGGTGTTGGCTCGCCCTTCGGTCAGATCGAACAGCTGACCGCGATCCTGCAGGCAGAAGCCGAGCCCGGTCGGACACATTCCCGAACCGAAACCGCGGTAGTTGCTCTGGATCAGCGAGACCATGTTCCGCTCCGCATCGGCGACGGTCAGATAGATCGTGTCGCCGTCGATCAGCTCGGCCTTCGGTTCGATCGATGCCGCCGCTCGATCGCCGATCAGGGCGCGGCGCTCGTCGGCGTAGGCCTGACTGAGCAGCACGTCGATCGGCGCGGCCGAGAACTCGGGATCGGCGTACAGGCGGGCGCGATCCTCGAATGCGATCTTCTTCGCTTCGATGAACCAGTGCAGGTGATCGGGGCTGCCGAAGCCTGCCTTGCGCAGATCGAAACCGTCGAGAAGATTGAGCATCTGCAGCGCCGCGAGTCCTTGTCCGTTGGGGGGAAGTTCCCAGAGCGTCAACCCGCGATAGTCGGTCGAGATCGGCTCGACCCACTCCGATCGATGCGCCGCCAGATCGTCGTACGTCAGGAACCCTTCGTTGGCCCGCATGAAGGAATCGATCGTCCGCGCGATCTCACCGCGGTAGAACAGATCGCGACCTTCGCGACCGATCCGTTCGAGGGTGTCGGCGAGCGCCGGGTTGCGGAACCGCTGGCCGTCTCGTGGCCCTTCGCCGCCGGGGAGAAAGATTTCGGCGAAGCCGGGCTGGTCCTTCAGTTTCGGGGCTCCGCGACGCCAAGCGTCGCCGATCACCGGCGTGATCGGAAATCCGTCGCGAGCATAGGCAACGGTCGGTGCGAGAANNGGCGTCCGAACTTGCCGTGCAGTTCGAACCAGCCGTCGACGCAACCCGGCACCGAAACCGGGAGCGGACCGAGTGCGGGAATCGAGTCGAGTTCGCGGCGTCGGAACTCGTCGAGCGTCAGCGTGGCGGGGGAGCGACCGCTGGCATTGAGCCCGTACAGTTTTTGGGTCTTCGCGTCCCAGACGATGGCGAAGAGATCGCCCCCGATACCGCATCCGGTCGGTTCCATCAGCCCGAGTGCCGCATTGGCCGCGATCGCCGCATCAACTGCCGAACCACCCTGACGCACCACGTCGAGCGCGATCTCGGTCGCCAGCGGATGACTGGTCGCGGCCATGGCATGCGGAGCCATCGCTACGCTGCGCGTCGCGAAGGAACGACCGGTCGGACGATCCTCGGCCCGAGCCCCCGGTGCTGTTTCGACGAGGAGTACCGACAACGCCCAGACGACACCGACGAGTCGAACGGCTCGGGACGAACGAATCGAGTGGTTGCCGGCCATCGGAAAGGGACTCCGTCTTGAGGACCGATCGCTCGAGCGGTCGTCGTTCGAGCCGGCGCAAGGTAGGGAGAGCCGAGGTCGGTCGCAACCGCCGCGGCCCGACGAAGGGGATAACGCGCCTCGGTGCCTCGGCCGGCTCGCCATCAGTGAAGCGGGCGAGGGATCGCTTTGGCATCGAGTTTGCCTTGCGATCGGAACCGGTCCGGTGCGGACCTTCGTCCGATCCGCGTCAGAACCCGACTCGAGAAAGGATTCGCCATGCTGGTTCTCAGCCGAACGCCTGGAGAAACGATCCATTTGCCCGAACTCGGCGTCACGATCACGATCATCGGTTCGCGAGGCAATCGGACCAAGGTCGGGATTCGAGCTCCGGAAACGATCCGGATCCTGCGCGGCGAGCTGGACGACCGAACCGATCGTCGGACGACCGACCTGGTCGCCGAGCGACCGGACGAACGGTTCGCTCCGCGGCCGCTGCCTCGCTGAACTCCGCATGGACGACGGTCGCCGTCGAGCCGCCATTCGTTCCGTGGACTCCGTAACGAGATGCAGTCAGCCGATGAATCGACGTCTACCCGACGAACCGCTTTGGGACCGCGAGGCGACGCTCGCTCGCTTGGGAGGAGACGCGGAACTGCTGGCCGAAATGATCGGCTTCTATCGCGAGGACTCGCCGCAGCTGATCGAACGGTGCGATCGAGCCTTCGCCGCGGGTGATCTGCCCGCGGCGGCGCGAGCCGCACATGCGATCCGCGGTCTGGCGGCGACCTTCGACGGACGCCAGGTGATGCAAGCCGCGACCGACTTGGAGGAACGGTGTCGTGCCGGCGACGTCAACGGCGCAGCGGCCGGGTTGGCGGCGGCTCGGTCGACGAGCGAAGCGCTGGCCGATCGGNNATCGAACGGACGATCAGGAATCGTTGCGCCGGATGTCCGAGCCGATCGAGATGCCGTTGCTGCGAAGCTTGTTCCTGAGACTTCCGCGCGTGATCCCGAGAATTCGAGCCGCCTCGGACTGGTTGCCTCGAGCGTGCGTCAGCACCCGCGTCAGCAGCTCGCGTTCCATGACCGCCAGAGTCTCGGCGTACAGATCGACGCTCCCTCGGACAAGTCCTCGCTCGATACCGTCGACCAGAGGACACTCCCGGGCACCGTCCGACGACTTCGGAACGCGGAGAGCATCGCTGTCGGCGATCGCCTTTACGCGATCCGAATCGAGGTCGTCGCGGCCGTCCCTTTCCGCCGCTTCTCCAGGCACGGTTACCGAGATTCCGCTGCGCAGGATCTCGTCGGGCAACGANNGGACGTTGCCGGGCCACGAGTAGTCCAGCAACGCCTGGACCGCCTCGGACGAGAAGCCCTGCACCTCGCGACCGAGCTTGCGACTCCAGTAGGCGAGAAAGTGCTGCAGCAGCAGGGTTCGATCCTCGTCGCGTTCCCGTAGCGGAGGCAGGCGGATCGTGTAGCCGTTCAGGCGATAGAACAGATCCGACCGAAACGCCCCCTCGTCGCACATCGTCTCGAGATCGCGGTGGGTCGCCGAAACGATCCGGACATCGCTGCGCAACGTACGGTTACCTCCGACCCGTTCGAAGGTCTGTTCCTGAAGCAGTCGGAGCACCTTGGACTGGACCGACGGCGCCATATCGCCGACCTCGTCCAGAAAGAGNNAAGAGCTCGCTCTCGAGCAGCGTTTCGGAGAGCGCGGCACAATTCACCGCCAGGAACGGTCCTTCGCTGCGCGAGCCGTGCTGATAGATCGCGCGAGCGACCAGTTCCTTCCCCGTTCCGCTCTCGCCGCGAATCAGGACCGGTAGATCCTGGGGCGCCACTCGGCCGATCGCCTTGAAGACGTTTCGCATCGCCGGGCAGCGTCCGACGAACGCATCGCCGCTCTCCGAGGGTCGCGTCAGATCGCTCAGGTCGACCGGAACGGCCGACAGCCGGCGCGACTCGAGCGCCGTTCCGACCAGCCGGCGCAGCTCCGTCACGTCGATCGGCTTGGCCAGACAGTCGAACGCGCCGAGCTTCATCGCTTCGATCGCGATGTCGCTTCCGGTCGCGGCCGTGACCACGATGATCGGCAATCGCCTGTCGAGCGATCGGATCTTGCGGAATGCCTCGAGTCCCGACATGTCGGGAAGCATGACGTCCAGAAGCACGACGTCGGGACTTTCGCGATCGACGATCGCAATTCCCTCGTCGGCCGTCTTGGCGACCGAATGGTCGAGGGAGAGGTCGATCAAGGCCTTGCGGACCAGATGATGAACCGAACGGTCGTCGTCGATCGAAAGCAGCTTGGCCACCCGCCCTCCTTCGGTCTCGTCGACCGCTACCGACGTCGATCGTCATCACGGACGCGTGCGGACGGACNNCGGCTCGAGCCGCGACCTCCGAGAGTGTCGCCGAGTCGGACGCCCCGTCAAGAGCCGGCCAAGCCGACTCCTGACCGTTCGCCGCGCCGGGCGGCCGGCATCATTGCGGCTCCGTCCCGTCGTCCAGTTCGCGTCGTGCGTCGTCGACCAGTCCTTTGGCGGCATCGCCGACCCGATCCAGATCCTGTTCGATCCGTTCGGTCTCGATATCGATCGACGACCGGCTGTCGCCGGGACGCCAAGTGATCCAACCGGCCGCCAACAGCAGGATGACGGCCACCGCGATTCCGAGGATCGCCTTCATGTCTGTTCTCCTCATGCTCGGCGTCGTTTGCCCTGACGCGTCTCGAACCGCTCGACTAGAGCGAGGTCCGAACGCGAGGGAAGATCAGGCTGATCACGAACGCGATCAGGAACACGAAGAACAGGATCTTCGCGAAACCCGCCGCGACTCCCGCCAGCCCTCCGAACCCGAGAACGGCGGCGATCAATGCGATGACCAGGAAGGTCAGAGCCCAACTCAACATGACGATCTCTCCCGATGCGACAGCGTGGGGTGCACCGCGCCGCGAACTCCGTCGTTCGCCGCGAACACCGCCGTTCGCTGTCGATCGGGAAGGGTTGCAGAGGGCGTGCCGAAACGGCTTTCTCGCCGGGAATCGCGACGCTCGGCCGCCGCTGCGAGGGGGAATCGGTTGTCGGGCGATCTCCCGGCGACCGGTCGCGGCGCAGGCTGGTCGCCGGACGATCAATCGGGCGTCGCCGGAGACCGACTCGGCCGTGGGTCCGGCAATGCCGCAAGCAATGCCGTCAATCGATCGAGCGAGGCCGGTTTGATCAGGTGAAGATCGAACCCTGCAGCGAGCGCGCGACGTCGATCCTCATCCTGCCCATAGCCCGTCAGCGCGACGAGCACGGCAGCCCGACCTGCCTCGGTAGCTCGGGCTGCACGAGCCAGATCGTAGCCGTCCATTTCGGGCAGACCGATGTCGAAGAAGGCGATGTCGGGCCGAAACCGCGACAGGATCGATAGCGCGGTGCGGCCGTCATGAGCCGTTTCGACGGTATGATCGCCGATCTTCGCGATCAGACGCGACAACATCCATGCCGCTCCGACGTTGTCGTCGACGATCAGGACACGTCTCGGGGGGCAAGCCACGTCATTCCTTGACGCGGCCGACTGACTTTCCGACACCGGCTCGCTCGCCGGCGCCAGCGGCAGTCGGATCCGAAACGTCGCGCCTCGCCCCGTGCCTTCGCTCTCCGCGGTCACCGTACCGCCGTGCCGTTCGATCGATTGTCGCACGACGGTCAGACCGATTCCGAGTCCGCCGCGGCTGCGATCGAGCGTCTGATCGGACTGCTCGAACAGGTCGAAGATGCGAGGGAGCAGCGGCGGATCGATGCCGATGCCGTCGTCCGAAACGACGATCTCGTAGTGATCGTCCCTTCGGATACCCGACAGCCGAATCGTCCCACCGTGGTCGGAGTACTTCGAAGCATTGGCAAGCAGATTGCCGACCGCCTGAGCCAGGCGCACTTCGTCTCCCGAAAGCGTCGTCCGCCCCGGCTCGATCGCGACGTCGAGCGTCTGACCTCGCCGTTCCATCGTTCCGACGATTGCACGAGCGCACCGCTCCAGGAGTAACTCGGCAATCAGCGGTCCACGGTGCAGCCGCACCTTCCCCTGCATGACTCGCGACACGTCGAGCAAGTCGTCGACCAGACGGACAAGCTGTTCGACCTGGCGCTTCATCAGATCGACGGTCGATTCGTCGAACGATCGATCGCGCGAGATCACTTCGAGACCGTGTCGAATCGGCGCCAGCGGATTGCGCAACTCGTGAGCCAACATGGCGAGGAACTCGTTGCGACGACGATCGGTCTCGCGCAGCGCCTCCTCGGCCTCACGCTGCGCGGTGACGTCGGTGTTCGTGCCGAGCCATCGGACGATCGTTCCTTCCTCGCCGCGAATCGGTACGGCACGGGACAGGAACCAGCGGTATTCGCCGTCGGCTCCGCGAAGCGGAAAGAGATCCTCCCACACCTCGCCGGTACGGAACGAATGGGTGATCCGCTCGACGACTCGATCGACATGATCGGGATGATGGAGCGATCTCCATCCCCAACCGCGGACAGCCTCGGCGTCGGTCCCGGTATAGTCGTACCAGCGGCGGTTGTACCAGAAGATCCAACCGGTCGAGTCGGCCATCCAGGCGAGCTGCGACATGTGATCCGCAAGCGTCCGGAACCTCTCCTCGCTCTCGCGCAGCGCGCGTTCGATTCGCTTCCGCTCGGTGATGTCCCGAACGATCTTCGAGGCGCCGACGACCTGCCCTCGCTCGTCGAACAGCGGCGATACGGTCAACGACACCTCGATCTCGGAACCGTCGGACTTCGTACGCACGGTCTCGAACTGCTCGATTCGTTCCCCCGCTCGAAGCTTCTCGACGATTCGAGTCTCTTCGTCGCGGCGATCCTCCGGGATCAGGAACAGGATGTTGCGTCCGATCGCGTGGTCCGCCGAGTAGCCGAACAGCCGCTCGGCCGCCGTGTTCCAGGAGCGGATGATGCCGTCGAGCGTCTTGCTGACGATCGGATCGCGAGACGATTCGACGATCGTCGAAAGCAGACGGGCATCCGCCAGACGCTCGGCGATGACTCGCGTCGCACGGCGCTGTTCGGTCAGGTGGCGTCGCAGCAGGGCGAGGAACGCGAGCATTCCGGCGATCGCGACGAGTCCCGAGGCAAAACCGACGAAGAGCGCCCACCGGAACGATTCGGTCCGATCCTGCAGGCGTCGATCGAGGCGCCCCCGTTCGTCGCGCTCGAGATCGCGCAACTGAAGATCGATCCTCTCCATGAGGGCCTGGCTTTGCTCTTCGACGACCAGCAGACGCCCTGCCTCGAACCCCAGTTCATCCCGCACTTCGGCTGTCGAGCGAAGAGCGGCCGAGAACTCGAGAACCGCGTTGGAGATTCCCTCCAGACGGGGTTCGGATCGATCGGTCAGTTGTCTCAGCTCGTCGATCCTGCGGAATGCGTCGTCGAACCGCTCGTTCGCCTGCTCCGGGTACTTGGGATCTCCGGTGATCAGGTAGGTCCGCTGTGACGCCTCGGCCTCGCGAAGTGCACCGCGGAGCTCCGCGATCGCATCGGTCACCGCGTGGGCCCGCGAGAGGTCCCCGACTTCTCCGTTCAGCCGGACGATACTCTGCAGCGTCAAGGCGATGCCGAGCATCAGGAGCGCGACGACTCCCGCCGCTCCGATCGTCCACCGATCGAAACGTTCGGATCGAAGTTCGCGGTGGGGCGACCTCATCTGACCTCTCTGCGGACCGCGGCGAAACGGCGGCGCGACGATGACCGGTCGAGCAAGTATAGAAGGACCGAGTCGATCCGAAACCCGATGCCTCACGCCGGCGACGTCGATCCTTCGCAGCCGAGAATCGGCATTTACGATGCTCGGCGATCGAGGAGCTCGACGTCCGGAACCGCTGACATCATCGAGAACGACGAGCCACGCCTTGCGCGGCCCTCATGTCCTGGAACCGTATCGCCGCGCGATGCCGTGACGAAAGGACCGTGATACGATGCGCTGTCGCCCGATCCGGCGGCAGGCTCGCTCGGCTTACGGAGGATGGACCATGGTCATCGGTCGGCAGGGAGGTCTGGTGTGGGTGAGTCTCGGTCTGTTGCTGATCGCGCCGATCGCTTCGGCCGCTCAGGAGCGGGACGAGGTCCTGCACCTCGCTCCCGGGAACGTCGCGGCTGCTCTTTGGACCGATGACCTGTCGGTCGCTTCGCTCGCGATCGGCGCAGAGCTGACCGAGACGCTCGAACAACTGAACACGATCGAGTCGCTCGCCGAGCGGATCGGCCTCGAGAACGACAGCGCGCCCTTCTTCGACGATCTCGAAACGATTCGCGAGGCACTCGCGCGGCCGATCTTCGATGGCCCGGCGATCGCGATGCAGTTGCCCGACGGAGCCTGGGTCATCGCCGCTCGGACCGACGCGACACTCGAAGAACTCGAGGCGGTCGAGCAGGCGATGCGACGACTGGCCAAGGAGTTCGTTCCGAGCGCGGGGCCGACGCGCCGACCGCCGATGTTCGAGGCCTCTCCGACGATCGAGCAGGTCGAGGCCGTGGCTCCCGATGCGCCCGACTCCGCACTCCCGACGGATGACGCTCCGTCGCTCGACGACGCGGACGACTCGCCGGAGCCTCGACGGTCGCGGTCGATCGAGAAGCGTCTGGTCGACGGCTGGCTGCTCGTCGCGGACGATCCCGCGGCGATCGAACTGATCGCGGAACGGATCGCCACGAAGAACGACTCGAACAGCCTGCTCGACGATCGGACATTTCGCATCGTTCGAGACAACGTGCCGCGCGGCGAGACCGGTTCGCTACGGTTTCATCTGAATGCGGACGCGTCTCGCCGCATGATGCTCGCCGTCTGGAACTTGGCCGATCCGAATCACAACTTCGTTCCTGCCGAAGTAAAGCCGATCCTCTGGGACGCCAGCGGCTTGAACGAAGTGCGTGGGTTCGGCGGACAATGGACGCTGCGAGGGGATGAGATCGAGAGGGAACGCGACGGCGACGACACCCCCGAGGCGCCTCGGCCGAATCGCTTCGAGCTCGAGGCGTTTGCGGTCCAAGGGGCTCCGTTTCGCGGCTGGGCGGCCGGTCTCGATCGTGACGGCCGACTGGATGTCGATCGCTTCGTTCCCGACGGTCCGCGGCTGAAGACTCTCATCCAGGTCATGGTCGACGGCGAATCGATCGATCGGGAGTTCCGCTCGGCGGCCGAGAGATTCGCGCTGGCGCTCGCCGAAGGAGATGCCGAGGCGGCTCGGGAGATGCTGAACGAACCCTGGGAGCAGGAGCAGTTCTATTGGTCCCCCGAGATCAGCAGCACCTGGGAGTCGATGGGACTGGCGTTCGGGGCCGACGACGAATTCTCTCGCGTGGCGCTCCGTTTCGACGCATCGCGACTCGATCGTGCCGACTTCGGTCGCGTAGTGGCGTCGAGCTACTCGCATCCGGGATTGCCGGTCGGTGATCGTCTGGAACATCACGTGGAAGGAAACGTCGAATGGTGGCAAGTGAGTGACGCCTACATCGACGAGTACATCGAAAAGGTCGTGCGCACGTCGATCTCGGCAAACGTGTACGCCGTCGAGGTCGATCCCGACACGGGGGAACTTCGCTACGTGCCGAAGCAACTGTCGGCGGAAGAGATCGAAGAGATGCAGGAGTCTCAGGCGAACCAATTGCGCAACGATCCGAACTCGCATCTGCGACGCAAGCGGATGATGATCGACGGCTGGATACGACTGGAAGATTCCGGTCTGCCGGAAGGGAGCGTCGTGGGGGAGTCGCTGGAGCAGATCGTGACCCTGACCGACCTGATCGAGGATCTCCGCTCGCGCACCGACATGGCGAGCCACCCGGCATTCCTGATCGCCGGCTGGACAGCTGAGGCGCCGTTCTCAGGCCCGATGCCGACCTCCGACGATTCGCCCGACCGTGGCGATGACGACGAGGGAGCGATCGAGTCGGGCTTCGATCCGAGCATGCTGCGTCGGATCGAGTGGGTTTCCGCAATCGCGAACATCGCGATGGCGTCGGAGGCCGATGGCTCGATCTCGGATCAGTTGTTCGGCGGATCGGTGATCATCGGCGGCGTCAACGATCGCGGGTTCGAGATCCGGGCACGCTTCGGGATGCCTGAGGGGGAATGACGCTACGGTCGTGCGACCGACCACGGTCGCAGCGTGTGTCGTAGTGCGACCGACCC
>DMPQ01000201.1:0-4140 GCA_003455945.1 Planctomycetaceae bacterium
CACCACGAAGAAGCATGAAGGCATCTCCTTCGTGCTCTTCGACATGACCTCGCCCGGCGTCGAGACCCGCCCGATCAAGCTGATCAGCGGCGCCTCGCTCCGTTGGGTCGACTGTCAGCCCGACACCTGCCAACGGGTCTACTTCGCGAACCACACCAGCCACCTCGATTCGCTGGTCCTCTGGGCTTCGCTCCCTCGTGACGTGCGGGCGCTGACCCGTCCGGTCGCCGCCAAGGACTACTGGGACGGCAGTGCCGCTCGCCGGTACATGGCGAAGCAGTTCAATGCGTTGCTGATCGACCGTCGCGACATCCGCGTCCATCAGAGTCCGGTCGACCTGATGATCGATGCGATCGGCGACAAGTACTCGCTGATCGTCTTTCCCGAAGGGGGACGGAGCTCGGACGGCGAGTTGGGCGAGTTCAAGAGCGGTCTGTACTACCTGGGAAAGAAGCGACCGGACCTGGAGCTGGTGCCGGTCCACATCGACAACCTGAACCGAGTGCTTCCGCGAGGGGAGTTCCTGCCGGTGCCGCTGTTGAGCTGCATCACGCTGGGACATCCGATCTGGCTCGAAGCGGGTGAGTCGAAGTCCGAGTTCCTGAAGCGTGCTCGGCAGTGCGTGCTCGACCTGAAGGATATCTGAGCGTGGCAGGCACTCTTGCAGGGCAGACGAGTCCGATCGCGGTGCTCCTCGATCCGTTGGGAATCGAGGTCCGTTCGGCGTTCGACCTGCCGACCGTCATCCTGCTGGTCCTGATCCTCTCGGGCCTCGGCATCGCGCTGCTGATCGGTCGCGCGATCGGACGACGTCGGGACAGCTCGGTCGACGCGTCGATCGTCCGGGCGTTCAACCGCCGCGTCGCTGCCTGGCTGACGATGATCGCGATCCTGGCGGTCGCCTCGGTCGTCAGTCGCTACGTCGTCGTGACTCTCTTCGGTCTGTTGTCGTTCTGGGCGCTACGCGAGTTCGTCACGATGACGCCGACTCGCCGCGCCGATCATCGCGCGCTCTTCTGGACGTTCTTCGTCCTGACGCCGTTGCAGTACGTGCTGGTCGGGATCGGCGAGCGGGCCTTCGCGTTCTTCACGGTGATGATTCCGGTCTACGCCTCGCTCCTGCTTCCGGCGCGGATCGCCTTTACCGGCGATCACAAGCGGTTCCTCGAGCGGGCGGCCAAGATCCAATTCGGCCTGCTCGTCTGCGTCTATTCGCTGAGTTTCGCGCCGGCGCTGCTGGCGTTGCGACTGCAGCAGTACGATCCGACCGCCGAAGACGATGCGGCCAGGATGATTCCATGGACCGCGTCGAGCACCGGGTTGCTGCTGTTCTTCGTGCTGATGGTGCTGCTCGGTGACCTGATGCAGTTCGCCTGGGACAAGCTGGTGGGGCGTCACCTGATCAGCCCGGCCGTGAACGGAACGAAGACCTGGGAGGGACTCTGCGGCGGCGTGATCTCGGTCGGCATCATCGGCGCGATCGTCCAGTGGGTGCTCGCGGTGACCCCGTTCTACGTCTATGGAGCCGGTTGCATGGCGTCGCTCGTCGCCTTCATGGGGACGTGCGGTAGCCTGACGATGTCGGCGATCAAGCGCGACCGGGGCATCCGCGACTACGGCACTCTTGTCCATGGCCACGCCGGCATTCTCGACCGGATCGACTCGCTCTGCTTCTCGGCACCGATGTTCTACTACGTGACGCGATATTTCCTGGGAATCGCCTCGTAGGAAGCGTGCCTCGGCCCATGAGCGTCACCGTCGCCGTTCCGATTGTCCGGCAAGGCGCCGGTTGAAATCCGACCACCGGAACCGACGGTCCGTTCCCCTCGGGTGAACCGCGACGAACGAATGCGGTATGCTTCGAGAAGAGGGAGTCCGGGAGAATCGGCGCCGCCAAGTCGGACCGCCGAGCCTGCCCGGGCCTCTCGTCCGTTTCGGAGTCAGCCGCCGTGTCCCACGCCGCCGTCGCACCGCTCGATCTTCCCGATCCCCGCGTCGTTCCCTCGACCGATGTCGTGATCTACGACGGTCACTGCAAGTTCTGCCGGAAGCAGGTCGAGCGTCTGAAGTTCTTCGATCGCGGTGGGCGTCTGTCGTTCGTTTCGCTCCACGATCCGTGGGTCTCCGAGACCTATCCGGACCTGTCGCACGAGCGGCTGATGGAAGAGCTGGTGGTGGTCGATCAGGCGGGAGTGCGTCGAGGCGGGGCGGCGGCGTTTCGCTATCTGACTCGCCGGTTGCCGACCCTCTGGTGGCTCGCGCCGGTCATGCACATCCCGCTCTCGCTGCCGGTCTGGTCGTGGTGCTACCGGTTCATCGCTCGACAGCGTTATCGCTGGGGGCGTCTCGATCAGGATTGTGACGGCGGAACCTGTCACATCCACTTCCGCTGAGTCGGCTCCGGCTCGCGAGGCGAACGCAGATCGACGTGAACGTGATCGAGACCGACAAGCGAGGGACGACCGTCCTCGAGCGACTCAGCCCGAGCGACGTTTCGGTGCCGGCTTGGTCGGAGGGGAGCCGGCTTGCGGCTTCGTCTTGGGTCCGTTTCCCTTGGCCGCACTCCCTTTACCTTTCGCCCCCTTACCTTTGGCCGAGTCCCCCTTGGCGATCGTGGTGCTTCCGCTCTGCTTGAGCGTCTCGCGTGCCTTGCGGGCGAACTTCGCCGCGTTCTCGGCCTGCCCCATGATCTCGAACAGGAATCGGCTCGGAATCGTCTCGCGCGGCTTACCCCATTTGAATCGGGTGAGCGACAGCGACAGGGTCAGACGTTCCTGAGCGCGAGTGACGCCGACATAGCAAAGCCGACGCTCCTCGTCGATCGCCGATCCTTCGGCGGCGACGCTGCGATGGTGCGGCAGGATCCCTTCCTCGAGACCGACCATGTAGACCTCGGGGAATTCGAGCCCCTTGGCACTGTGCAGCGTCATCAGCGCGACGGCGTTGCCGGCGAGCTTCTTCTCCTTGTCGTTGTCGAAGTCGCGTCCCGAGAGCGCGAGCTCGTCGAGAAAGTCGCCGAGACTCGGCTTCTTCGCTTCCTTCTCGTGCGCGGCGAGCGAGTTGATTACCTGCTCGACCGAGCTCCACCGCGTTTGCCGCTCGTCCGGATCGTCGTAACTCCGATCGATCTCGTGGCGGTACTCGACCTTCTCGAGCAGTTCGTTGGCGATGTCGACGAGCGGGCGTCGGCCGAGCTGCGAACGAAGTCCGTCGACGAGCTTCACCAGTCGATCGAGTCCCTCTTCGGCAGCGCGCGGCAAGGTCGGGCGGCGCTGCGCATCGCGAGCCAACTTCCAGACCGGGGTCGAACTCTCGACCGCCGACTTCATCAGCACCTCGACCGCCTTGGGACCGACGCCGCGAGGGGGCGTATTGACGATCCGCAGAAAGGCAACCTCGTCGTCGTCCGACTCGATCAGACGGAGCAGGGCAGTGACGTCGCGCACCTCCTTGCGATCGAAGAACGACATGCCGCCGACCAGCGTGTAGGGGACTTTGGCCTTCCGCAGTTCCGCCTCGAACGGGCGCGGCTGCTCGTTGGTCCGAAAGAGGATCGCCAGATCACGAGGGTCGATCCCGGGGGTTCTCAGCCGCTGCTGGATCAGCGCGACGATCTCCTTCGCCTCTTCGTTCTCGTCCTTGAACTGCAGGATCTGAGGGCGGAGGCCGCCGGGGCGACTGGCGCGAAGGATCTTGTCGTGACGAGTCGCATTGAAGGCGATCAGCCGATTCGCGATCGCGATGATCTCGCCGGTCGAGCGGTAGTTTTCCTCGAGGCGGACCACCTTGGCGTCGGGCCAATCCTTGCCGAAGCGGAGAATGTGCTCGACCTCGGCTCCGCGCCAGCCGTAGATCGACTGATCGTCGTCTCCCACGACGCACAGATTGCGGTGATCGCGAGCTAGCCCGCGAACGATCCGATACTGGCTGCCGTTGGTGTCCTGATATTCGTCGACCAGCAGATGATCGAACCGCCCCGCCTCGGCCCGCCGCACCTCGTCGAACTGAGTGAAGAGATCCTCGGTCACCAACAGCAGGTCATCGAAGTCGACGGCACCGGAAGCCTTGAGTTCGGTCTGGTAGCGACGATAACCGACGGCGGCGAGATGGTCCTTGTCCGAGCGAGCGACCTGCAATGCG
>DMPQ01000201.1:4239-4434 GCA_003455945.1 Planctomycetaceae bacterium
GCGCCAGCGCTTCCTGATCCCCGCGGTCGCAGATCGCGAAACGAGCGGGGTAGCCGAGACGGGTGATGTGGCGCCGGAGAATCCGGACGCAAAGCGAGTGGAAGGTCGAGACCTCGGGGCGCGTTTCGGCGCGCCGCCCGAGCACCTCCCGAATTCGCTCCTGCATTTCGGCAGCCGCCTTGTTGGTGAAGGTGA
>DMPQ01000201.1:4553-18449 GCA_003455945.1 Planctomycetaceae bacterium
GGTCGGTGTTCCGGGGCGATCGTGCGAAACGTCGGTCCGTCGACCGCCCGGCGACGGTTCGCCGAGGCCGATTGCGGGCACTTGGGCCGAGCGTGGGGGAGGCCGATCGTATTGACCCTAACCGACGACGATTTCTATACTTCCGAATTACCGCCGCCCCGCAGCAGGAACGCCGGAGCGGTTTCGACCACGGTCCCCCCTCGACGCCGATCGCCATGAACCAACGCAAGCAGGAACTGCAGCACAACGAACTGGCCGATTGGTTGGAGGTGAAGCTGGAGTTGCTTCGCCCCTACTTCGGCCCGATCGTGTTGGGAGTCGTCGCGGTGATCGCGGCGATCGCCGGCGGCATCTGGTGGTACCAGGGGAGTCTGGATGCCAAGGCGCGGTCATGGGCAGCACACTTCGACGCCGCCGATCGCGCCACGTTCGACGGCTCGGTCGAACCGCTGGCTCGTCACGCAGCGGCCGACGGAGACGCGACGGCTCGCAGTTGGTCGAGGCACTACGCGGCCGATGCCAAGCTCAAGGAAGGGATGGCCGGGCTCTACCGCGATCGAGCCAAGGCCTCCGAGGCGCTCGAAGAGGCGGCGAAGGGCTTCCGCGAGGTGATGGACAACACTCGCCCCGGGACGATGATTCACGACCACGCGACGTTCGGTAACGCGGTGGCGAACGAGGCGCTCGGCAAGGTCGACGAAGCGTTGGCCGGCTACCTTGCCTTGGCCGAAGGGACTTCGACCTCGGCCCTCGGCAAGCTCGCCCGACGTTATCACGATCGCCTCGCTTCGGTGACCGATGCCGGTAGTTTCGTCGAACGGTTCGTTCAGCATACGCCGACCGGCCTCGGTGCCGGTTCGCTCGACGGCAGCGGACTCGATCCGCTCGGCACGACTCCAGGCGGCCTCCGTCCGCTCCCCGATCTGTCGTTTCCCGAGTCGTCGCCGCTTCCTCCCGGGCTTCCTCCCGCTCCCGGAAACGGTGAGCTGATTCCCGACGAAACGGTGCCGGGCGAAGCGAGCACTCCGGCCGAGACGACTCCCGCCGAAACGACTCCGGCCGAAACCCCGGCTGGCGAAGCGCCGCCGGTGGGCGGAGGCGAGGGGGGCTGAATGTCCCACCTCGACGCCTCGGCACGGCGAGAGCCGGCATGAACGACGAACCGTCGGAGCTCGAGGTCGACGCGGCAGAAACCGAACCGGTCGGCCAATGGCAGGTCGGCCAGGAATCTGCCGGCGAGCGGCTCGATGCGTTCCTCGCCCGCGTCTGTCCCAAGTACAGCCGAGTGCAGCTTCGCCGAGCCGTCTCGGAGGGGCGGGTCACGGTGAACGATCATGGGGCAAAGCCGGCGTTTCGTCTGATCCCCGGCCAAATGGTTCGCCTGGGCTCGATCGCCGAGGCGCCGACCGGATCGATTCCCGAGCCGATTCCGCTGAAGGTCCTGTTCGAGGACGAGTGGATCGCGGTGGTCGACAAGCCTCCCGGCATGGTCGTTCATCCGGCTCGCGGTCATTGGTCCGGGACGCTCACTGCGGCGCTCGCCTATCACTTCGAGCATCTGAGCAGTGTCGGCGGAGCGACTCGCCCCGGCATCGTCCATCGGTTGGATCGGGATACCAGCGGGCTGATTCTGGTGGCCAAGACCGATGCGGCTCACCTGGCGCTGGCCGATCAGTTCGGATCGCGCACGATCGAGAAGGAGTATTGGGGGCTCGTCTCGCCGGTCCCCGACCGGGATCGGGATCGGATCGAGGCGCCGATCGGACCGCATCCGCATCATCGCGAGAAGATGGCGGTGCGCCATGACCACCCCGATGCGCGTCAGGCGACGACGTTCTTCGAAGTGGATCGGCGGTATCGCGGCGTCGCTTCGCTGAGAATCGTTCCCAAGACGGGGCGGACGCACCAGATCCGCGTCCACCTCGCCTCGCTCGGCTTTCCGATCCTCGCCGACCGCCTCTATTCCGGCCGCTCGGCCCTGACGATCGGCGATCTGTCGGGAGATCGGGAACAGACCGAACCGCTGCTCGAGCGTCAGGCGCTGCATGCGCGGCGACTGGTACTGCAGCATCCGCGCGACGGAGCGAGGATCGAGTTCGAGAGTCCGTTGCCGGAGGACCTGCAGCGGACCGTGGCGGCTCTGGAACAGTTTCGCGCCGAAGGGAGCGGGGGCTGAGCGGCCGAGCGTTCCGGAGTCCTCGAGGTCGCCTCCGGAAACGGCGTGCCTTGGTTCAGGGCGGCTTCCGCAAACGCCGGGACTCTCGAGTCGCCGGCGTTCGGCTCCCGAGACCGCTCAGCGGACCGACTGTCCCTTGAGCTGACGATCGATATCGGCGACATCGGCGTCGACCATCATGTCGACGAGCCCTTCGAAGGTCACCTTCGGCTCCCAACCGAGCTTCGCCTTGGCCTTCGACGGGTCTCCGAGCAGCAGATCGACTTCGGCAGGACGGAAGTAGCGGGGATCGACCTTCACGAGGACCTCCCCCTTGGGTCCGACTCCCTCTTCGTCGACCCCTTCGCCACGCCAGGTCAGCGGCAACCCGACTCGACCGAACGCCCGATCGCAGAACTCGCGGACGCTTCGCGTCTCGCCGGTCGCCACGACGAAGTCATCCGCCTCGTCGACCTGCAGCATCTTCCACATCGCTTCGACATAGTCGCCGGCGAAGCANNCGTGGTTGAACAGGATGCCGTTGACCGCAAACATCCCGTACGACTCGCGATAGTTGCGGGTGACGTAGAAGGCGTAGGCCTTCGCACAGGCGTAGGGGCTGCGGGGATAGAACGGAGTCGTCTCGCTCTGGGGCGTCTCGACCACCTTGCCGTAGAGCTCGCTCGATGAAGCCTGGTAGAAGCGGGCTTCGACGCCGGTGTCGCGCATCGCCTCGAGAATCCGGACGCAGCCGGTTCCGGTGACGTCGGTCGTGTATTCCGGCACGTCGAACGAGACCTTGACGTGGGATTGGGCTCCCAGGTTGTAGATCTCGTGCGGCTGACAGGTCCGGATGATCTGGTTGATGCTCGACCCGTCGCTCAGATCGCCGAAAGCGAGCTTCATCCTGAGATCAGGATCGTGGGGATCCTGGTAGATGTGGTCGATGCGAGCGGTGTTGAACGACGAGGAGCGGCGCATGATACCGGTGACCTCGTACCCCTTGCCGAGCAGCAGCTCCGCCAGGTAGGCCCCGTCCTGGCCGGTGATGCCGGTGATCAGGGCTCGACGTCCGTTACGCTCGGGGTACTTCGTCATCGTCGTTTCCGAATGGTGCGAAAAGGAGTTGTGAAGACGTTGGCCTCGCGGCTCTGCCGAAGCTGCAGTCTCAGCGATTTTCGCCGGCAGAGGAAGGCTCGGCGGGCCGCTCGCGCCCGACCACATGCTTCAGGTACCAGTCGTAGGTACTGCGGATACCGTCTCGCAGCGCGATCGTATGGCGCCAGCCGAGCGAGTGCACCCGGGTAACGTCCATTTGCTTGCGAGGAGTACCATCCGGCTTCGACGTGTCCCAGACCAATTCGGCCTCGGGATGGACGATTTCGGCGACCGTTTCGGCGAGCTCGCGGATCGTCAGATCCTCGCCCGTGCCGACATTGATATGCCCTCCGTCCCGATAGTTCTCGAGCAGGAAGCGACAGGCATCAGCCAGATCGTCGACATGGAGCAGCTCACGCCGAACGGTGCCGGTCCCCCAGACCGTCACCTGTCGGTTCCCTGCCGCCCGCGCTTCGTGGAACTTCCGGATCAACGCCGGGAGAACATGGGAGTTCTGGAGGTCGAAGTTGTCGTTGGGGCCATACAGGTTGGTCGGCATCGCCGAAAAGAAGTCGCAACCGAACTGGCGGCGATAGGAATCGCACATCCGGATGCCGGCGATCTTGGCGAGGGCATACGGCTCGTTCGTCGGCTCCAGCGTTCCGGTCAGCAGAGCCTCTTCGCGGATCGGCTGAGGGGCTTCGCGCGGATAGATGCAGGAGCTTCCCAGATAGAGCAGGCGACGGACCCCCGTGCGATACGCCGCATGGACGACGTTCGCGTGGATCATCAGGTTCTGATAGAGAAAATCGGCAGGGTAGGTCGCGTTGGCGTGGATCCCTCCGACCTTTCCTGCCGCCAGAAGAACGACGTCGGGCCGATGCGTCTCGAACCAACGTTCCACCTGATCTTGGCGACCGAGATCGCACTCCTCGCGACCGGTGGTCAGCAGATGGCCGTAGCCGGCCGCCGAGAAGCGCCGCATCAGCGCCGAACCGACCAAGCCGCGATGCCCAGCGATCAGGATCCGATCCTCAGGCGAAATCAGACGCTCGGACATGTCGCTACCGTCGAAAGGGTGAGAGCTGGTCGAGCCGCTTAGACTAGTTTCGTCACCCATCCCCGCCAATCGGTCGAACGACGATCGCGGCGCGATGCCGAACGACTGCCCCTCTGGTGATGACTCGACTGCCTCTCGGTCGCTCGCACGCCGATCGGACGCCGCAGGTTCCCCTCATCGACCGGTAGCGACCGAATCGAGTCCGGCAACCAGCTCTCCGGCAAATGCCGCCACTCGCTCGACCGTTTCCGCCCGAGACCCCGGTTCCGCCAGACGCCGGACCAGCGCCGAACCGACGATGACGCCATCCGCCGTGCGTCCGACGTCCGCGACCTGATCGGCAGCCGAGATGCCGAAACCGACACAGATCGGGACCGAGGTCTGCCGCCGCAGTTCGTCGATTCGAGCGAGGGTCGCCGCCGGAATCGTCGCTCGCTCCCCGGTAATGCCGGTGACCGAAACGCAGTAGACGAAACCGGTCGAAGCCCGAGCGATCGCCGCGGCTCGATCGGCCGGCGTGGTCGGAGTCACCAGGCGGATCAGGGAGAAATCCTTGGCGCTCGCCGCCGCCTGCAACTCGTCGCCATCCTCGATCAGCAGGTCGGGCACGATCGCTCCCGCGATCCCCGCCTCGATCGCTCGGTCGAGAAACTTGTCGATGCCGATCCGGTGCACGATCGCGTAGCTGACCATCACCACCACCGGCATCTCGATCTCTCGAGCCACCGAACCGATCGCGTCGAAGATCGCGTCGACACGGATGCCGCGTTCGAGCGATCGGGTATACGAAGCCTGAATGACCGGGCCGTCGGCGATCGGGTCCGAATACGGAATACCGATCTCGCAGACGCCACAACCAAGGCGATCGAAGGCGCGGATCAGTTCGACGGTCGTTTCGAGGTCGGGATCGCCCGCGGTAATGAACGGGATCAGCGCCTTGCGTCCGGCGGCTCGAAAGGCGGCCAGACGCTGATCGACCTTGGACATCGTTGCGGTTCCTGCGGAGCGGAAGGGGGCGAGCGGCGGAATCGGAGCAGGGGAGGAGGGGACGTCAGCGGCGATCGCGAGCGGCGCCTGCGGAACATCGTGCCGATCGGCGGGCGATCAGGTTTCGCCGCGGAGTCGCGCGATCTCCGCCGCGTCCTTCTCGCCTCGTCCCGAAAGGCAGACGACCAGATTCGATTCGCGAGGGAGCGTCGGCGCCAATCGCATCGCCTCGGAGATCGCGTGGGCCGACTCGAGCGCCGGGAGGATCCCTTCGTTGCGAGCCAGAATCTCGACCGCCTCGAGCGCCTCGCCGTCTCGGCAGCAGGTGTACTCGACTCGCCCCGAATCCTTCCAGTAGCTGTGCTCCGGGCCGACTCCAGGATAATCCAGACCGGCCGAAGCCGAATGGACGTCGCACGTCTGACCGTCGGCGTCCTGCATGACGTAGCTGAAGCTGCCGTGAAGGACGCCGGGCGATCCGTAGGTGAGCGGCGAAGCATGCTGCCCGGGGGCGGCACCGAGCCCTCCCGCTTCGACGCCGACCAGTCGCACCTCGTCGAACGGAACGAACGGATAGAACATCCCCGCGGCGTTGCTCCCTCCGCCGACACAGGCGACGACGACGTCGGGAAGACGACCGAATCGGGCGCGGGATTGCTCGATGGTCTCGCGTCCGATCACCGATTGGAAATCGCGGACGATCATCGGAAAGGGGTGCGGACCGACGACGGAACCGATGATGTAGTGCGTATCGTCGACCGAGGCCATCCAGTCGCGCATCGCTTCGTTGATCGCGTCGCGGAGCGTTCGGGAACCGGTCGTCACCGACCGCACCTCGGCTCCCATCAGACGCATCGTCCGGACGTTCGGCGCTTGGCGACGAACATCCTCCTCGCCCATGTACACGACGCACGGCAACCCGAACCGCGCACAGGCGGTGGCGCTCGCGACTCCGTGCTGCCCGGCCCCGGTCTCGGCGATNNTTGTTGATCTTGTGCGCCCCGGTATGGTTCGTGTCTTCGCGCTTGAGCCAGATTCGGGCCCCGCCACATCGCTCGGTCAGCCGCTCGGCGAAGTACAGCGGCGAGGGGCGACCGACGAAGTCGCGAAAGAGCTCATTCAGTCGCTCGACGAATGCCGGATCCTGACGCGCCTCGTCGTAGGCCCCCTCGAGCTCGGTCAGCGCCCGCGTCAGCGTCTCGGGGACGAACCGACCTCCGAATCGACCGAATCGCCCCCGCGCGTCGGGAACGACCGGAGATTCGACCGGGCGAGATGCGGAACTCATGGCGTACCTGGCCTTCGTCATGACGGAGCGAGGGAAAGAACCTGAGATTGTGTTTCGGTACGAGCCGAATCGTCAACGGCGGAGAAGCGAGGGGGCGGCCGAGGAGGGGGCTGACCGACCGCTTGTCGCGCGAAGCGACCGCGCCCAGACTCGAATGCCTGCCGCGAGTCACCTTGGCTTGTCCGCTCGTTCTCGGATCCCTTCACCGATGCCCGAACTTCCCGAAGTCGAGGTTGTCCGTCTCGGTCTCGCCCCCGCGGTGTCCGGGGCCTNNCATCCCGCCGATCGTCGGCGCGCGGATCGCCCGGGTGCTGCGCCCTCCGTGCGATCGACGGCCGATCGCCGTCGTGCCGGGAATCGAGGCGATCGAGCGGCGCAGCGTCGGACGCCGAGTCGCCGATATCCGGCGGCTCGGCAAACGCGTGCTGATCGTGACGGACGATGCCTATCACCTGGTCTTCGAACCGCGGATGACGGGACTGGTGCTCCTCTCCGATCCGCCGGACGATCGGGCGCTGCGGATCGAGATCCGCTTCGAGCCGTGGGAGGGCCCGGAGCGACTCTGGTTCTGGGACCGCCGCGGGTTGGGAACCTTCAGCGGACTCGAGACCGACGAACTGGAACGGCGTTGGGGAGGGGAGACGGTCGGCCCCGATGCGCTGTCGATCGAACCGGCCGATTTCCGGGGACGGCTCGCCCCCTCACGACGCCCGATCAAGGTGGCGCTGCTCGATCAGACGCGAGTCGCGGGGATCGGCAATCTCTACGCGTCCGAGATGCTTCACGTCGCGCGGATTCACCCCGAAACGCCGTGTGACCGCCTGACCGGACCGCAGTGGGAGCGACTGTTTCGGGCGATGCGCGACGTGCTCGAGACGGCGATACGCTACGAGGGTTCGACGCTGGCCGACGGCACGTATCGCAATGCCCTGAACAAGGCGGGGGGCTACCAGAATCATCACCGGGTCTACGATCGCGCCGAGGAGCGTTGCCCCGACTGCGAACGAGGGATCATCGTTCGGATCGTTCAGGCTCAGCGAAGCACCTTCTTCTGCCCGCGCTGTCAGCGCCCGGCCCGGTCCTGAACGGCGATTCGGTTCGGTCGCAACTCGGTCAGTCGATCGCGCGATCGCCGATCCGGAACGCCTGTCGTCGCTTCGCGTTTCGAGCGGGGCCTCAAACGAAAAAAGGGTCTGTCGGCGTTCCGACAGACCCTGGTGCTTTTCTTCGACTCGAATCTCAGCTCGCCCTGTCGCTCAAGGGCCGACCTGGATCCGAGCGTCGTTCGTCTTCCAGTACGGATAGGTCGTACCGGTCGAGTTGAGCGCCATCCACAGGCAGACGCATCCGAAGATCAGCGAGATCCCCGAGGTGATCAGCATCACCGTGTAGACGTTCAGCTCTTGCTTCTTGGTTCCGGCGGGAACGGTCGCCATGCGTTCAACCTCGCAGTTGGGAATCGAGTTGGGTGGTGACCCGATCGTTCTCGCGGATCGGAGCCTCGTTCAGTTCGGGGACGATCTCGGCCGTGGCACTGTTGTCGGTCACCGACTTGACCACCACCGCACCGAGATACTTGCCGTCACGGAAGACGTCCATCCGGTGTCCGACTCGCAGACCGTCATCCGAACCGAGACTCAGCTCGATCAGCCCCTTGACAGTCCGGCTGATCGCCGTGACTCGCCCTTCGACCGCGGGCGGGATGTGAGCGGTGAGCGAGTCGCGATCGAGGCCGTAGGCGGTCATCACCTTTTCGATCTGGGCGACATCGTTGGCCAGCTGGCCGCTTCGCTCACTGAGGCGAGCGATCTCGCCTTCGAGCTTGTAGTTCGCGTCGGTCAGCGAGGTGACTCGCGTCAGCGTGTTGTGCAGCGTCTCGGTCAGTTCGTTGGCCGAGGTCCGCAGACGCTCGTTCTCTTCCATCAGTTCGGTCAGACGAACGGTGTTCTGCTGAATGACCTGGACCTGAGCCCCGTCGGCTCGGACCAGATCGGCCAGACGCGTCTCCTTCGCGGCCGCATCCGCCTGCTCGACGAGCAGCTGGACCTGCACTCGCTGCAGCGCCAGTCGCGACGTGACTCGCTCGCGCTCGAGAGCCGCCTTGATCTCCTCGACCTGGTTGCGCGAGGCGTTGAGAAGCTGAGCGTAGCTTTCCGCCTTGCTCTTGTTCTCCATCGCCTGCTCCTTCCAGTTCTGCTGGCTCGCGGCCAGCATCACGGCAACCGCCGTCAGGAAGATGCTGCAGATGAGGATCAGGACCGTGAACAGCTTTCCTACGAACGTCATGGACTGCTACCTCTAGCGAGAGAATGACGCCTACAAGACGGAGCGGCCGAGAGGCCGAACGCGGTCCTGGCCCGAGCGGCCGACCAGCCCCGAGAGACGCCCGCAGGAGGGACGCTCGTGAAGAGCGGCGGCCTTCCTGGCGACGACGAGACTTTCAGTATAGTTACGCCTGAAATCGAGTGTCAAACAAAAGCGATCAGCGAAACGAGGAAGGAAGCGAGAAGCTCCGACTCGGCAAAAACCGGGCTTTCCGCCCCTATCGAGCGACTCGGATCGCGGCCGTGACATTGCCCGAGACGGCAGGATCGGTACGGTCCGATCGACCCGCGCTCTCACGGGTGACGCGAGCCCCGAGAAGCGATCCGGCGGATCGGTTCGGACGAGGGAAGCCTCTCGTGCCGAACGGTCGATCGGCGCATCTCGATCGGGATTGCCCCCCGACTTTCTCCCTCGTATTCTCCCGCACCGATCAGGCTCGCCTCGGTCCCGAACCTCGGTGCTCACGCGCCGACTCGCGAAGAGAGCCGAGCGAGCCTTCGAACCGGCAGCTCGGACGATCGTCATGGTCGGAAGTGTCGGGACGATCACGATCGCCTCGCCGATCACCATGGCAAACTGGGTCATCGAGGCAGAAGCGAAGTATTGAATCGCCTGGACCCGCTTTCTAGGATGGACCGGAGTGGGTCAATACCCGAAGTCGCAAGGAGGCGAATCGGCATGCGAACGTCAACGATCCTGTCGGCCGCGGTTCTGGGGCTGTTGCTCGGAGCCGGCTGGAGTGCATTCGGACAGTCGGCGGCTCAGCCCGAACCGGGTTCGGTCGCGGAATTGCTCGAAGCGGGTCAAGGGTTGGTGGCGGTCGAGCTGGATGGGAACGAGACGGCCGATGCGTTGGCCGTGATCGATCCGATCGCTCGACGCGTTGCCGTGTATCAGGTCGATCGGAGTTCGGGAGCGATCACGTTGCGGAGCGTCCGGAACGTGACCTGGGACCTGCAGCTCGACGAATTCAACGGAACCAAACCGACTCCTCGCGACATCCGATCCCAAGTCGATCCCCGTTAGTCCGCCATGGCGGTCCTTGCACGGTGCGAGTCACGGGTTTCGGGTCAGTCGCGACGCCTCATCTCCTCTTTGCGACTCGTCCCGGAGCCTCTCGATGGCCGACCTGATTTCGCTCGAAGATGCTGCCAAGATCCTCGGCATTCCCACCGACGAGCTGACCGAGCTCATTTCGAAGGGGGAGATTCGAGGACTCAAGACCGGCAGCAGCTTCAAGTTCAAGCGAGCCGACCTCGACGCCTTCCTGGCGAATCGGGCCGGCGGATCGGCCGACGATCTGTCGGCGGAGTTCGATCTGGCGGACGACGGACTGCAGCTCGCGTCGGAAGGGGGTTCGGACGTTCTCGCCTCGGGCGAACCGGCGTCGAAGGACAGCCCCTCCGATACCGGCAAGATGGTCGAAGGGAGCGGTCTGCTGCTCGCCGACGATGATCTGTTCGACGATGAGCTGAGCCTTGCGGATGCGAGCGACATCGTCGATTCGGATTCCGATCTCGAGTCGAGCGACCTGGTCCTCGACGACGATTCGAGCAGCGAGATCGGTCTCGCTTCGGCCGACAGCGGCATCAACCTGAGCCCTTCCGACAGCGGTCTCTCGCTCGAGGAAGAACCGAAGGAACTGGCCGACTCGGACCTGGATGCGCTCTCGCTGCCGGAGGACGAAGGGCTGGTGGCGCTCGACGATCTCGGCAGCGACGTCCGCGCCGACGACGACTTCATGCTGACGCCGGTCGAAGACGTTTCGGACGACGACACCAGCGGCTCGCAGGTGATCGCGCTCGACGACAGCGAGATCTACCCGGACGATTCGGCGTCGGGACTGCTCACCGACAGCGTGAGCAACGAGGAACAGGCACCAGTGCTGGTCGCCGAGGACGAGAGTCTTTTCGGAGGTATCGCCGGGGGCGAAGGTCAGGCTCAGCCTATCGCCGCCCCGATCGCGGCCGAGCCCCCCGAGGCGCCGTACACGATCTTCCAGGTCCTCTCGCTCCTCGGGATCTTCATGATCCTGGGGCTTTCGATGACGCTGGTGATCGACAACGCCCGCAATCTTTGGAATGCCGAACAGTCGGCTCGGATCACCGATCCGGTCGCCGACGTCCTGATTCAGATGGTCGGTCTGAAGAAGGACTGATCGTCCCGAGCGTCGCTCTCGTTCGAGCGACCGTGGCAAGTTCGGAAAATCTCGACGGCCTCGTTCGCCTGCAGCGCGAACGAGGCCGTTCGCGTTTCGCGGGGCCGAGGGGATTCGTTCGAGGTCCGATCGGATCGTTCGCGCTCCGGCCCCGGTAGGTTCGACCGCGACGTTCGCCTAACCTGGATGCCGTCGGGACTCCCGCTCGCTTCGCCGCTTGTCCCCGGTCGATGCGGAGCGTCGGCCCGTGGAGTTCCGGTCAGGGGAGTCGGTCGCGTGTCGTTGCTGAGCAATCTTCGGCGTCGTGCGATCGCGGCGATCTATCGACCGCTGATCGCGCGGCACGAGCGGTTCGTCGCGTCGTACAAGCGAGATCTCTTTCGCGGGATCTCGGGACGCGTTCTCGAGATCGGTCCGGGCCCGGGAAGCAATCTTGCCTATCTGAGCGACGTCGATCATTGGGTCGGCGTCGAGCCGAACCGCTTCATGCATCCGATGATCCGCGCCGAACTGGCGCGTCGATCGATCGACGGAACGGTGCTCGAGGAATCGGCCGAGTCGCTGCCGTTCGAGGACGAAACGTTCGATGCGGTGATCGGTACGCTCGTCCTGTGCAGCGTTCGCGATCCGCGGCGCGTCGTCGCGGAGTCGGCCCGCGTGCTTCGGCCGGGAGGGACCTACGCGTTCATCGAACACGTCGCGGCGCCGCGCGGCACTCGCCTCAGGCGGACCCAGGAGTGGGTTCGTCCGATCTGGCGCTGCTGCGGCGACGGCTGCTGTCCGGATCGCGAGACGCAGGAGACGTTGCGGCAAAGTCGTTTCGATCGCCTGGAGTTCGAGGAGTTTCGCGCGCCTCCCTGGACGCTCCCGGCGGTCGTCTCGCCGCACATCGCCGGTCGAGCATGGATCGACGGTGCGAAACGCTGATGCGGACGCCGAGCGGTTCCGCAGCGAATCGCGGGAGCCTGTCGCCGCCTCGCGCTCCCTCTACAATCAGCCACCAGGCATCGGCTCGAACGCGAAACGTATCGCGGCCGAGCCGTTCGCTCTCCGCCGTCGCGTCGCAATCCGATGAAACTCGCCTACCTGACCGCCGGTGCCGCCGGAATGTACTGCGGCTCGTGCATGCACGACAACACGCTGGCCTCGTCGCTCGGTCGACATGGGGTCGAGACGCTGCTGATTCCGACCTACACCCCGATCCGGACCGACGAGCAGGACGTCAGCATCGATCAGGTCTTCTTCGGCGGCATCAACATCTACCTGCAACAGAAGGTGCCTCTCTTCCGGCATCTCCCGGCGTTCCTCGATCGTTTCCTCGATTCGCCGCGACTGATCCGTCGCGTGACGCGCAAGGCGACGACGATGGACCCGAAGGAACTCGGCGCGCTGACCGTCTCGATGCTCGACGGGGCACAGGGGCGTCAGAAGAAGGAGNNCTCCGGTGGTTGGCCGACGACCTCCGTCCCGACGCGATCCTGCTGACCAACATCCTGATCGGCGGCGGGATTCCCGAGATCCGCGAGCGAGTGAAGGTCCCGATCGCCGTGACGCTGCAGGGAGACGACATCTTTCTCGAAAGCCTGCCGGAACCGTATCGGAGTCGCGCTCGGGAGCGGATTTCGGCGATCGTTCCACAGGTCGATCGCTTCCTGACTCACAGTCGGTTCTACGCCGACTTCATGGCCGACTATCTGAAGATTCCCCGGGAGCGGATCGACGTCGTGCCCCTCGGTCTCGACGTTCGCGATCTCGCAAACTGCCGCCCTCGTTCGCGAGTAGGCGCCGCACCGACGATCGGTTATCTGGCCCGACTCGCGCCGGAGAAGGGGCTCGGCCAACTCGTCGACGCCTTCATCGCCATGGCCGACCGCCCCGGCAACGAATCGGTTCGACTCGAAATCGCCGGCTGGCTCGGACCGACTCAAGAGCGATTCGCGGCCGAGCAATTCGCGAAGCTCGATGCCGCCGGCCTCGATGGACGTTGGCGTCATGTCGGGTCTCCCGATCGCCACGGGAAGCTCGAGTTCCTCGAATCGATCGATCTGCTCTGCGTTCCGACGACCTATCGGGAACCGAAGGGGCTCTTCGCGCTCGAGGCGCTCGCGGCGGGAGTGCCGGTCGTCCTGCCGAACCACGGCGCCTTTCCCGAAATGCTGACCGAGACCGGAGGGGGCGAACTCGTTCCCCCGCTCGAACCGCTCGCTCTGGCCGATCGACTGACCGAACTGCTCGCCGCGCGCGAGCGATTGGCCGAACTCGGCGCCGCCGGGCGCGAACGCGTCCTTNNCTTCGCCTGCGCGATGCCGACACCATGGCTCGGCGCACCGCCGATTGGCTCAGGACGCTGACGCAGCAGGGGGCCCATGCAACCAAGGGACCGATCGGCTGACCTCCGCGTCGAGAGGTCGAATCCGCTCCCGGCACGACGAGGCGACCGAGGAATGGCGAGAACGAAACCGGATGAGCTGCTCGCGACGCTGCGCGGGCGATTCGAGACGCATCCCGGTCGTCACGAGGGAGTGACCTGGGACGAACTGCACGAGCGTCTGCAGGCGTCTTGCGGCGCTCGCCGGGTCATCGAACGGATGGAGGCGACCGGGGGCGAACCGGACGTCATCGGTCGCNNGGCAATGCGATCGATACGGCGCGGGAGATCGGAGTCGAACTGCTCTCCGAAGAGGACTATCGGCGACTGCAGGAGGTCGGCGAGTTCGATCGACGCACCTCTTCCTGGCTCGCGACTCCCGACGACGTCCGAGCGCTCGGCGGCGCTCTGTTCGGGGATCGACGCTACGGCCGGGTCTTCGTCTATCACAACGGCG
>DMPQ01000283.1 GCA_003455945.1 Planctomycetaceae bacterium
GTAGAAGCGGTATTCCTTCTCGATCAGCATCGCGTCGTCTCCTGCGTGCGGCGTCGAACGATCAGCGACTGGTGATCAGCGACAGGACTTCGGCTCGGGTCGACGGATTCGACTTGAACGAGCCGCGGAGCGCACTGGTGACCGTCATCGTTCCCGGCTTCTTCACGCCGCGGATCGCCATGCAGCTGTGTTCCGCTTCGATGACCACCGCGACGCCGGTGCTGCCGAGACGCTCTTCCATCAGATCGGCGATCGTCAGCGTCATCCGCTCCTGCACCTGAGGCCGACGAGCGATTTCCTCGACGACTCGGGCGAGCTTGCTGAGTCCGGTGACCTTGCCGTTCGGCAGATACGCGACATGCGCCTTGCCGGTGAACGGCAGCAGGTGATGTTCGCACAGGCTGGTGAACGGGATATCGCGGACGAGCACGATCTCGTCGTAGTTCTCGGGAAAGACGACTTCCAGATGACGCCCCGGATCCAGATGCAGGCCGCTCGTCATCTCGGCATACATCTTGGCGACGCGCCGAGGGGTTTCGAGCAGGCCGTCCCGATCCGGATCCTCACCGAGCGCTTCGAGGATCTGGCGGACCGCTCGCTGGATCTTCGGCAGGTCGACGCCGTCGAACCCGCGGTCGTCGGTCGTCGTCTCGTCCAGGTCGCATCCGATGGCCATCTGCAATATTCCCGAGGCATGGTTGGTGCGGAGCGGCCGAGGCAGAATCCCCCCGGCTCGATCTACTGTAGACGGGAGCCCCCGGAGGGCAACCGCGCCGGCTGCCGCGATTGACGCGACTTTCATCCGCAGCGTGCGGACCGGAGGGGCTGCGTCGGACGATCATTCCGGGCAAGCGGTATCGCCGACGTCGAACTTGCGGACGACCGCGAACGACGGACGGCCTACGCCTCGTCGAAGAACGTCAAGACCGCCGGCGAAGTCGCTCGTCCCGTGAAACTGCTACGGCGCCTCGCAGGACCACCGCGCTCAGCGCATCTCGCTCGCGGCCCCCTTAGGCCGCAACAGGAACCCGGCCGCTCCGGTCCGCGGATCCCACGAGCGAAGCACCAGCAGCAGGAACGCGGCGATCGCGAAGTTTCCCAGCAGCAGCACGCCGATCACCCACGCGATTCGCCGCAGCAGGCCACTCGAGCGGTAGACCATCCAGACCGCGACGGTCCCGAAGGCGAAGTAGGTGTCGGCCAGCGTCGCCAGGAACCAGCGATCGCGCAGCAGATGAGCGTTGTCCAGCACGCCTCGCTCGAGCGACGCCCAGGTCGTCACGGCAGTCATCGCGACGAGCACGATCGTCGCGGCGATGATCCCCGCGACTCGAAGTCCGCTTCCGCCACCGGCCATGCCGCCCTCTCAGTCGGTCAGCGGAATCGCGTCGAGCACGCGATCGGGAACCGGGATCGCGAACGGTTCGCGGTCGGCCGGGAAGCGGCAACAGACGACGACCCNNACCAATCGCCCTTCGGCAACCGGCCGCTCACCGACCTTCAGCCCGAAGCCGTACGTGATGAGCTTGCCGTCGTTCTTCTCGACCGTCAGCGTCACGTCGACCGTCTGGCCATAGCGAGCCGGCGAAAGATAGCGACAGAGCGATTCGTAACGCGGGAACCCGAGCTTGCCCCGTTCGTCGTCGAGAATCACGTCCAAGCCGAGCGACCGGAGGAACGCGTACTCGGTCTCTTCCATGTATCGCAGGTAATGCGAGAAATGGACGAAGCCGGCCAGGTCGGTGTCGGCGAACTCGACTCGACGACGATTGAGGAAGGTCTGAGGCATCGCGGCAGGGGATCCCGAGGAGCGGAACGGTCGAAAGTCCCCTCACGGTAGGCCCGACAGGGCGAGCGACAAGGGGACCGGCCCGCGGCGCGACCTCGACAGGTCAGGCAGGGACTCCGACCGCGACGGCGCCGAACGGAAAGGAGCGCCGCGACGCCGTTCGGACGCCGCGATCAGAACGCTTCCGCGACGTCCCAGGTCTCGCCCGCCTCGAAGAGCTTCTGCAGGTCACCGGGGCCCGACTTGGCGATCGCGTGTTCGATCTGTTCGTTGACCAGCGTGTCGTAGGTCGGGCGAGCGACCTGGCGCAGGACACCGATCGGCTCGGGGAACTCCGGATAGTGCATCCGGGCGAGCATGAACGCGACGTGCGGCGATGGCGTCGTCTCGTCGTGCACCAGCAGATCGTGTTCGGTGATGCCGTTGCCCAAGGTGACGACCTTCGGGAGCAGGCCGTCGAGCATGATCCCCTTGTCCCGGTTCTTGCCGAAGATCATCGGCTTGCCGTGCTCGAGATGGAGGACCGCGTCGTCCTTCGTCTCCTTGTCGGTCGCATACTCCCACGCGCCGTCGTTGAAGACGTTGCAGTTCTGGTACACCTCGACGAACGCGGAGCCCTTGTGGGTCGCGGCGCGATAGAGCGTCTCGCCCAGATGCTTCGGATTGAAGTCGATGCTGCGGGCGACGAACGTCCCTTCGGCGCCGAGCACCACGCTCAACGGACTCAGCGGGTAGTCGAGCGACCCGAGCGGCGTGCTCTTGGTCACCTTTCCTTGAGGGGACGTCGGTGAGTACTGCCCCTTGGTCAGACCGTAGATGCTGTTGTTGAACATCACGATCGTCAGGTCGACGTTGCGCCGGATGCAGTGGAGCAGATGATTGCCGCCGATGCTCAGCGCGTCGCCGTCCCCGGTGATGACGAAGACCTTCAGATCGGGGCGAGTCACCTTCAGGCCGGTGGCGAAGGCAGGAGCTCGACCGTGGATCGAGTGCATGCCGTAGGTGTCGACGTAGTACGGAAAGCGGCTGGAGCAGCCGATGCCCGAGACGAAGACGATCCGCTCGCGCGGCAAGCCGAGCGACGGGAGCATCTTCTTCATCTGAGCCAGGATCGAATAGTCGCCGCACCCGGGGCACCAACGGATGTCCTGATCGCTGGCGAAGTCGTTGGCCGAGAGGACCGGCAGGGCGGTGCTCATGAATCGTTCCGATGCGAGTGAATGGAGGGCTCGGGGCGGATCGGGGATCGCCGGCACGTCGCGCGATCACCAGGCGATCGGCGACGAATCGACGCGAGGAAAGCGGGGATCAGTTCGCCTGCGAGTCGGCGTCGAGCACGGCACGCATCCGCTCGACCAACTCGCTGACCGTGAACGGCTTCCCCTTGACCTTGTTGTATCCCTGGGCGTCGACCAGATACCGGGCTCGCAGGAGCATGCGGAGCTGACCGAGGTTCAGTTCCGGGACGAGCACGCGGCGGTAACGCCGCAGCACGTCACCCAGATCCGACGGGAACGGATTGAGCCAGCGGAGATGGCAGTGCGCCACGCTGTGCCCCTGACGTCGGCACTCACGGACCGCCGTCATGCAGGCGCCGTAGGTGCCGCCCCAGCTGACGACGAGCAGGTCGCCCGATTCGGGACCGTCGACCTCGCACGGCCCGACGAGCTTCGCGACGTTCGCCACCTTGGTCGCGCGGATGTCGACCATCTTCTGGTGGTTCTCGGGGTCGTAGCTGATGTTGCCGGTCCCGTCCTCCTTTTCGAGGCCGCCGACGCGGTGCATCAGTTCGGGAGTTCCGGGAACGACCCACGGGCGAGCGAGGAGCTCGTTGCGCTGATACGGACGGAACGGAAGACCGACCTCGGCCGCCGTCGGATGATGCACCTCGATCGGCTCGAGCTTCGAGACGTCGGGGATCTTCCACGGCTCCGCACCGTTCGCGACGTAGCCGTCGCTGAGGACGATGACCGGAGTCATCTGACGGACCGCGATCCGCCACGCTTCCTGCACCACTTCGAAACAGTCGGCGGGGCTGCGAGCCGCGACGACCGGGACGGGGCACTCGCCGTTGCGCCCGAAGATCACCTGCAGCAGATCGGCCTGCTCGGTCTTGGTCGGCAGGCCGGTGCTCGGACCGCCTCGCTGGATGTCGATCACCAGCAGCGGGAGCTCGAGCATCACCGCCAGGCCGAGTCCTTCCATCTTGAGCGCGATGCCGGGACCGCTGGAGGTCGTCACTCCCATCGATCCGCCGAACGCCGCTCCGATCGCCGAGCAGATCGCCGCGATCTCGTCCTCGGCCTGGAAGGTCNNCCCCACGCCAGCGCCTGGTTCCCCATGATGTTGCGGTACTTGCCCGACGGGAGCTTCGCGGGGCCGACCTGATAGGTGCTCGCGAACGCCTCGGTCGTCTCGCCGTAGTTCCAGCCGGCCATCAGCGCGCGGCGGTTCGCCTCGCCGATCTCCGGCTGCTTGACGAACTTCGATTCGATGAAGCGGAGAGTCGGGTCCATCGTCCGGCCGTAGAGCCAGAAGACGAGGCCCATCGCGAAGAAGTTGCGGCAGCGATCCGCCTCCTTCATGCTCAGCCCGAGCGACTCGACCGCACCGCGAGTCAGGTTCGTGAGCGGAACGCGAATCAGCCGATACGGCTCGACCAGCTTGCCGTCGAGCGGATTGGACGAGAGCTTGGCGAGCTTCAGATCCTTCTCGGCGAAGCTGTTCTCGTCGACGATCAGGATCCCGCCGTGACGCAGATCGGCGATGTTCGTCACGAGCGCCGCCGGATTCATCGCGACGAGCGCATCGAGACCGTCACCGGGCGTGAAGATCTCTTCCGAAGCGAACTGCACCTGAAAGCCGCTCACCCCGGCTCGCGTGCCGCGCGGAGCTCGGATCTCGGCCGGGAAGTCGGGGAAGGTCGCCACGTCGTTGCCGACGATCGCCGACGCCTGGGTCAGCTGAGCCCCGAGCAGCTGCATGCCGTCGCCCGAGTCGCCGACCAGACGCACCGTGGCGCCGCGGAGAATCTCGGTCGGTCGATCGGTTGCCGGAACGCCCGAACTGAGTGTCGAAGACATGGACTTCGTCGTGGGGTAGATGGCAAGACCAAGGCAAGAACAGCCGGCGACCGAAACGTCGTACCGATGGCCGGACGATTCGGACCGCAAGCCGAATCACGAGCCGGCACCGGGATGGGGACGCCGCGACCGACCGCCCTGCCCGAGGACCCTGACGATCAGGGAATTCGGGCAAGCAGGATCGAACCGGTCGCGTCGACTTTGACGGTCGTGCCGGTCTCGAAGCTTCTTCGGAAGTTTCCGATTGTATTCTTTCGTCCGTCAGGGCGAAGTCCCGGTCCCCCGGCGGAATCGCTAGCCCTTCCGCCGTCGGTCGAACCAATGATTAGCAAGTCGACCGGTTTGGTCAAGATTGGTTTCGCGCGGGAGGGGACTCGGAGAGGGGCGGGCCGTGTCCTCCCAGTCCGAAGCGCCAAGCGCAGGGGTT
>DMPQ01000183.1 GCA_003455945.1 Planctomycetaceae bacterium
ACGGGACGTCGAACACGATCATGCTGATCGGCAGCGGCAAGGTCGCCGGTCCTTGGATCTGCGGCGGCGGAGCGACGGTGCGCGGAGCTCGCGAGCCGTTCTTCGACAGCTTCACCGGCTTCGGATCGGAAGGAGGAGACGGTGCGATCGTGGCGCTGGCGGACGGTTCGGTCCGACGCATCCCGTCGGACATCGATCCCGAAGTCTTCCGCGCGCTCTGCACGATCCGCGGCGGCGAGCAGGTCGACGTCAATGCGGTGACCAAGCCGGAAGAGGACTGGTCGATCAAGCCGCACGAGATCGACGAGACGATCGTGATCGAAGAGGACGAGGAATAGTCGCTGAGCGACGAGCGGCGCAACGCGTCGCCACTTGCGAATCGACGGACGGCAACGGCCGACGGGGCGATCAACCAGGCGGGGAAGGCGAGTCCATGAGACGAATCGGAATGGCTGCGCTGGCGGCTCTTGTCATCGGATGGTCAGCCGGCGAGCGAGCGGCGGCCGAGCTGGTGAAGTATCAGATCCCGGGGACGTCGTCGGTCGTCGTCCTGCGCGGACGATACACGGTGCTCCCCGGCGGCAATGCCTCGTACACCCATCCGAAGCTCGGGCAGCTGAAGATGGACAGCCGCGACGTCGTCGACCACAAGCGGTTGGACGAACCGGACGAGCTGTTCGAACGCTACGAGCGCGGGATCAAGACGGCCGAAGATGCGATGGCCGCGGCCGACTTTGCGCTGCGCAACGGCCTGGTGACCAAGGTCTACGAGTGCGCCACCCGCGCGATCGAACTCGATCCGAACAACGCTCATGCCGCATCGATCCTGGATCTGAAGCAGAAGATCGACGCGGTCGACTTCGGGGATTCGAAGCAGGAAGAGGAAGACCTCCGCAAGTCGGTCAAGATCGGCCGGATGCGCGTGTCGCTGAGCAAGCACTTCATCCTGCTGCACGACACTCCCGAGACGTTCGATCGCGAGAAGGGGCGTCGCAAGCCGCGAGCCGAAGAGCGACTCGAACTGCTCGAACTGGTCTACGAGAGCTTTCTGCTGAAGTTCTATTCGCGCGGCATCGAGCTCGAGATCCCGAACGAGCGGCTCAAGGTCGTGCTGTTCAACGAAGAGGCGGACTACGACCGCTTCAAGCTGAGCATCAGTCCCGATCTCGCGAGCGCCATCGGCTTCTACGATCCGAAGACCAACATCAGCTACTTCTACGACCACGGATCGAGCGGCGGGTTCCGCGAGATCCGCGATCTCGTCAACGACATCCAGCAGGCGGGAGCCGATGCGGGACGGGTTCGCGATCCGCGTGCCAAGGACCTGATTCGCCTCGGAGCGACGCTCAACCTGCTGATCGAGATCGACCGCGAGAACTCCGACATCGAAGTGGTGTCGCACGAGTGCACGCATCAGATGGCCGGCAATACCGGACTCTTTCCGCGGCATATCATGACGCCGTCGTGGGTGCACGAAGGTCTCGCGACCTACTTCGAATCGCCGAGCGAAGCGGCCTGGTCGGGGATCGGCGCCGTCAATGCCGAGCGGCTTCCGTTCTACCGCGCGTTGGCCGAGAACGATCCCGAGCACTCGCATGTCGACTTCATCGTCAGCGACGAGATCTTCGACCTGGCGGGGAGCCACTCGTCCGTGCTCCACGGCTACTCGCAGGCGTGGGGGCTGACCCACTTCCTGGTCGAGAAGCACTTCGACGAGCTGATGGCGTTCTATCGCAAGCTCGGCGAGATGCCGCCCGACGTTTCGCTGAGCGCCGATCTGCTCAAGGAACTCTTCGATGAGGTGTTCGAGAGCGATCGCGAGACGCTCAACATCGAATACCACAGCTACATGCGCCAGCTGAAGACCGAGGAAGAGGTCGTCTTCGGCGATTGAGCCGAGGGCGGGGCTGTCCGGTGACGGCTCCGAACCGGCGTCAGGTACCCCCGTCTCGGCAGGCGTCTCGGGAGGTTCCGTTTCGGGCAAGCCGCCGGTCGCGTCGATCGGTCGCTGCGCGTCTCGCGTTCTCACTCGTCCCCCGCGATCTCTCGTCCCCGCCTTGGCGCGGGGAACGGACGGCCGAGGCGAAAGGGTCTATACTTCGTCGCCTTCGCCTCGCTCGTTCTCGTGCCGAACGCCGACTCCCCATGGCTCGACTTGCCCGCCTGCTCCCGACGTCGACGCGCGGCCGGATCGTCGTGATCCTGCTGCTGGGGGCGATCGTGCTGGCTTGGTCCGAGGGGTGGTTTCGCGACGAGCTTGATCGCTGGCGACTCGCCGCCGCACGACAGACCTGGCTCGACGGCGATCGGACGACGGCTCTCCGCGAACTGCGCCAGGTGATCGATCGCCGCCCCGATCGACTCGAATGGGTCGTCGACTACGCTCGACGAGCTTCGGACGCCGGTGAACATGAAGAAGCGATCCGAGCGATCGAGGCGGCCGAAGGTGAGTTCGCCGACCCGTCGGATTGGGCGCCGGCGATCCGCTGGGAAGTCCGTCAGATTGCGGCCTATTCCCTGACGGCTCTCGGGCGAGGTGAAGACGCGATCGCCGGATGTCGGCCGTTCGCCGAGCTTCCCGAACTGAAGGACGATCCGTCGTTCCTGAACGGTTACGCCTATCTCCGCGCACTGGCCGGTATCGATCTCGACGGAGCGTCGTCCGACATCGAACGGGTCCTGAAGGCGTTCGATTGGCCGAACTACGAGTTGTCGCACCGGGCTGCGATCACGGCGATGGACGCCGGTGATTGGGGGACGGCCGCCGATCGGATCGACCGAGCGATCGGCGAGTTCGAGCCGATCCATCGACGGTTCCTCGACGAGTTCGAGGGACGGATCGCGATTCTCGGTGCCGAGGGGGGGCTTCAGCAAGAGTCGGTGCGCGAGGAGATCGCGCGACTGAGAACCCGTCGCGAAACTTTGGCTCGGCGACGTGCTCTGATGCACGCGCATCGCTCGCGCATCCGAGAGCAGTTGGGGGACGTCAAGCGAGCCGAAGCGGATCGGGAACAGGTTCGGCGTCTGGGCTTCGATCCCGATCAGACCGCACGACTCCGCTTCGCCGACGGCGAACTGCTCACCTACGCCGCCTACCTCGACACCAAGGCATGGATCCTGTTCCGGTCGGGGAATGCGAGCGAAGCGGAACGCTGGGCGGTCCGTGCCGTCTCGATCACCGATCTCGCCTGGCGAGCCGAAGAGCGGGCGCGTCGGGAGGCGGTCGATCGGATCGTCCGCAACGAGGAGATCGACGATCGAGTCGCCGCGACTCGACGAGGCGTTGCGGCACTCCACTATCACCTGGCCGAGATCTATCGAGCGGTCGGCAAGGAGACCGAAGCGACGATCGAGGATGAACGCGTGCGGGAGCTGGGCTTCGAGCCGGGGCCGACGCTCTTCTGAACGGCTGGCCGCGTCGGCGATCCCCGGNNGCCGCGTCGGCGATCCCGAGGCGAGAGGCTGCGGACGCGGTCGGCCGATCGAGTGACGGCGACTCGAATCCTCGGCCTCCGAACTACTGGAACTTCTTCAGTCCTAACCCGCGCATCATCATCACGCCCCAGCAGATCAGCCCGACTCCGACCAGCATCCAGTGCCCCAGATGCATGCCGCCGAGGAGTTCGGTCAGGCTTTCGTTGCCGTCCGAAACCCGATCGCCCATCCAAGCGAGAATGCTCTGGAATTGCTCGTCCGACATCGTCTTCGCCTCGAACTGCTGCGGCGGAAGCCCCCTCCGATCGCTCCCGCCCGCATGACCCGCAGCGCGACCGATCGGCCAACGATCGAACTCTAGCCCCGGAACGCCCGGCGAGCGCAATGCCGACGGCGATACCGGCTGTCGAGCGCGATACCGATGCGATACCGACCGTGCGGACGTTCGTCTCGATGGCCGAGCGGAGGTCGACGTCCGGTCGATCGCCGGTGCAACCGTCCCCCCCCTCGCCCCGTTCGGCGTTGGCGATCCCCTTCCGAGCCGACTATAACGGGGCCGGAGTCTCCATCGAACCGCGAGGGCGCGAGGCATGACGTTCCGGACGAGCCGTAGGGAATGGTTGATCGGCAGTGCCGCGGCGCTCGGAGGAGTCGGCCTGTCGCTCGGCTCGACCCGCGGAGCGACTCAGGAAGCCCAGTGGAACGAGTCGGCTCGGCGAGGCCTCGATTGGCTGGCGTCGCATCAGTCCCGTCTGGGGCACTGGACCGCAACCAACAATACCTACCCCGCCGCCATGACCGCATTGGCCGGCATGGCGATGATCTGCTCGGGGAGCACGACGATTCAGGGGCCGTACGCCGCCAACGTCCGGCGTGCGACCGACTATCTGCTGAACAAGGTGACGGCCAACGGTCTGATCGGTGACGCCAGCGACAATCACTATACCTACGGCCACGGGTTCTCGATGCTCTTCCTCTCGCAGGTGCTCGGCGAGGAGGAGGACGAGGATCGCCGCGAGCAACTGGTCGAGGTGCTGGTCAAGGCGGTGGAGTTCAGCATCAACGCCCAGACCGCATCGGGAGGTTGGGGATACGTCAGCGCCAAGGACGGCAGCGACTTCGACGAAGGGTCGACGACGATCACGCAGGTCCAGGGGCTCCGCGGTTGCCGCAACGCCGGCATCGCCGTCGACCGCGATGCGATCGAACGCGCCAAGAAGTACATCTACGACTGCAAGAATCAGGACGGAGGGATCTCGTACAGTTCGCGGAACCGAGGCGGTTCGCGCCCGGCGATCACCGCGGCAGCACTCGCGGCGCTCTACAACGCCGGCGACTACGAGAGCGAGCACGTTCCCGAAATGCTCGCCTACTCGAAGCGGGAGCTCCACTCGCTGAACAACTCGGGCTTCGGCCACTGGCACTACACCTACCTGTACTACTCGCAGGTGATGTACCGTCAGACCGAAGAGGATTGGCACGGATTCCGCGATCGGCTGTATGCCCGAATCGTGTCTGAGCAGCAGGCGGACGGGAGCTGGTCCGAGGGGGCCTACGGCGCCGTCTACGGCACCTCGACCATGCTCATCATGCTGCAGCTCGACCGCGGGCTGTTGCCGATCTATCAGCGCTGAGTCGAGGGAGCGCCCGCGGCCGAACCGTCGGGCGCCCGGTCGTCGAGGCTCGCGTCATCGGCTATCGCGTCGCGAGCGGTCGCATCGAGCATCGCGGCGATCAGCCCTTCGTCCGACGCTTCTGAGGCGATCGCCGCGACCGGCAGTCCGTGCCGCTCGAGTGCTTCCGCGGTCAGCGGGCTGATCGCGACCAGACGGGTGCGAGACAGCCGTTCGACTCCCAGGTGGGCGATCGACGAGGCGATCGAAGGACTCGTGACGGTCGTCCAGTCGATTCTTCCGGCATCGAGCGGCGCGACGATGTCGGGGCCGAACTCGGCAACCGCCTCGGTCCGGTACGCGATGCTCTCGTCGACCGTCCAGCCGGCCGCCGAGAGCCGTTCGCGGAGGGTCGCTCGTCCCTGTTCGCCGCGGATCAGGAGGGCTCGTCGCGAGCCGCCGAGGGATCCGTGTTCCGCTTCGATCAGTGTCTCGGCCAGGCGTTCCGCGTCGAATCGATCGGGGACCAGGTCGGCGATCAACCCGAATCGGCGAAGCGCTTCGGCCGTTCCGCGACCGACCGTCGCGATCTTCGCTGTCGCGAACCAACGGGCGTCTCGGCCGCTTCGCTCCAGCCCGGCAAACCAGGCGAGCACGCCGTTGGCGCTGTTGAACACGACCCAGTCGAACCGGCACGGCTCGTCCAGCAACCGCGTCGCCGTGTCTCCGACGGGAGCCGGCACGCACCGGATCGCCGGTCGAGCGAGCACGCGGGCGCCGAGCTGCCGGAGCGAGTCGATCAGGTCGCGAGCCTGCTCTTCGGGACGCGTCACCCAGACCGTTCGGCCGATCAGCGATCGGGACGATGCCGAACCGGCTTCCTCTGGCTCGGTGCGGCAGGGCGCAACGAGTCGCTCGGAGAGCGCGGCGACCGGGCCGATGACGAAGATGACGGGAGGGCGAATGGGCCGCGGCGTTCGGACGACTTGCGCCACTTCGGCCAACGTCGTCGTGATCACTTCGGCGTCCGGGTGCGAAGCGCGACGAACGATCGCGACCGGCGTCTCGGCCGGCTTTCCCGCCGCGATCAGCGCCGTCGACCAACTCTCGACGGTCGTCGTTCCCATGTAGAGCAAGAGCGTACCGGGAAACTGCGCGAGCGCGGCGTAGTCGAGTGATGACGTCGACTTGCCTCGGTCTTCGCGACCGGTGACGAACGCGACCGCCGAAGCGTGTTCACGGTGGGTGATCGGAATACCGGCATCGGCCGCCGCGGCACTCGCCGCCGTCACTCCGGGAACCACCTCGAACGGGATCTCCGCGCCGATCAGCGCCGCGAGCTCCTGAGCCGCACAGCCGAAGATCGAGGGATCTCCCCCTTTGAGCCGCACGACGATCCGACCTCGCGACGCTTCCTCGACCAGCGCCCGATTGATCCGGTCCTGGTCCCAGACCCGTTCCGATCCGTGTCGTCCCAGGCAGATCCGCTCCGCGTCGGCTCGGCAGTGTTCCAGCAGGAGCGGGTTGGCCAGGTAGTCGTAGAGGACGACATCCGCGCACCGCAGCGCCTCGACCCCTCGTAGCGTGATCAGGTCGGGACTCCCCGGCCCCGCACCGACCAGAATGACTCGGCCCGGCGACCGCGTCCGAGCGGGTTGGAGGGGCGACATCAGCGGACCGATCTCCCGACAGTAGTCGCTCGGCAAGCGAAAAAGAGCGAGGTGATCTGGACAGGCCGAGCGTGCCTGGGCATATTAGTCGGTTTCCCGCCCGAGAGAAACGGTTCGTACGGTTCTCGATCGCAATCCAAGAACGAGCCATGCCGAATACCAAGAGTGCCAAGAAGCGACTTCGTCAGGACCAGGAGCGACGCGAACGGAATCGCGCGGTGAAGTCGGCCGTGAAGACCCAGATCAAGCGGGTCCTCAACGCCGTCCGCCAAGGAAACCTGGAGTTGGCCGAGACCGAGTACCGCATGGCGGCTCGTAAGCTCGACCGCGCCGGTGACCGAGGGGTCATCCACAAGAACATGGCGTCGCGCCGCAAGTCGCGTCTGCAGGCGGTGATCAAGGCCGCCAAGGCCAAGGCGGTCGCGGCCTGAGAAACGAGGTGCGAGTCGTCTGGGGTGTCGTTCCGTCGAACGAGCCCCGCCAAGATCGACTCGACCGGTTTCCTGCCCGTGCCCCGATCGCTGTCGCTTCATGCGCGGTCGTTGCCGCAGGAGCGAGATGCAACAAGCCAAGGGGACTCCGGTTGGAGTCCCCTTTTTCGTTGCGCGAACCGACCGAAGTCGTCGCTCGTTCCGGACCTTGATAGCTTCGCTTCGTCGCAACGAAGCCGCCGGAGCTGTCGGCGCTTTTCAGGTCGCCTCGCTCCGNNCGCTCAATCCCCTTCCGGAAGGTCCGCAGGTCCGAGCGGGCGGCCAGGACGATTCCCCGGAGGCTTGCGATTCCCGGGGGCTCCCCCACGCGGTCCCGGACCAGGGCGGCGACCTGGCGGAGGCCCGGCGGGGCGACGCCCGCGAAACTCTCCACCGGCTCGCTCTTGCCCGCGTCCTTGAGGTCGATCACCGCTCGAGGGGCGCCCTGAAGACGGGCGCCCG
>DMPQ01000215.1 GCA_003455945.1 Planctomycetaceae bacterium
GCCCCAGGGTGAGACTCGCCTCGAATCGCTGCGGCGGCGTGGCCACGCCGCTCGATGCGTTCGACCGTCCGCCGGCGGTCACGCTTCGGTCGGCTTCTTGCGACGCCGCTTGCGACCGAACTCTTCGTCCGTATCCCGCGGGTCGCGAATGCTCTCGCCCAGCTTCCGCAGCGCCTCGGTCTCGATCTGCCGGACGCGCTCGCGAGTCAGTCCGAGCTGCTCGCCGATCTCCTTGAGCGTATGCGGATCGAACTCGTCCAGACCGAACCGCATCCGCAGCACCGTCGCCTCGCGCGAGTCCATCGTCTGGATCATGTCCAGCACATGGACCAGGATGTCGTTCTCGAGCAGCTCGTCCTCGGGCGTCTTGGAGCGATCGTCCATCACCATCTCGCCCAGCGACCAGCCGTTGTCGGCCTGATCGGTCTGCGGGGTCGAATTGTAGATCTTGATCGCCTTCTTGATGATCGGCAGCTTCTTCTTCTGCAGACCGAGGATGCGAGCCACCTCTTCGGGAGTCGCGGTCCGACCGAGCTCCTCGGCCAACCGAGCACTGGCTCGACGCCACTTGCTGAGCAGTTCGACCATGTACGCCGGGATCCGGATCGTCTTGGCCGAGTTGATCAGCGCCCGCTTGATCGACTGCTTGATCCAGTAGCTGGCGTACGTGCTGAACCGCGTGCCGACGTTCGGGTCGTAACCCTCGACCGCTCGCAGCAGGCCGAGGTTCCCCTCTTCGATCAGATCCTGCAGCCCGAGCCCCTTGCCGGTGTAGCCGCGGGCGATGTTCACCACCAATCGGAGATTCGCTCGGACCATCCGGTCGCGCGCCCGGACATCTCCCTGAGCGATCTTGCGAGCCAGTTCGCGCTCTTCGGCCGCGCTCAGCAGCTTCGCCTCGTTGATCTCGCGCAGATAGGTTTCGAGAGGGGTCTGCAGCGAGGAGCTGCAGTCGAGCGGATTCATTTCCGAGGCGGCGAGCGAGCCGTAGGAGCGGTCGATCCGGCGATTGCTGAAGCTGTCCATGGCGTCCGGGTCTCGCTGGGCGGAGAAGTCGTGATCCCTGCCGATCGCTCCTCGCTCGAGACCCGAAGCGAATGTCGATCCCGAAGGATCGCATCGGCTCGGCTCGTGACGCTCGGAGCATTTCCGCTGCAGCGATGAGATGACGTCCGACGGACGACACCTCGCTCCGCAACCGGAAACAGGGGGACTATCGTCCCGACGTTCCGCTCCCCTCCAACCACCCGACGACTCGCCCCATTGGCGCGAATGTGCGGACGAGACCGCCGCAGGACACGGAGAGCGAAAGAGACCGCTGAGAGACACGGCGTGCGAACGGCAAGTCACCGAGGAAGAATTTTCTCACGGAGACGCCAAGAGCGCGAAGGCACGGCGTTGTCGGAACTCCGTTTCTCTCGCCAGCCCGCAGCGTCAGCAAGGGGTCGCTCCGTGTCCCCCTGCGTGTCTCCCAGCCCGCAGCGCCAAGCGCAGGGGCTCTTCGTGTCTCTCGGGTCGGAAAACGCTGCGACCTGGGTCGGTCGCACTTCGAACGAACGTCCGACCGTTCCGACTCGGTTGACTCTGACGTCCGGCTACTTCAGCAACGCCATCACCGGTCCGGCCGGTTCGACTCCGGTCAGTCGCTGATCGAGCCCCTGGAACGGGAAGGTCAGACGCGTGTGATCGATCCCCAGACAATGCAGGATCGTCGCGTTCAGATCGAACAGCGACACTCCGTCGCGGACGACGTTGTAGCTGAACTCGTCCGTCTCGCCGTGAACGATTCCCCCCTTCACCCCTCCGCCCGCCATCCACATGCAGTAGTTGCGCGGATGGTGATCGCGACCATAGTCGTCGCGCGTCAGATTCCCTTGCGAATAGACGGTGCGACCGAACTCCCCTCCCCAGACCACCAGCGTGTTCTCGAGAAGTCCGCGCTGCTTGAGATCCATCACCAGTGCGGCGGTCCCCTGATCGGTATCGCGGCATTGATTGCCCAACTGGTACGGCAGGGCGCCGTGCTGATCCCAGCCGCGATGCGCCAGTTGCACCACGCGCACCCCTCGCTCGACCAGCCGCCGAGCGATCAGGGCACTGTGAGCAAAGGTGCCGGGAGTCCGAACGTCGGGGCCGTACATCTCGAGCGTCGCGTCGGTCTCGTTCGAGATGTCGATCAGGTCGGGAATGCTGGTCTGCATCCGGAACGCCATCTCGTACTGGGCGATCCGAGTCGCCGTTTCCGGATCGCCGTAGCGATCCAGATTGCGACGGTTGAGCGCATCGAGCGCGTCGAGCATGTGACGCCGATCGCTTCGTTCGACGCCGTCCGGATCGGCCAGATAGAGCACCGGGTCGCCGCTGCCGCGCAGCGCCACGCCGTTGTATCGAGTCGGCAGGAAGCCCGAGCCCCACATCCGGTTGTAGAGCGCCTGGCCGTTGCTGTCGCCGGGAAAGCGCGGCGTGAAGACGACGAACGACGGCAGATCGTCGTTGTCGCTCCCCAGGCCGTACGAGACCCATGACCCGAGACTCGCCTTGCCCGGAATCTCGGAGCCGGTCATCACGAACGTGCAGGCGGGATCATGGTTGATCGCGTTGGTATGCACCGTCCGGATCAGCGCGATGTCGTCGACGATCTTCGACGTGTGCGGAAGCAGGTCGACGTTCACCCACGTGCCGCACTCCCCCGCCTGTTCGAACTTGAACTTCGACGGAGCGACCGGAAACCGCTGCTGTCCGCTGGTCATCGTCGACAGTCGTTGCCCTCCCTGAATGCTGGGAGGCAATTCCTTGTCGAAGTAGTCCTGCAGTCCCGGCTTGTAGTCCCACAGATCGATCTGCGACGGACCGCCGTTCATGTGCAGATAGATGACCGACTTGGCGGTCCCCGGAAAGTGCGGCAGACCGGGGAGTCCCGGATGCACCGACCCTCCCGAGAGTTCCGTCGCATCGACCGTCGCACCGCGCGCCGCGCCGCTCGACGAGGCGATCGCGCTGCCGGCCATCGCCGCCAGCGCGACATTCCCCATCCGCAAACCCTGTTCGCCGAAGAACTGACGACGAGTCATCCGGCGAGCCGCTTCGATTCTCGGATCCATCGTTCAGTTCCTCGTCAGAGTCTCGTCGAGATTCAGCATCAGATTGGCGACCAGCGTCCACGCGGCGCTCTCCGCCGCATCGAGCTCGGCATCCGCCGGCATTTCGCCCTGAGTCATCAGGCGCTTTGCCGCGTCGAGATCGCTCCGGTAGCGCTCCAGATGCCCGTCGAACTGCTGACGCACGATCGCCAACTCGTCCGCTTCGGCTTCGCGAGCCAGCACGGTCAGGAAGAGCCAGCGGATCCGCTCGTCGGTCTCCGTACCTCCCTCGCGCATCGCCCGCTGGCCGAGCAGCTTCGCCGCCTCGACATGCTGCACGTCGTTCATCAGCTGCAGCGCCTGGAGCGGCGTGTTGCTCCGCTCGCGCAGCGAACACGACTGCTCGCGATTCGGCGCGTCGAAGTTCGACATGAACGGCGGCGGTGCGGTCCGCTTCAGGAAGACGTAGATGCTCCGGCGATACAACGCCTCGCCCGAATCGCGCTGATAGAAACGGGTGTTCGAGCCGGCGAATCCGACCGGTTCCCAGATGTTGTCGGGCTGATACGGCTTCGTGCCGACTCCGCCCATCTTCCGAACCAGCAGTCCCGAGAGCGCCAACGCGTTGTCGCGGATCTGTTCGGCATCCAGACGATACCGCGGGCCTCGCGCGAGCAGACGATTCGTCGGATCGATCGTCAGCAGCTGCGGAGTCACGTACGAACTCTGCCGAAAGGCCCGCGTCAGCAGGAGCGTGCGGACGAGACGCTTGATGTCCCAGCCGCTCTCGCGGAAGTCAAGCGCCAGCATGTCGAGCAGTTCCGGATGACTGGGCGCCTCACCCTGCGACCCGAAGTCGTAGCTCGTCTTCACCAACCCCGTCCCGAAGAACTGCTGCCAGAAGCGGTTGACCGCGACGCGCGCCGTCAGCGGATGCTCGTCGGCGACGAGCCACCGGGCCAGATCCAGACGCGTCGCGCGACCTTCAGGATTCGCCTTGACCAGCGGAGGGAGAATCGCGGGAGTCGCCGGTTCGACCCCTTCTCCCGGCTTGTCGTACGCGCCGCGCATCATCACGAAGCTCGACCTGGGGGCAGCCAGATCGCGGAAGACGAACGTTCCCGGCGCCGACTCGATCGCCTGCTTCCGCTCGTCGCTCAGACGCTGACGCTCCGCCACCGGCTCGGCAAACGCCTCCTTCGTCGTCACGCAGACCTCCGAAAGGTAACGCCGCCGCAGCGCCGCATCCTCCGAGTCGTCGGCGACCTCTCCTCCGGTCAGCAACTCCGCCGGCACCGGACTCTGCGTCTGAGTCGGACGCCAGGCGAGATACGAACGCGTCGGATCGGAAGCGGGATCGAACGAGCCGGTGACGCCGACCTTGTCCCACCAGACCGTGCCGCCGAACTGCGTCAGCGCGAACCCGGTCAGGCGTTCGCCCGGCGCGAGGCCGACCGTCGCGAGCGGCACCTCCAGGCGGACCCACTCGCCGGCTGCGGGCAACTCACCCAAATGCACCTTCTCGGTCGTTCCCGCAGCTCCCCAAGGAATCGCGTCGTAGTCACCCCAGACCGCGCGGTGCTGCCAGCCGTCCCGATGGAACTGCAGCATCAGCGTCTTGGGCGGATCGTTCGGATCGATTCTCACGTAAGCGAACAACACGCCTCCGGCAGGCAAGCTCAGCGGCACCTTCGCTTCGCTCCAGACGTCCTGAGCCAGTCCGGCATCCTGACGACGGAGCGCCTTGCTTCCGCTGAAGACCGCGGCGCCGCCGGCATCGTCGACGAACGTCGGCGGATGGCCGGGCGAGGCGACCAGGTTCCCTTCGGGAAACGCATCGTCGAACCAGATCGCTTCGGTCGTTTCGGCCGCCGGGCGCGGATCCAGCGTCGCCGGATCGACGTACGACACCCCGAGCGCGATCTCGGCGATCCGTCGGTCGACCTCGGCCAATCGCGCCTCGAGCTCCGCGACGCGCTGCTTCATTTCGGGCGATTCGATCTTCAGGATCGGCGGCGTCAGCAGCGCGTTGCCGTCCATCGCCGGATCGGCGGCCGAATGGAAGAACGCGTACATCGAGTAGAACTCGCGCGTCGACAGCGGATCGAACTTGTGGTCATGACAGACGGCACAGCCGCCGGTCAGCCCCATCCACGCCTGAATCGTCGTGCTCGTCCGATCGACCGCATAGCGATAGATCAGTTCGTCGTCGATCGAACCCCCTTCGCTCGTCGTCACGTTGCAGCGGTTGAAGCCGGTGGCGATCAGCTGATCCTGAGTCGGCTCCGGGAGGAGGTCACCCGCCAACTGCTCGATCGTGAATCGATCGAACGACAGGTTGCGGTTGAACGCGCCGACGACCCAGTCGCGATACGCCCAGGTCTGCCGCTCGTTGTCCAGATGCATGCCGTGCGTGTCGGCGTAACGAGCGACATCCAGCCAGTGCCGAGCCATCTCTTCGCCGTACGCCGGCGATTCGAGATAGCGATCGACCATCCGCTCGTACGCCCCGGGCTCCTGATCCTCGAGATACAGTCGCCGTTCCTCGAGCGTCGGCGGCAAGCCGGTCAGCGCGAACGCGACTCGCCGCAACAACGTCTCGCGATCCGCCTCGGGCGAAAATCCGAGACCGAGCCCCTTCAGTCGAGCCAACAGCCAGGTGTCGATCGGCGACAGCTCGTCGGCGCCGAGGTTCGGAAGCGGATGTCGCACGATCGGCTCGAACGACCAATGCCGCTCGTACTTCGCTCCCTGCTCGATCCAGGCGCGGATCGTCGCGAGCTCCTCCCCCTTCAGCTCCTTGTGCGATGTCGCAGGAGGCATCCGGAGATCGGGATCGGTCTCGTTGATCCGGATCCAGAGTTCGCTCGCCGCCGGATCGCCGGGGACGACCGCCGCGCTCCCCCGAGACGGATCGTAATTTCCCTCAGGAACGTCCAACCGCAGATCCGCCTCGCGCGTCTTGGCATCGAAGCCATGACACGCAAAGCACTTGTCCGAGAGAATCGGGCGGATGTCGCGATTGAAGCTGATCGTGCGCGAGGTGTCGGCCGTTTGAGCCGCAGCCGATCCGGGGAGCGCGAGCAGCAACAGTCCGAGTGCCATCGAACGAGACGCCGCGGCGCAGCGCAAGACCGATCCGATCCTGAAGACCATCGGCGGGAATCTCCGGAGGAGAGAATGTCAGGCGGGGCGATCGAGGTAGGAGACGGGACCGTCGTCGATCGATGATTCAGTCTAGCCCGGGCCGTTCGGGGCAACAACGATCAGAGACGCGGAGGCACGGAGGCGCTGAGAGACACTGAGGCGCGGGGAGACGCGGAGAGGAATTTTCTCACGGAGACGCTGAGGGCGCGAAGGCACGGGGGCTCCGTGGCCTCCCCAGCCCGTAGCGCAAAGCGCAGGGGTAGTCCGTGGCCTCAACTCCGCGTTCTCTAACCCGTGGCCTTCGTCACTTCGTCAGGTGACGGTCCAGCCAGTCGAAAAACACTCGGTGCCAAAGGACCGAATTCTGAGGGCCCATCACCCAGTGCCCTTCGTCGGGGAAATACAGGAATCGCGACGGGATCCGTCGGACCTGAGCCGCGGTGAACGCCTCGATTCCCTGCGTGATCGGGACTCGGAAATCCTTTTCGCCGTGGATCACCAGCAACGGCGTCTCCCAGTTGGCGATGAACTTGTGGGGCGAGAACCGCTCGTACTCCGCCGCCGTCTCGGGGCTCGACCAGTACGGACCGTTCAGATCCCAGTTGACGAAGAAGAGCTCTTCCGTCGAGCCGTACATCGACTCGAGATTGAAGACGCCGCAGTGCGCGATCATCGCGCTGAAGCGCTGCTGGTGGTTCCCCATCAGCCAGTAGACCGTGTAGCCGCCGAAGCTCGCGCCGATCGCTCCGCGCCGCTCCGAATCGATCCACGGTTCGCGCGAGATGTCGTCGGTCGCCGACAGCAGATCCTGCATCGCCTGGCCTCCCCAGTCGCCGCTGATGTCCCCGTTCCACTTCTGGCCGAAGCCGGGGAGACCGCGACGATTCGGAGCGATGACGACGTAGCCGCGAGCGGCCATCAGGTGGAAGTTCCAGCGATACGAGAACCACTGACCGATCTGACTCTGCGGACCTCCCTGAGCGTACAGCAGCAGCGGCCACTTCTTGCCGTCGTTCGGATCGAAGCCGGGAGGGAGCGCGACCCAGCAAAGAATCGTCTCGCCGTCGGTCGCCGTGACCTCACGCCGTACGAATGTCGGCAGCTCGAGCCCCGCGTAGATCTCGTCGTTGACGTGACTGATCGCCGTCGCCTCGGCATTCGGATCGGTCAGATCGATGCGGAACAGCTCATCGGGACGAAGCATCGACTGACGAAGCGCGATCGCCGCTTCTCCGCCAGGGAGCACCTCGACCAACGTCCAGTTGAAGTCGCCCGCGGTGACCTGCGAGATCGCTCCGCCGCGAGTCAGACGGAAGATCTGAGTCGTGCCGTCGATGTCGCTGTTGAAGTACAGATCGTCGCCGAAGAAGCGAGTCGCCTGAGCCGACTGATCGAGCCCTTCGGTCGCCTCGATCAGCTTGCCGGTCGCCGGCTCCAGCAGCATCACCCGATTCCGATCCGCCTCGAAACCCGGGCGGACCATCGAGTGATAGCCGAGCAGCCGGCCGTCGGCCGAGAAGAACGGATCGTTGTCGTAACCGGGGCGCCCGTCGGTCAGCAATCGAGCCGGAGCGTCGCTGATGACGTCGATCAACCAGAGACTCGAATCGGTCGACTCCGCCGGAAACGGCGCGATCTTCGTCGTGTAGACGACATGCTGCGAATCGGGAGCCCACGCGATCTGCTCGGCGCCGCCGAACGGACCGACCGGCGAATCGTTTCGCTGCCCGGCCATCAGATCGCGCTCCGCTCCGACCTGCAGGTCTCGCACTTCGGCGACATGCAGATGCGAATACGCGTAGTCATGCCAGGCATTCCAGTGGCGGAACATCAGCGAATCGATGATCCGCGCGTCCGCCTTGGGAAGATCCTCGTACAGCTCGTTGACGGTCGGATCGAGCTTGATGTCGCGCGTGAACACGAACCGCGTTCCGTTCGGAGCGACCTTCAGGTTCGCGACTCCGTCCGCATACTTGGTCAGCTGAAGCGGATCGAGCATCGTCGGATCGGCAATCAGCTCCGCGAGCGGAATCCGGAAGAGCTGCGGCGCATCGGGCTCGATCCCTTCATGCCGACCGACGAACCAGAGCGCGGTCTCGTCCCCTTCGCCGGCGAACTGCAGATCGCTCAGCGACTTCCAGCCGGTCAGCAGCGTCCGAACCGGTCCGCCGTCGGTCGAGGCGATCTGCAGATCGCTCGTCCCCGAGTTCTCGGCCAAGTCATAGCGGCGCACGGTCCAGAGCACGACCGAGCCGTCCGGAGCGACCGTCGGCGAACCGACTCGACCGAGCTTCCAGAGCAGTTCGGGAGACATCCGCGACGGCGTCTCGGACTCGGTCGCGGTCGTCGACTGAGCGAACGACGCCGTTGCACCGGCGAGCAGCGCGAGCAGAGCCAGACCGCAGGTCGCGACGGCGACCGGCGCACGACGGGACTTCAGAGGCGAGACGATCATCGATTCGGATTCCGTCGGGAGAGAAAGTCCATCGCACGCGCGTCGACCACCGCCGAAGCGCCCGCGCCGAAGCCGCAATGATCCGCCTCAGCCGACACGCCCGTCAAGTCAGGGCAACGAGAGACACCAAGGACAACGCGATGCGCTGCCAAAGCACCAAGATCCTCATCCCCGTGCCTCCGAGCCCTCAGCGTCTCCGTGAGAAAACTCCGACCGGTGCCTCCTCCCTCCTCCGCGTCTCACTCAGCGTCTCCGCGCCTCAGGCGATGATCTCATGCAGGACCCGTCCGTTCGGGACGACGGTCTGCGGGCGTTCGAGCGGGTCGTAGATCGTCGTCAGCGGATCGATGCCGAGCAGTCGGTACATCGTCGCGACAACATCGCCGGGGGAGATCGGATTCTCGATCGGAGTCGCACCGCTCCGATCGCTCGCGCCGATCACTGCTCCCTGAGTCACGCCGCCGCCGGCCAGCAGGATCGAATAGCAGGCGTTCCAGTGATCGCGCCCGGCTGCCGTGTTGATCTTCGGCGTACGGCCGAAGTCGCCGAGGACCGCGACGAGCGTCCGCTCCAGCATGCCCCGATCGGCCAGATCTTCGAGCAGCGAACTGCAGGCGGCATCGAATTGCGGAAGGAGCGTGTTGCGTAGCGCATGGAAGTTGTTGCCGTGCGTGTCCCACGTCGCGTTGGCATCCGGAGCCCAGCTCATGGTGACGAAACGCGTTCCGGCTTCGACCAGTCGCCGAGCCAGCAGCACGCTCTGACCGTAGACGTTCCTTCCGTAACGCTCGCGCGCTTCGGGCGTCTCGTCGTCCAGCCGAAAGGCGCGCTGCACGCCGTCGGTCGTCAGCAGGTCGAACGCCCGATGCCGAAACGCATCGAGCGCCCCGAGACTCCGTTCGCTCCGCTGATCGAGTCCCCGATCCAGACCGCTCAGCAGTTGCTTGCGATGCGACAGGCGATCGGCGGTCAGGCCATCGGCCGGAGCGAGATTCCGGACGCGGAACTCGGGGCGGTTCGGATCGTCGAGGATCCAGAACGGATCGTGACTCGCACCGAGGAACCCGGCGAGGAAGCCGGGCTGCAGCGGTCCTCCCGCTCCCTCCTGAGTCTTGTAGGGCAACGCGACATACGGCAGCACGGCACCGGTCGGAGGCCGGAGTTTCGCGAGCACCGATCCGGGAGCGGGATGATCGGTCGGCTGAGCCCCTCCTCCCTGCTCTCCTCGATCGTGCCCGGTCAGCGCCGCGTAGACGGCAGCCGCATGCGAATTGTTGACGCTGTGCTGCATCGAGCGGATCAGCGTCGTCCGGTGCATCTGACGAGCGAGCCGAGGCAGGTGTTCGCAGAGCTGCACGCCGGGGACCGTCGTGGCGATCGGTTGGAACTCGCCGCGGATGTCGACCGGTCCGTCCGGCTTCATGTCCCACATGTCGAGATGACTGGGACCGCCGTTCAGATAGATGACGATGCAGGCGTCGGCCTTCGACGCGAAGCCGTCCCGTTGCGCCTCCTGAGCCTTCAGGAATCGCGAGAGCGTCAGCCCGAGCGCCGCCGCTCCGCCGACTCGCAACAGTTCCCGTCGATTGCGCATCGTCGCCGCTCCGGTCCGGAGGCGACGGGAGCCGACGAAGGTCGACGACCGTGCTTCCGCAGCGACTGGTTGTAGATCACGCCGCGGCGAGAAACAACGCGCTGCCGGGGGTGTCTCGCGACTACCAGCGACGTTCGATGCCGATCCCCTGCGCCTGTTGGTCCTGCCAACCGATCAGACGCCACTGCCGCGGACTCCCTTCGCTCCGCGCGATCGCTCCGCTCGCCAGATACGCGACGGTCCAGCCGAGAATCACCTGCGACGCGTAGTGCTGTTCGTCGTTGATGCGCGACAAGCCGCAAAGAGTCGACGAGGCGATCAGGCCGGTTCTGAGCCAACGATTCTCGGTCATGTCGGCGGCGACCAGGAACGGAAACGCTCCCATGAACGCATGGCCGCTCACCCCGTTGTCGTCCTGAAAGGGCTGCCAGCGCGAACCCCACGGCGCCTCTCCCGGACGCGACGCGCCGAGCGTCAGTTGGCCGACCGCGACGACCGGAGCGCCGACCAGAAAGACGCGCAGCGAGCGGTTGCCCCACTCGCCGACCGGTTCGAGCACCGGGAAGCGATCGTCGAACCAGACGGTCGAGGCGGCGACCGCGAAGATCGGCAAGGTCCGAAAGCCGTTGCCGAACTCCTTCGTCCCGTGCAGAAACCGCGACCACTCGCCGTCGCCGGCCTGAGTCACGTTGGTCTGGAAGAAGTCGCGGAACTCCTCGTCCATCGACGTGTTCGCGAGGATCGCACCGCCACCGGTCACCCAGAAGAGGTCGGTCAGCGAACGCCGTGAATAGAACTCCCGGTGGTCCTGCGCGATCCGCTCCAGAATCGATGCCGACCGCGCTGCGACCGTGCGATCGAGAGACAGCGGATCATCGAACCCGGTTGCTTCCCCGAGCGCAGACGCTTCGCCGAATGACGACGAACCGTCCGACGACGGGTAGCCCAAGTACGACGGCCCGAATCGCAGTTCATCAGGAGCTTCGCCGAGCGGCCCAGCCGCAGCGGCGGGATCGAAGGCAGCAGGGCCGAAGCCGGTGTGACCCGAGTCGGCGTCGAATCGAGGAGCGAAGACCGGAGCGGATATCGCGTCCGACGGCAGCTCGGGCCAGACGCTCTCCTGATTCGGGACCGACGCCGGATCGGGCTCGCCCCACTCCTGCCCGAGCGACTCCAGCGGCCCTCCGGCCTGAGTCACGGCGAGAATCGCGGACAGAGCGACAAGCCATCCGGCTCGGCCGAACGACCGACGGGGACGAACCGCCCGACGAGCGAACGAGCGACCGCGGCAAGAGGGTTGTCCTCGGTGCACCGTCGCTCGCTCCGCGGAGGCTCGAGTCTCCGAGTCCTGCGGCAGCAGGGATTCGGCGCGCAGCGATCGCGGCGCGGCGGGAGAGTAGACGAAGGGCAGCGAAGCGCCAACACCGATCGAAGCGAGACGCGCCGCATCGGGAGCGTTCGCTGGACTCCCTCGGCACGAAACGCCTCGTCGAAATCCGACCGCACGGCACCGCTCGTGCTTCAGGCGCGCATCGAAACCGGTTGTCGCTCGACGTGTTCGACATTCCCGACGCTCTCGACCCGAGTCGCGACGCGCTCGATCCGCGCGACGTCGTCGAGCGACAGGATTCGGTTACTGCGCGAGTAGGTCAGGTAGTTCCAGCCCCACTGCCACAGGATCACNNTGAGCCACAGGATCCACGCGATCCAGCCCCCGTACTGTCGCTTGCCGATTCGCGCTACCGCGGCGGCTCGACCGATCGTCGCCATCGATCCCTTGTCGACGTAGCGGAACGGTTCGTCGAGCTGCTTGCCGGCCGACTTGGCAGCGATGGCGCGAGCGACGTAACGCCCCTGATCGATCGCCACCGGAGCGACTCCCGGGAGCGGCTTGCCGTCGGAATCGGTCGCGGCGGCGAGGTCGCCGATCACGAACAGTTCCTCCCGACCTGCGACTCTCAATCGCCGATCGACCGGCACGCGCCCGGCGCGATCGGTCGCCAGGCCGCAGGCGTCGGCCAGTCGCGCACCGAGCGGATTCGCCTTGACGCCGGCGGCCCACAGGACCGTATGAGTCGCCAGGACCTCGATCGATCCCGCCTTCTCCAGTCGGACATGGTCCGCGGTGATCTCGATCACCTTCGTTTCGGTCCGCACCTCGACCCCCAGGCGCGAAAGCTGCCGGTCGCCGCGAGCCGACAGCGCTTCGGGGAACTGCCCCAGCACTCGAGGACTCGCCTCGACCAGCACGACGCGCGTCTCTTCGGGGCGGATGGCGCGAAAGTCGTTGCGGAGCGTATTGCGGGCGATCTCGATGATCGATCCCGCCAACTCGACTCCGGTCGGTCCGGCGCCGACGACGACGAACGTCATCAGCGCCCGACGCCGCTCTTCGTTCGTCTCGCGCTCCGCCCGTTCGAACGCGCCGAAGATACGCGAATTGATTTCGGTGGCGTCGCCGAGCGACTTGAGGCCGGGGGCCAGTTGCCGCCATTCGTCGCGGCCGAAGTAGCTGTGTGACGCCCCGGCGGCGACGACCAGATCGTCGAACGGAATCCGCTCGTCCTGCAGCAGCACTTCGCGTCGTTCGAGATCGAAGCCGGTCACTTCGCCGAGCAGGACTCGGCAATTGCGACAGCGACGCAGGACCTGCCGCAGAGGGGTAGCGATGTTCGACGGCGAGAGGCCGCCGGTCGCCACCTGATAGAGCAGCGGCTGAAAGAGATGATGGTTGCTCCGGTCGACGAGCACGACGTCGCAAGCGGCTTTCCGCAAGCGCTTCGCCGTCTCGAGGCCTCCGAATCCTCCGCCGACGATCACGACTCGTCGACGTCGCTCGGTTCCGGTCGTCACGGTTAGCTCCTGGCTGCGGACGCTGTTCGTCGCCGCTCGTCCCTTCGGCCGACTCCCCCGGCTTCCCGCCGAGCGAATCACGATCTCGTCGTCCGTCGAAGGCATCGTATCGACCGCTTCGTCGAATGCCCTGGCCGACAAAACCTTAAGAATTCGCCAGTCGAAACGATCGGCATCGCCGGCGACTCATCGGTCGAGCGACGGCGCCGAATCCGCCCTAACGCCCGGATCGCCGAATCGAAAAAAAAAGCCCAACGACGCGACAGTGAGACTGCCGTAGCGCTTACCGACCTCGATCGCACGGTTTGTCGTCGTGCGACCGTCCTCGGTCGCACCGGTTCGTCACCGACGTCGCGCCGGCGTGGCCCCGGCTCGTCCC
>DMPQ01000261.1:0-1004 GCA_003455945.1 Planctomycetaceae bacterium
CTCCGATCGTCACTCCGTCGTCGCTCCCGCCGGTCACCACCCTGCCGCCGACTCGGCCGGTGCGCGATGACCTGATGGGACGCGCCCGCGGGCCGCTGCGCGATCTGACCAACCGCCCGAAGCGCGACGACGATGATCGGCCGCTGCAGGGGCGACGGGATCAGCCGCCGCGCGGACCGGTCGTTCGCGTCACGGCGATGCCCGAGGTGAAGCAGCCGACCCTCACGCCGCGACGGACCGAAGAGAAGGTCCAGANNCTCCGGCGGTCCGATGGTCGTCGATCCGACGGCGGTCGGTGCCGGAGCGGCTGCGGCGAAGCGAGGCATCAAGCCGCGTGCGCGCACCGACGGCAAGGGGCCCGAAGGGGACGCCGGCATGGCCAATGCCCGCGATGCCCGCACGGCCAAGCGAGTCAAGCGCCGCTCGGTCGATGATGAAGGCGAGAACCGGTACGGGAGTCGCCGCTTTCATCGCAAGGGGCGCAACGTCCCGGCGAGCACCTCGGCTCCCCGCAAGGAAGCCGCCGTCCTCAACCTCCCCTGCACCGTCCGAGAGTTCTCGGAAGCGGCGGGAGTCGGAGCCGGCCAGGTGCTTCGGGCGCTGATGGAACTCGGCCAGATGGTCAACATCAACGCCATGATGGACGAAGAGACGGCTCGGTTCCTGACCGAACAGATGGGGCTCACCCTCGAAATCCGTCAGGCGCAGAGTCTCGAAGAGCAGATGCTCGAACAGTTCGGCGATACGGGTGAGGAAGGGACCGACATCCGGACCCGTCCGCCGATCGTCACGTTCCTGGGACACGTCGATCACGGCAAGACGAGCCTGCTCGATCGGATCATCGGGATCAACGTCGTCTCGGGCGAGGCCGGAGGCATCACGCAGCACATCCGTGCGTATAGCGTCGACAAGGACGGGCGACGGATCGCGTTCGTCGATACGCCCGGTCACGAGGCGTTCACCGAGATGCGGGCTCGCGGAGCCAACGTCACGGATATCGCCGT